>NZ_JBSGDZ010000038.1:0-83031 GCF_053602655.1 Sphaerisporangium sp. NPDC004334
CCGCTCGGGCATGGGCACGGCCTCGCGCTTCGGGCCGCGGGGCGGCGCCGCGCGCCGGACGGTGCGGTCGGGCCGGGCCGGCGCGGGGGCCACACGGGCGCCGCGCGCCGCGCGCACGGGGCGTTCGCCGACGGCGGTCGCCGTGCCGCCGTCGGTCTGCGTTGTCTCCTTGTCGATGCTCATTCCGGCTCCCGGATCCTCTCTGCCGCCCGCAACCTGGCCGAGGCGGCGCGCGGGTTGCGCGCCACCTCCTCCTCGTCTGGGAGCTCGGCTCCCCTCGTCACCAGACGGAACCGCGGCTGGTGGGCCGGCAGCGGGACGGGCAGCCCCGGAGGGCTGGTGTCCCTGGTTCGCGCCGTGAGGACCTGCTTGCACAGCCGGTCCTCCAGTGAGTGGTAGGAGAGCACGACCACGCGCCCTCCGACCTTCAGTGCGTCGAGTGCCGCGGGGAGCGCTCCTTCGAGAGCGGACAACTCCCCGTTCACCTCGATGCGTAACGCCTGGAACGTTCTTTTTGCGGGGTTTCCGCCGGTACGGCGGGTGGCGGCGGGGATCGCCTCGCGGACGATCTCCGCCAGCCGCTTGGTGGAGGTGATCGGCTCGGCCTCCCGCTCGCGCACGATGAACCGCGCGACGCGGGCGGCGAAACGCTCTTCGCCGTAGTCGCGGAGAATGCGCGTCAACTCTCCCTCGGAGTAGGTGTTGACCACGCCGTCGGCGGTGAGCGCCTGCTCGGGGTCCATGCGCATGTCCAGCGGGGCGTCATAGGAGTAGGCGAACCCGCGGCCGGCCTCGTCGAGCTGCGGGGAGGACACCCCGAGGTCGAACAGGGCGCCGTCGACGCGGGGATGGCCGGCGCGCGCCAGCACCTCGGGAAGCTCGTCGGAGACGGCCCGCACCAGGGTGGTGCGCGCGGCGTACGGCGCGAGGCGCGCGGTGGAGCGCTCGATGGCGGTCGGGTCGCGGTCGATGCCGACCAGGTGCAGGCCCGGGTGCGCGGCGAGCAGCGCCTCGGCGTGCCCGCCCAGCCCGAGGTTGGCGTCCACCACCACGGGGCTCGGACCTTCGAGCGCGGGCGCGAGCAGTTCGAGGACGCGCTGAAGCATCACCGGGACGTGACCGCCCGGCTCGGCGTGATCGTGGACATGCATGGTCTAACCCCCTTTTGCCGCCTCGGTCGTGTCCATGGCCCCCGGACACGTCCTGCTCGCGGATTCGCGGCCTTGCTTTCGGTCACCTCGCCGGAGGGCCACGCCCCCGCGCCACTGAACGGCTCGCCCGGCCAGGTCCCCATCCGCGTCCCCTCTTCGCGCCCCGCCACCTGACACCGGGGAAGGTGCATCAGCTGGCGGTGGCGCCGCGGTGACCGGGGAACCTTCCCGGCACCATGGGAGCGGGTGGAGACCTCGCCGAACGACGTTTTCACCGACGAGTCGACCTAGTGTCAAAGAACTCCTGGCAGCACCTCCTCCGACAGCTCGGAGAACGCCTGCTCTTGGTCGGCCAGATAGGTGTCCCAGGCCGTCGCGTCCCAGATCTCCAGCCGGGTGTTGGCCCCGATGACCACACAGTCTCGGCGGAGGCCCGCGTACTCGCGCAGGCTCTGGGGAATGGTGATCCGCCCCTGTTTGTCGGGCGTCTCGTCGGAAGCACTGGCGAAGAAGACACGACTGTAATCGCGGACGGCCTTGGCTGTCACGGGCGCGGTACGCAGCGCCTCGGTGATGCGCTGGAACTCCTCTACGGGAAAGACGTAGAGGCACCGCTCCTGGCCCTTGGTGATCACAAGACCCTCCGCCAGCTCCTCACGGTACTTCGCCGGCAGGAACAGTCGTCCTTTCTCGTCCAGACGCGGTTGATGGGTGCCGAGGAACACCGGCCCCACCTCCCGTGCCACGTGGAAAGACTGGTCGCTACTACCCCAGCCCCTCCACTGCGCACCACCATACTCCACTTCTCCCCACCGTCAACTGATCCAGACCGCGCCGCGCCGATATACGCCCGGCGTTTGCGCAGGTCAGCAGCGGTGGAGCGAAGTGGAGCGCCTCGAGTCGCCGCACATGCCCCGGGCGTGTCGCACCGCCTTCTCGCCACCACTCGAACCGGCCTGCGCCCGCCTCCTTTCCGGGCTGAGCAGGACGCGGCCGCGGTGCGCACGGCGGCGGAGAAAGGCGGAGCGCCCGACACCGGCGGCGCGGGTGGGGAAAAGTGGTGCCGCCGGCACCCGGCACCGGTGGAGGAAAGTGGAGCACCCCCGGCGAGGCGGGTGGGGAATAGTGGAGCGCCCCAGGCGAGGGCGGGTCGGCGGGAAGCGGGGCGGCCGGCCGGCCGCCGCCCGGGCCGGGGAAAGGGGAGGCCCCGGACGCGGCGCAGTGTCACGGGATTCGCACATCGGCGGCACCTGAACGCGACCGCGGAGAAGAACACTAGGGCTGTTCATCCCGAATATGACGGATAGTCGCCCTGGAACGCACGGCACCGTAGTGTCGGTACGCACAATGGAAAAGGAAAGCAAAGCCCCCCGCGAAACGATCCAGGCGTGGGGCTGCCACACCCTCATGGAGGCCCGGTGGGAATAACCCACGATGTCGGACAGGAGCTGGAAGGTCTGGTCGCCACTGCGCACCGGATCCGTGAGGCGATCGAATCGGTCATCGAGGGCAAGGACGACGTCGTCCGGCTCACCCTCACGGTGCTCCTCGCCGAAGGGCACCTGCTCATCGAGGACGTGCCGGGCGTCGGCAAGACCATGCTGGCCAAGGCGCTGGCCCGCTCGATCGCCTGCCCCGTGCGCCGCGTCCAGTTCACCCCCGACCTGCTTCCCAGCGACATCACGGGCGTCAGCGCCTTCAACCAGCAGTCCCGCGAGTTCGAGTTCAAGCCCGGCCCGGTCTTCGCCAACATCGTCGTCGGCGACGAGATCAACCGCGCCTCCCCCAAGACCCAGTCGGCGCTGCTGGAATGCATGGAGGAGCACCAGGTCACCGTCGACGGCGTCACCTACCACCTCGAGGCGCCGTTCATGGTCATCGCGACCCAGAACCCGATCGAGATGGAGGGCACCTACCCCCTCCCCGAGGCGCAGCGCGACCGCTTCACCGCCCGCATCGCGATGGGCTACCCCGAGGCCGCCGCCGAGCTGAAGATGCTCGACTCCCACGGCGCCTCCTCGCCGCTGGACAAGCTGGAGCCGGTCGCCACGACCGCGGAGGTGCAGGCCCTCATCGACGCCGTGCGCGCCGTCTATGTCTCCCAGCCGATCAAGAAGTACGCCATCGACCTGGTGTCCGCCACCCGCCAGTCCCCCGACCTGCGGCTCGGCGCCTCGCCGCGCGCGACCCTCCACCTGGTGCGCGCCGCCCGCGCCCACGCCGCGCTCGCCGGGCGCGACTACGTCATCCCCGACGACCTGCAGGAGCTGGCCGTCCCGGTGCTGGCCCACCGCCTGCTCCCGAGCCTGGAGGCCCAGGGCCGGCGCCGCCGTCCCGAGCACGTCCTGGCCGAGCTGGTCCACCGCGTCCCGGTGCCGGACAGCCGGGAGAGGGGGTACGGCGGGGAGGGGCCGGAACGGTGATGGCGGGGCTCCGGGCGCTCACCTCGCGCGGCCGCTCGTTCCTGGCCTCGGGCGCCGCGGCCCTGCTGTGCGCCTTCTTCCTCGGCGAGCACGACCTGCTGCGGGTGAGCGTGCTCATCATCGCGTTGCCGCTGATCGCCGCCCTGGTCGTGGTCCGCACCCGCTACCGCCTGAGCTGCGCGCGGCGGCTGGACCCCGCGAGGGTCGAGGTCGGCTCCGACAGCACGGTCACCGTGCGGCTGGAGAACGTCACACGGCTGCCCACGGGGCTGCTGCTGATCGAGGACACCGTCCCCTACGCCGTCGGCACCCGTCCCCGGTTCGTCCTTGACCGGGTGGAGTCGCGCGGCGTCCGGGAGATCGACTACAAGGTCCGCTCCGACCTTCGCGGCCGGTTCCCCATCGGGCCTCTGTCGGTGCGCATCGCCGACCCGTTCGGCCTGGTCGAGCTGACCCGCGCGTTCACGGCCACCGACACGCTGATGGTCATCCCCGAGGTCGTGCCGCTCCCCCACGTGCGCCTGTCGGGCGAGCTGACCGGCGGCGGCGACAGCCGCAGCACCAGCGTGGCGGCGGCCGGCGACGACGACATCGGCCCGCGCGAGTACCGCCAGGGCGACGACCTGCGCCGGGTGCACTGGCGCTCGACCGCGCGGTACGGCGAGCTGATGGTCCGCCGCGAGGAGCAGCAGTGGCAGAGCCGGGGCGCGTTGCTGCTGGACACCCGCAGGCACGCCCACCGCGGCGAGGGCCCGCGCTCGTCCTTCGAGGTGGGCGTCTCGGCCGCCGCCTCGATCGGGATGCAGCTGGCCCGCGAGGGTCTCGGCCTGCGGCTGGTCACCGACCAGGGCGCCCAGCACCTGCCCGACTCCGGGGGCGGGCACGCCCTGCTGGACGCGCTCGCCGTCGTGCGGCAGAGCACCGCCCGCTCGCTGGAGTCCGGCGTCACCGCGCTGCGCCAGGGCGGCGGTGACGGCCTCATCGTCGCCGTCCTCGGCGACCTGGACGCCGAGGAGGCCCAGGCGCTCGCCCGGCTGCGCACCGGCGGCGTCACCGGCGTCGCCGTCATGCTCGACGTGCGCGGCTGGCAGCAGACCCCCGCCCACCATCCGCAGGTGGACGAGTCGTTCGAGACGGCGCGGGCCGTGCTGGCCGGGTCGGGCTGGCGCGTCGTGCGGCTGCCCGCGGGCACCTCCCTGGCGGCCGTCTGGCAGGAGGCCGGCCAGAGCGGCCGGTACGCCGGCCCGCCGGAACCGATGACGGCAGGAGACGCCGCATGAGACTTCCGATCGCGGCGGGCCTGGCCACGGCCGCGGCATCCCTCACCCTCTACCCGCTGTTCCGCGGGGGCACCTGGTTCTGGGCGGGCATGGGCGCGATCATCGTGATCGTCGCCGCGTCCGTGCTCACCGCGCGCCACACCACGCCGCGATGGCTCGGCCCCCCGGCCGAGCTTCTCGTGCTCGGGGTCTACCTCACGGTGGTGTTCACCCGCGACGACAACTGGGCCTGGATCCTCCCCACCAAGGACTCCGCCCTCTCCCTGGCCGGGCTGCTCGGGCAGGGGTTGTCGGACATCCAGCACTACGCGGCGCCCGTGCCCGACCATCCGCCGATCGCGCTGCTCGCGGTGGGCGGCATCGGCCTGATCGCCGTGCTGGTCGACCTGACGGCCGTGCGGCTGCGCCGAGCGGCGCTGGCCGGGCTGCCGCTGCTGGCCCTGTTCACCGTCCCGGCGGCGGTGCTGACCGACCCGATCGGCTGGCCGGCGTTCATCATCGGCGCCCTCGGGTACGTGGGGCTGCTCACCGCCGACGGGCGCGAGCGCCTCAGTCACTGGGGCCGCGCCGTCCTGGTGCGCCGCTCGCGCGGCACCGGCGCCCGCGCGCAGGTGGACACCGCCCCGCTGTCGGTGACCGGCAAGCGCATCGGCTTCGCGGCGATCGCCCTGGCGATCGTGCTGCCCGCGCTGCTGCCGACGCTGGAGCCGAGCCCGCTGTTCGGCTTCGGCGTGGGGTCGGGCGACGGCAGGGGCGGCAACACGATCACCATCCCCAACCCGATCGCCAGCCTGCGCGGCCAGCTCACCCAGCCGGCGAACGCCACGGTGCTGACCTACAGCAACAACGACAACGTCCCGCGCTACCTGCGCATGTACGCCCTGGACACCTTCGACGGCGCACAGTGGACGATGTCGCAGCCCAAGGGGCGGCCCGAGGACCGCGTCTCGGAGGGGCCGATGCCCCCGCCGCCCGGCCTGTCGACGCTGGTCCCGCTCAAGCCGTTCAGCACCCGGATCACCGTCAGCGACGACGTGGAGGGGCTCAGCTTCCTGCCCCTGCCCTACCCGTCCTCCACGGTGCGGGTCGATGGCGACTGGCGCGCCGACCAGAGCAGCCTGATGGTGTTCTCCACGCGCGACACGGCCGGCGGGCAGACCTACAGCGTCACCGGGCAGGAGCCTCAGCCGCCCGCCGAGGAGCTGCGGGCGATGCTCCCCGCCTCCGATCCCGAGATCCTGACGCGCTACCTGGCCCTCCCCCCGGATCTGCCGCGGCAGATCCGGGCGCTGGCCCACGAGCGGGTCTCCGACACCGACACGCCCTACGAGATGGCGGTCAAGCTGCAGTCGTGGTTCACCGGCGGCGACTTCGTCTACAGCCTGGCCACCCAGGGCAACGGCAACGACGCGCTGGCCGACTTCCTGCGCAACCGCGCCGGCTACTGCGAGCAGTTCGCCGCGGCCATGGCGGTGATGGCCCGCGTCCTTGGCATCCCCGCGCGCGTCGGCATCGGCTACACCGGCGGCAGCTTCATCGGCGGGACCTGGCAGGTGCGCACCCACGACCTGCACGCCTGGCCCGAGCTGTACTTCCAGGGGGCCGGCTGGCTGCGGTTCGAGCCCACCCCGGCCGGCGGCCTCGGACAGGCCACCGCCCGCGTCCCCGACTACAGCCGCCCGCCCGTCGACGCCGCCGCCCCCGGGGACGTCCCGAGCGCCGGGCCGAGCGACGGGACCGAGACCGGTGACCCGGCCGGCGCGCTCGGGGCCCGCGGGCGCACCCCCCGCGACCCCGATACCGGCCTGCCGGTGGACCCGGTCGCCGTGGACCCCGGCGTGCCCCTGGCCGGCAAGATCGGCATCGGCGTGGGCATCGTGCTGCTCATCGGGCTCATCCCGGCCGCCGCGCGGACGGTGGTACGCCGCCGGCGCCGGCGTGCCTGGGCGAGGGCCGGCGTCGGCGGGCTCGCCTTGGACGCCACCTCGCCGGAGGTACCGGCGGGCACCGCCGCACCGCCGGAGAGGCGGGCGGGCATGGTCGGACCGTCAAAGGTGCGGACGCAGGGGCGGGTCCCGGCGCCGGCGGCCCACCTGGGCGAGGCCGTGCACGGGTCCTGGCAGGAGCTGATCGACACGCTGTACGACCTCGGACTGGGCCACGAGGCGAGCGAGAGCCCGCGCGCCCTGGCGCGCAGGATCGCCGAGCAGTGCGGGCTGGACCAGGACGCCGCCGTCTCGGTCACGGCCATCGCCGCGGCCGAGGAGCGCATGCGGTACGCGCGGACGCCGGGGCCGGTGCGCCCGCTGGACGGCGATCTGCGGCGCGTGCGGGACGCCCTGCGCGCCGGGGTCACGCGCGGGCGGCGGCTGCGGGCCACGCTGCTGCCGCCCTCCACGCTGCGCCGGCTCAGGCACGCCGGGGAGAAGGTGCTCGACGGGTTCGACCGGCTGGAGACGCTGCGCCTGTGGCCGCGCCGCCGCGACGCCGCCGAGCCCACCGGCGCCGACCCCGTGGAGGAGCGGGTGCTGACCGCCTCCCGCCGCTGACCCGCCACCCGTCGCCGTAGGCCCGCAGGCGACCTGCGGGCCTTCACGCCGCACCTTCCACGTGAGGGCCTTCGCGGTCGCGCGCGCGGGGGCGAGTGTTCTCCGAGCGAAAATCTTCCGCGGTGATGACACGCGGGTGCGGAGTCGCGGTGGGTGGAGGGGATGGTCACCGTGCGTGCGGAGATTCGGGCGGGTGAGAGGTCGCCGTCGGGTCGCTGGAGTGGGAGGAGCGCACCGTGCCGCCGGGGGCGGGCCGTCGCCGTGGGATCACAGGGGCCCGCCGCGGCGGATCAGCGTTCTTCGCCCCTGCGGCGCCAGCGCTCTTCCATGCGCTCCATGAAACTCGGCTTCGCGGCCCGCCGGCGGTCCGGCTTGCCGGTGGCGCCCGGCCTGGTCTCACCGCCGAACCCGTTCATGCGTTTCCAGCACGACAGGCCCCACATGCATGCGGCGAGCATGACCACAAAGCCGACGACACTGAGCGGGATCAGGTCGGGTGCCACGACGCCGACCATCAACAGGACGACACCCAGGACGAAGCCGATGGCGGCTTTGACCAGGCGGCGCTTGTAGTGGTTGCGCGGATCACTGATCCGAACGGTATTGGCCCACTTCGGGTCCTCGGCATAAAGGGCCTGCTCGATCTGGTCGAGCAAGCGCTGCTCGTGCTCAGAGAGCGGCACGGCGCCTCCCAAGGACGGCCCCTAGTCGGGGAAGACGGCAACGGGCACCACAGGGTGTCCGGACCTCGCGGTCGGTTATCCCCAGAATACGAGGCTGTAGACGTAGGCGAAAGAAAACGTCCAACGTAGACCAAACCGGAGGTGACGTCATAGATCCATTCCATCGAACCGAGGGCGAACGAGTGAAGCCGGGCGGACCGCCTCGGGGCCGAACCTCCGCGTGGCGCGGTCCATCGCCATTTCGGCCTCCCGCCAGCCCGTTTCCCGTTCTCCGAGACCGAGCTGATGCGTCGCGGTGCCGGCGGGACGGAGGTTCTCGACCCGCACGCCGACCAGACGGAGCCGTACGCGCTCGAGACCGGCGGCCCGGTAGAGCGCACAGGCAGTGGCATATATCTCTTTCGCCACATCGGTCGCCTCACGGAGCGTACGCGAGCGGGTGATCGTCGTGAAGTCGGAGCGGCGGAGCTTGACGCTCACCGTGCGGCCGACGTGGCCGCCCGCGCGCAGCCGGGCGGCCACCCGCTCGGACAGCCGCAGCAACTCGCGCTGGATGGCCTCGGGGTCGTCCACGTCGTGGGAGAAGGTCTCTTCGGCGCCGATGCTCTTGTCGGGGGCGTGCGGGGTGACCCTGCGCTCGTCGCGCCCCCAGGCGAGGGCCGCCAGATGGGCCCCGACGGCCCCGAACTCGCGCTGGAGGGTCGATGCGGGCACGTGGGCCAGATCGCCCACGGTCTTGATCCCGAGGCGCACCAGGGCCTGCTCGGTGCGCTCGCCGACGCCCCACAGGGCGGCGACCGGCAGCGGGTGGAGGAACTCCACGACCCCGTCGGGGGGGATGACCAGCAGGCCATCGGGCTTGCAGTGCCGGGAGGCGAGCTTGGCGACGAATTTGCTGCTCGCGACGCCGACCGAGCACGTGATGCCGTGACGCTCGGCGACCTGGGCGCGGATGAGCGCGGCGATCTCGGCGGGCGGCCCGAGCCGGCGCACGGCCCCGCGCACGTCGAGGAACGCCTCGTCGGAGGCGATCGGCTCGACCTCGGGGGTGATGGCGTGGAAGATCTCCATCACGCCCTTGGAGACCTCGGAGTACTTGCCGTGGCTGGGCGGGATGATCACGGCCTGCGGGCACAGGCGGCGGGCGCGGGTCATCGGCATCGCCGAGTGCACCCCGAACCGCCGCGCCTCGTAGGTGGCGCTGAGCACGACCCCCCGGGCGCCCGCGGCGCCGATGATCACGGGGGTGCCCTTCAGCTCGGGGCGGTCGAGCAGTTCGACGCTGGCGAAGAAGGCGTCCATGTCGACGTGCAGGATCGGGCAGCCGGTGTCGTCGGCCAGCGGGGCCCGGCCCGGGCCCTGGCGCAGCCCCGGCTCGGACCGCAGAACCTGCTTGCGCGACACGAGGTCATCCTATCCGAACGGACGTTCCATCCGGCGGGTGCGCCGGCACGAGGGGCCCCTCATCGGTGCCCGAGGAAGTGGAGCTGGGTGGCGATGTCGCGCAGCACCGGGTGGGCGGCGGCGGCCTGTTCGAGCGCGATCAGCGCCCGCGCGGCCCCCGGCTCGCCGTCCAGCAGCCGGCCGGGCACCAGGTCGGCGAAGACGCGCACGCCCCTGGCCTCACCGGGGGTGAACCCGGCCGCCGCCAGCAGGCCGGCGAGCGCCTCGCCGCTGAAACGCCGGGGCGTCGGGTCGTGCTCGCCCCACCGGCCGGACGGATCGGCCAGCGCCTGGCGGGCCTCGTCGAAATGGCCCGACAGCGAGCGGTGGATCGCCGTGGCGACCGGGTTGGCCGCAAGGACGCTGACCACCCCGCCGGGCCTGAGCACGGCGGCGACGGCCTCCAGGGCGCTCGCGGGGTCCTCGACGTACTCCAGCACGCTGTGGCACAGCACCAGGTCGGCGCAGCCCGGCTCGAGCAGCTCGCGCAGGTCGGAGGCGTCGCCTTGGATGCCCTTGACGCTCACCCCCGCCTCGGCCGCCCGGCGTTCGAGGGCGGCCAGCGAGTCGGGGCTGGGGTCGACCACCGTGACGGCGTGGCCCCGCACGGCGAGCGGCACGGCGAACCCGCCCGTGCCGCCGCCGGCGTCGACGATGTCGAGCCGCTCGCGCCCGGTGGCGCCGACCCGGCCGGCCAGCGCGGCCAGCAGCGCGTCCCACACCACGGCGGTGCGCACCGCCGGAGAGGTGGCCGCCTGGCGTGCGGCGCCTTCGGTGCGCAACTTCGGCTCGCCTCCTAAAAGCATGTCGGTCGGCCCCAGCCTACGCCGTGCGGGCCACGGCCCGGCCTCAGAGGGCGAGAGACGGCTTGAGCTGCTTGAAACGGGCGAGCAGGCCGTTGACGAACTGCGGCGACTCGTCGGTGGACAGCTCGGAGGCCAGGTGCACCCACTCGCTGATGACCACCGCCTCGGGAACGTCGGTGACCCAAAGCAGCTCGTAGGTGCCGGCCCGCAGCAGGTTGCGGTCGACGGCGGGCATGCGGTCGAGGGTCCAGCCCTCGGAGTAGGTCGAGATCAGCTCGTCGATGCGCGAGCGGTGGCGGCTCACGCCTTCGACCAGCGTCGCGGTGTACTCGTTGACGGGCGGCTCGGCGCGCTCCACCCGTTCGGCGAGCACGCCGACCGGCGGCTCGTCGCGCAATTCCGCCTCGAAGAGGATGTCAAGGGCGCGCCTGCGAGCCTTTCCCCGAGCCGACAC
This sequence comes from Sphaerisporangium sp. NPDC004334, assembly GCF_053602655.1. Taxonomy (NCBI): domain Bacteria; kingdom Bacillati; phylum Actinomycetota; class Actinomycetes; order Streptosporangiales; family Streptosporangiaceae; genus Sphaerisporangium; species Sphaerisporangium sp. NPDC004334. Next base: position 10,790 of record NZ_JBSGDZ010000038.1, read on the forward strand.
CTCAGGCCCGGCCGAGGTACTCGCCGGTGCGAGTGTCGACCTTGACCTTCTCACCCGTCGTGATGAACAGCGGCACCTTGATCTCGGCGCCGGTCTCGAGCGTGGCGGGCTTGGTGCCGCCGGTCGAGCGGTCGCCCTGCAGCCCGGGCTCGGTCTGGGCGATGAGCAGCTCGACGGCCGCCGGGAGCTCGACGTACAGGACGTTGCCCTCGTTGACGGCCACCGTCGCCAGGGTGTTCTCCAGCAGGTAGTTGGCCGCGTCGCCGACGGTCGCCCGCGACACGTTCAGCATGTCGTAGGTCTCGGTGTCCATGAAGACGAAGTCGTCGCCGTCGAGGTAGGAGAACTGCATCTCGCGCTTGTCGACGTTGGCCACCTCGACCTTCACGCCGGCGTTGAAGGTCTTGTCGACGACCTTGCCGGAAAGCACGTTCTTGAGCTTGGTGCGGACGAAGGCACCGCCCTTGCCGGGCTTGACGTGCTGGAAATCCACCACGCTCCAGAGGTCGCCGCCTTCGAGCTTGAGCACCAGGCCGGTCTTGAGGTCGTTGGTCGTCGCCACTCGTTACTCTCCTGCGTCGTCATGGTCACACTGAGCGCCGTTCCGCCTCACAGGACCAGCAGCTCCTTGGTGGTGCGGGTGAGGAGCTCCGGGCCGCCGGCGCGCGTCACGAGGGTGTCCTCGATGCGGACGCCGCCCCTGCCTGGCAGGTAGACGCCGGGCTCGACGGTGATCGGAACCCGATCGTCAAGTCTACCGGCACCGGCGGGACGCAGGAACGGGTCCTCGTGGATCTCCAGGCCCACTCCGTGCCCGAGGCCGTGGCCGAAGTGCGCGGCGTGCCCGGCGGCGTCGATCACCTCGCGCGCGGCGGCGTCCACCTCGGCCGTGGACGCCCCCGGCGCGAGCGCGTGCCGCCCGGCGCGTTGCGCCACCCTGACCAGGTCGTACAGCTCTCGCTGCCACCCGGCCACCGGGCCGACGGCGACGGTCCTGGTCATGTCGGCGTGGTAGCCGCCGTACAGGGCGCCGAAGTCGATGGTGACCAGGTCGCCGCGCTCGATGGGGCGCTCGCCGGGGCTGTGGTGCGGGACGGCGCCGTTCGGCCCGCTCGCCACGATGGTGTCGAAGGCGGGTTTGTCGGCTCCGAGCTCCATCATGCGAGCCTCCAGGACGCGGGCGACCTGCCGTTCGGTCATGCCGGGCGCGATCGCGGCGACCACGTCGGCGAAGGCGCGGTCGGTCAGCTCGCACGCGGTGCGCAGCGCCTGGATCTCCGGCTCGTCCTTCACGACGCGCACGGCCTCCACCAGGCCCTCGACCGGCGGCAGGTCGCCGCCGAGCCGCCGGTAGCGGGCCACGGACATGTCGTGGGCCTCGATCGCCGGCCGGTCGGCCATCGAGGCCAGGCCGCCGGCCACGTCGCGCTCCTGGACGACCTCGACCCCGGGACAGTCGCGGCGGGCGGTCTCGATGTAGCGGGAGTCGGTCGCGAGGACCGCGGAGGCGTCCGCGCGCACGAGCACGGCGGCGTTCGAGCTGACCAGGCCGGTGAGGTAGCGGACGTTGACGCCGCGGGTGACCAGCAGGGCGGTGACCCCGCGCTCGGCCAGCAGGGCGGCGACCCTGGCCCTCCGCGATTCGTACATGATGGTCATGTCCCGAACTGTACGGTCAGCCGGCCTTCGCCGGGGCGTTGCGGGAGGAGCGCAGCGGCAGCTCGCGCAGGTAGATCACCGCGACGAAGCCGATGACGGCCGCCGGGACGCACGCGAGGAACACCGACTGCATGGCGGCGGTGAAGGATTCCACGACGATGTGCTGCAGGGCCGGGGACAGCCGTCTGATGGCGTCGGGGGTGCCGAGACCGAGGTCGGCGCCCGCCGGGACCGGGACGCGGCCGGAGGCCACCATGGCCGTGATCTCGTCCCTGACCCGGGTGGTGAGCAGGGCTCCCAGGGCCGCCACGCCCACCGCTCCGCCGAGGTTGCGGAAGAAGGAGACGCCGGAGGTGGACACGGCCATGTCGCGCGCCTGCGCGGCGTTCTGGGCGGCCAGGACGAGCATCTGCATGCTGAAGCCGAACCCGGTGCCGAGCAGGGCGGTGTCCAGGCCGATGCTCCAGCCGCTGGAGTCGGTGCGCAGCAGCGACAGCAGAGCGCTGCCGGCGCAGATCAGCAGCAGGCCCGCCACCGGGAAGATCTTCCAGCGGCCCGTGCGGGTGACCACGCGCCCGGAGGCCACGGCCGACACCAGCAGGCTCAGCACCAGTGGCGTGGTCATGATGCCGGACATGGTGGGGGTCATGCCCTTGACGACCTGGAAGTACTGCGGCAGGTAGGTCATCGCGCCGTACAGGGCGAGGCCGACGAGCAGGGAGGCGCCGCCGGCCAGGACGAAGGTGCGGTCGCGGAACAGGCGCGGCGGCAGGATGGGGTCGGCGGCGCGGCGCTCGGCGAGGACCGACAGGGCGACCAGCACCGCCGCGAGGGCGCCCAGGCCGAAGCTCCAGCCGGAGTTCCACGCGAACTCGTCGCCGCCGAACGACAGCAGCAGCATCAGCGCGCTGGCCCCGCCGGTGATGGCGAAGGCGCCCCACCAGTCGACGCGGGCGTCGCGGGGGTCGCGGTCGTGGCGCAGCACCCGCTGGATGACGGCGAAGGCCACCAGGGCGAAGGGGACGCAGATGTAGAAGCACCAGCGCCAGCCGAGCCACGGGGCGTCCACGATGAACCCGCCGAGCAGCGGGCCGCCGACCGTGGAGACGCCGAAGACCGCGCCGATGTAGCCGGAGTAGCGGCCCCGCTCGCGCGGAAGCACCACGTCGCCGAGGATCACCTGGGTCAGCGCCGACAGACCGCCGGTGCCGATGCCCTGCAGGGCGCGGGCGCTGACGAGCATGCCGACGCTCTGCGACGCGCCCGCCAGGAGGGAGGCGGCGATGAACACCACCAGGGCGAGCTGGAACATGCGCTTGCGCCCGAACAGGTCGGACAGCCTGCCCCACAGCGGCGTGGAGGCGGTCATCGTCAGCAGCGGCGCGCTCGCGACCCAGGCGAGCTCGTCCTGCGCGCGGAACTCGCCCACGATGGTGGGCAGCGCGTTGCCGACCAAAGACGTCGAGATCATCGAGGTCATCAGGGCGATGAGCAGCCCGGACATGACCTTGAGGATCTCGCGATGAGTGTAGGTCCGGCGGCCCCCCGACTCGCCATGCGCGTCCGCCCGGGTGTCCCCCTGCACCACCACTACAGGCCCCCAGTTTTCAGCTTTTACCAACTATTTGTATTAGAGACCTGTTTACCTGTCAAACAGCTACAGAGCGTTATATGCAGCCATGCGCATGTTGAGGGCCGGAGCGAAGGGGACGGCCGCGCGGGCGCCTCCGGCCTGGGACGGGGACCGGACGACGCCGCCGCGCGACGCGCCGCGAGACAGGTCAGCCCGCCAGCTCCCTGATCTTCTCGATCAGCGCCAGGCGCTCCTTGTGCGAGCCCGCGACCGGGTTGACGTTGATGGTGGTGACCCCCGACTCCCGCAGGGCCGCGACGCGGTCGCGGACGAAGCCCTCGGGACCGACCAGCGACATCTTCTCCAGCAGTTCCATCGGCACCTGGGCCGCGGCCTCGTCCTTCTTGCCTTCGAGGTAGAGGTCCTGGATGCGCTCGGCCTCCCGCTCGTAGCCGTAGCGCCGCGCCAGGTCGTTGTAGAAGTTCTTGCCCTTGGCGCCCATGCCGCCGATGTAGAGCGCCGCCATCGGCCTGCCGAACTCCAGGTAGCCCGAGACGTCATCGCCGATCGCCAGGGTGGCCTGGGCGATGACGTCCAGTTCCCCCAGTTCGGGGTCGCGTCTGGCCTTGCCCGCCACAAGGGACGCGCCCCACACGTCGGCGGCCTTCTCGGGGACGTAGAAGATCGGCTCCCAGCCCTCGGCGAGCTCGGCGGTCAGCTCGACGTTCTTCGGGCCGATGGCCGCCACCACGATCGGGATGCGCGGCCGGACCGGGTGGTTGATCAGCTTGAGCGGTTTGCCCAAGCCGGTGCCCTGTCCGGCGGGAAGCGGCAGGGTGTAGTGGCGGCCCTCGTAGGTCAGCCTCTCGCGCCGCCACACCTTGCGGCAGATGTCGATCACCTCGCGCGTGCGGGCCAGCGGCGCGGTGTAGGGCACGCCGTGGAAGCCCTCGATCACCTGCGGGCCCGAGGCGCCGAGGCCGAGCACGAAACGGCCGTCGGAGACGTAGTCCATGCCGGCCGCCGTCATGGCGAGCAGCGTGGGCGTGCGCGAGTAGATGGGCAGGATGCCGGAGGCGATCTGCAGTCGTTCGGTTCTCGCGGCGATGTAGCCCATCTGGCTCACGGCGTCGAAGCTGTAAGCCTCGGCGACGAAGACGATGTCGAGCCCGGCGCTCTCGTAGTCGGCCAGCTCGGCGACGGTCTCCTTGAACCCCCCGGCGTAGTTCAGTGCCATGCCGATGCGCATCCCGGTCCTCCTACTCGTGGGTAACAGAAGGATGTTCCCCTATTTCGGCGGCCAAGGCCAACAGCGCCGTGGCCGGAAGCGGTCACGGCACGCCGAGGACCCCGGCGGACGTCAGGGCACACCAGAGGCGAGGAGACGTAGCGGACGACAGGGCACCCCAAGGGACGTCAGGTCGACGCTAGGGGACGCGGCCGACGCCGCCCAGCACCGGCAGGAACCCCCCGCCCAGCGGCAGGGCGTCCGGGGACGGCCGCCACTCGTTGAGCGGGACGACGCCGGGGTCGATGACCTGCAGCCCGTCGAACAGCCGCAGGATGGACGCGCGCGGCCGGGCCTCCAAGACGGCGTTGGCCGCGCCGTAGACCTTGCGGCCTTGGGCCATCTCCGAGGGGAACGCGTCGGAGCCGAGATGCGAGATCACGATGTGGCTACCGCTCGGCAGCGCCCGGGCGTAGGCGGCGACCAGGCCCCAGGGGTCCTCATGGTCGGGGACGAAGTGCAGGCACGACACCATGAGCACGCCGACGGGGCGGTCGAGGGCGAAGCCGGCGGGCAGCGCCGCGATGATCTCGTCGGGGCGCCGCAGGTCGGCCTCCAGGAAGGACACCCGCGGGTTGGTGGCGAGCAGCGCCCTGCCGTGGGTGGCCACGACGGGGTCGTTGTCGACGTAGACGACCTGGGCGTCCGGAGCGGCGGCCAGCGCCACCTCGTGCACGTTGCTCTGGGTGGGCAGGCCGGCGCCGAGGTCGAGGAAGCCGCGCACCCCGACCTCGCGGGCCAGGAACCTGACCGCCCTGCCGAGGAAGTCGCGGTTCTCGCGCACCGCCTCCCGCACCTTCCCCTGCGAGATCTCGATCACCTTCTCGGCGGCGGCGCGGTCGGCGGGGAAGTGGTTCTTACCGCCGAGGTAGTAGTCGTACATCCGGGCGACGTTCGGGCGGCCCACGTCCAGCTCTTTGGAAGGACGTTGCTCGTCCACCATCACCCGTCTCCTCTCCGCCGATGGCATGATCGTACTGCCCGCGCCGGTGGCCGGGAAAGGCGCAGGTCGCGCTGGATCAGCCGTCGTGGGCGCCGAGCGCGTCCAGATCGCCCGGGGTGTCGACGTCCGCGGGGTCGCCGGCGTCGTCGCAGGGCACCAGCGTCACCAGCTCGGGATGGGCCCCCAGGAACGGCCGGGCGCCGACGTCGCCCTCGGCGAGCGCCCCGACCTCGGCGAAGTGCTCGCGCGCGATCAGCACCGGGTTGCGCGGCGCGCCGCCGTAGGCGGCCACCGCGACCGTCGCGCCGGCCCGGAAGGCGGCGACCAGGCGGCGCACGGCCTCCGGGCGGATCAGCGGCTGGTCGGCCAGGGCCACCACCACCGCCCCGGCCTCGCCGGGCACCGCCGCCAGCCCGGCGCGCAGGGACGATCCCATGCCGGTGGCCCAGTGCGGGTTGTGCACCTCGACCGCGCCGGGGACCCCTGCGGGCGCCGCGCCCAGCACCACCAGCACCGGGTCGCATCCGCCGTCGCGCAGCAGCCGCACGCCGCGGTCGGCGAGCCGCTCCCCCGCGTACTCCACCAGGGCCTTCGGCGCGCCGAAGCGGCTGCCGCCGCCGGCGGCGAGCAGCAGGCCGGCGACCGGGGTCACGGGCGCTCCTCGCGGGGGCCGGCGGCGCCGGTCTCCCCCTGGTCGGCGCCGTGGATGCGGCCGCTGGTCTCGGTCAGCGCCCGCCCCGAGCCGCCCCAGCGGAGCTGGATCAGCTCGGCGGCGATGGACACCGCCGTCTCCTCCGGGGTGCGGGCGCCGAGGTCCAGGCCGATGGGCGAGCGCAGCCGCACCAGGTCGGCCTCGGGCACCCCCGATTCGCGCAGCCGTTCCAGGCGGTCCTCGTGGGTGCGGCGCGAGCCCATGGCGCCGACGTACCCGGCCGGGGTGCGCAGCGCGACCTCCAGCAGCGGAACGTCGAACTTGGGGTCGTGGGTGAGCACGCAGATGACGGTGCGCTCGTCGACCTGCGCGGTGGACAGGTAGTCGTGCGGCCACTTCACCACGACCTCGTCGGCCTCGGGGAAGCGCTTTGCGGTGGCGAACACCGGGCGGGCGTCGCAGACCACGACGTGGTAGCCGAGGAACTTGCCGAGGCGCGCGACGGCGGCGGCGAAGTCGATCGCACCGAAGACCAGCATGCGCGGCGGCGGGGCGAAAGAGTGGACGAACACCGCCAGGTCGTCCAGCCGCCGCTCGCCCTCGGGGCCGTACCTGCGCACGCCGGTGAGGCCCTGGGCGAGCATGCCGCGCGCGTCGTCGTCCACGGCGGCGTCCAGCCTGGCGGCCCCGAGCGACCCCGACGCCCGGCCGTCCCAGGCGACCCTTCGCGCGCCGACCCGCCCGGGCCCGGACATGACGGTGGCGACCGCGACCGGCTCGTGCCGGCGCACCGACGCGGCGATCTCGCCCAGCTCGGGGAAGGTCCGGCGCGACACCGGCTCGACGAGGATGTCGATGATCCCTCCGCAGGTGAGCCCGACGGAGAAGGCGTCGTCGTCGCTGACCCCGTACCGCTGCAGCACCGGGCGGCCGGTGGCGGTCACCTCCTGAGCCAGCTCGTACACCGCGCCCTCCACGCAGCCGCCGGACACGCTGCCGACGGCCTCCTCGCCGAGGACGGCCATGGAGGCGCCGGGCGGCCTCGGGGCGCTGCGGAAGGTGCCGACCACCGTCGCCAGGCCGAAGGTCTTTCCGGCCTCCCACCACCGCACGATCTGCGACAGCACATCACGCATGCGACAGCCTTTCCGCCAGTTCCTCGAACGCCGCCAGGCTATGCCCCGCGACGAACGCCCCGACGTGCGGCAACGCCGCGCGCATGCCGCCGGTCAGCGGCAGGTAGCCCTCCCGGCCCTTGTGCGGGTTGACCCACACCACCCGGCGGGCGAGCCGCGACAGCCGCGCCATCTGGGCCCCGAGCAGCGAGGGGTCGCCCCGCTCCCAGCCGTCGGAGGCGATGACCACGACCGCGCCCCGGGCGCAGGACCAGCGGTCGAGGAACTCCTTGAGCTCCTCGCCGAGGCGCGTGCCGCCGCTCCAGTCGGGGATCGCCTCGGACGCGCGCAGCATCGCGGCGCCGGCGTCGCGCCGGCGCAGCTCGCCGGTGACCCGCGTGAGCCGGGTGCCGACGCTGAAGACCTCGGTGGCGCGCGGCTCGCACCGCACCAGCGCGTGGGCGAAGCGCAGCAGCGTGTCGGCGTAGGGGGCCATCGACCCGCTGACGTCGACCAGCAGGACGACGCGCCGGGGAGTCGTGCGCGGCGCGCGGCGGCGCAGGCGGGCGATCTCCCCGCCCCTGCGCAGGGTCTCGCGCATCGTCCGGCGCGGGTCCAGGATGCCGCGGGCGGCCGGGGTGAACCGCCGGGTGCGGCGCTGCTCGCGGCGGGCGCGCAGCAGGGCGAGCAGGCGGTTGATCTCCTCGCGCTCGGCGGCGGTCAGGCGGGCGACGTCGCGGCGTCTGAGCACCTCGGTGGGGCTGGCCGTCGCCGCGAGGGCCTCCTGGTCGCCGGGCTCGCGCGTCCCGGCGCCGTCCGCGGCGGCGACGTGCCGGACGACGGTGACCGCCGGCGGGGCCGCGCGGCCGGCGCGGGCGCGCTCACCGCCGAAGTAGGCGGCGAAGCACCGGTCGTAGCGGGGCAGGTCGTCGGGGCCGGCGCACAGGGTCAGGCGGCCGGCCCAGTAGACGCTCCCCGGGTCCCCGGCGCCGAGATGGCCCGCGGCGCGCAGGAACGCCTGGGTGCGCTCGTGGTCGGCGGGGACGCCGGCCGCCCGCAGCGTGCGGGCGAACCCCGTCATGGTCGCCGTCATGGTCGCGGCGACCCCCTCGCCCGGGCGGGCTCCGGCGGCGGTGCGGCGGGGGCCGCCCTCACGCATGGCGCAGCAGGCCGTTCGCCAGGGCGGCCTGCTGGTCCTCGCGGTACTTCAGCACCGCGCCCAGCGTCGCGGCGGCGAGCCCCGGGTCCAGGTCGCGGGCGCCGAGGGTGAGCAGGGCCTGCGTCCAGTCGAGGGTCTCGGCGACGCCCGGCGGCTTGAGCAGGCCGGCGCCGCGCAGCCGCCCCGCCGCGGCGGCCACCTGGCCGGCGAGGGTCTCGGTGCAGTCGGGCAGCCGCCGGAGCAGGATGGCGACCTCCCGGTCGAAGGACGGGTGCTCCAGCCAGTGGTACAGGCACCGGCGCTTGAGCGCGTCGTGCACGTCGCGGGTGCGGTTGGAGGTGACGACCACGACGGGCGGCGTCTCGGCCCTGACCGTGCCGAGCTCGGGGATGGAGATGGTGAAGTCGGACAGCACCTCCAGCAGGAACGCCTCGAACTCGTCGTCGGCCCGGTCGACCTCGTCGACCAGGAGCACGCTGGGCCGGGTCTCCAGCGCCCGCAGCAGCGGGCGGGCGATGAGGAAGCGCCGGTCGTACAGCTCGCCCTCCAGCCGGGCGGCCTCGCCCGCGCCGGTCGCGCCGGTGGCCTCGGCGGCCTTCAGGTGCAGGAGCTGGCGGGCGAAGTCCCAGTCGTAGAGCGCCTGGGCGGCGTCGAGGCCCTCGTAGCACTGCAGGCGGATCAGCGGCGCGCCGAGCACGGCGGCGAGGGTCTTGGCCAGTTCGGTCTTGCCGACGCCGGCCTCCCCTTCCAGGAACAGGGGGCGGCCCATTCTCAGCGCGAGGAAGCACGCGGTCGCGAGCCCCTCGTCGGCGAGGTACGCCCGCTCGCCGAGCAGGCCGGCCAGCATGGCGGGGCTCTCGATGTCGCGGGCCCGCGATGTCTCTTGCCGCACCTCCTCAGATTACGCGCCACCCGGGCCCCTCGCCCCTGCCCGGACAGGCCCGCCCGGCGAATTACCTATTGACTTGGTAGGTTTAGGGGGCAACCATGAGGGGACGCCCCCACGCGACGATCCTGCGAGGTCCTCCCATGTCCTCCCCCGCACTGGACGCCCAGACGGTGCGCGGACCGGCCGCCCCCCTGGTGACCACCCACCGGCCGCCCCGCCCACGCTCCACCCCCGCCACCGGACACTCCGGGGCATGGCGGCGGTGGCTCAGTCCGCTGGCCGCCGTGGCCCTCTGGCAGGCCGCCAGCGCCACGGGCCTGCTGCCCGCACGCCTGCTGGCCTCCCCCACGACGATCGCCGTCACCGCCGGCGGCCTGGTCACCAGCGGCACCCTGCCCGAGGCCATCGCCGTCTCGCTCCAGCGCGTGGCCGCCGGCTTCGTGCTCGGCGGCGCCTGCGGCGTGCTGCTGGCCCTGGCCGCCGGGCTGAGCAGGGCCGGCGAGCACGCCGTCGACCCGCTCATGCAGATGCTGCGCGCCCTGCCGTTCTTCGGGCTCATCCCGCTGTTCATCCTGTGGTTCGGCATCGGCGAGACGCCCAAGGTGGCCCTGGTGGCGCTCGCGGTCTCCTTCCCCCTTTATCTCAACACCTTCGCGGGCGTCCGCGGCGTGGACGGCAAGCTCGCCGAGCTGGCCCGCACGCTGAAACTCGGCCGCGCCGCCCTGGTCCGGCACATCGTGCTCCCCGGCGCGCTGCCGCAGACGCTGGTCGGCCTGCGCCAGAGCCTCGGCGTCGCCTGGCTCGCGCTCATCGTGGCCGAGCAGGTCAACGCGGACGCCGGCCTCGGCTTCATGATCAACGACGCGCGGGAGTTCCTGCGCACCGACGTCATCGTCGTCGGCCTGCTCGTCTACAGCGCCCTCGGACTGCTCACCGACGCGGCCGTGCGGCTCATGGAAAGGAGGGCGCTGTCGTGGCGACGCGGGTTCCTGGGCGAGTAGCCGTCATCCGGGGCCTGACCCGGCGCTTCGGCGAGCGGGCCGTGCTGGACGGGCTCGACCTGGACATCGCCCCCGGCGAGTTCATCGCCCTGCTGGGCCGCAGCGGCTCGGGCAAGTCCACGCTCCTTCGGGCGCTGGCCGGCCTGGACGGCGGCGCCGAAGGCGAGCTGTCGGTGACCGGCTCGGTGGCCGTCGCCTTCCAGGAGCCGCGCCTGGTGCCGTGGAAGCGCGTGCTGGCCAACATCACCCTCGGCCTGTCCGGGCCCGGCGCCGAGGAGCGCGCGCGGCGGGCGCTGTCGGAGGTCGGCCTCACCGAGCGGGCGGGCGCCTGGCCGCTGACGCTGTCGGGCGGGGAGGCCCAGCGCGCCAGCCTGGCCCGCGCACTGGTCAGGGAGCCGGAGCTGCTGCTGCTCGACGAGCCGTTCAGCGCGCTGGACGCGCTCACCCGCATCACCGTCCACCGGCTCGTCCTTCGGCTGTGGCAGGCGCACCGGCCGGCCGTCCTGCTGGTCACCCACGACGTGGACGAGGCCCTGGTCCTCGCCGACCGCGTGCTGGTGCTCCAGGACGGCGGGATCGCCCACGAGGAGGTCATCGGCGCGGCCCGCCCCCGGCACCGCGACCACCCGGAACTGGTCTCCCTGCGCGACCGCCTGCTCACCGCCCTCGGCGTGGGCGCCGAGGGCGGCCCCGCCCCCGCCCCCCACGACCCCCCGCACGACCCCCGCCACGCCGTCACCGAAGGCCGGCGATGACCGCCGGGTCCCGCGTCACCCCGGAGGGAACATGATGATCACCAAGGCCGTACGGCTGCTCGCCGCCCTTGGCCTGGCGGCGGCGCTCACCGCCTGCGCCGGCGCCACCCGAGACGGCGCAGCCGGCGCAGCCGAGACCGGCCCGGCAGGGGTCACCCTCAGGGTCGGCGACCAGAAGGCCGGGTCACGGGCGCTGCTCACGGCGGCCGGAGAGCTGAGCGGAACGCCCTACAAGATCACCTGGGCCCAGTTCACCTCCGGGCCGCCCCTGCTCGAGGCCGTCAACGCCGGGGGCGTGGACCTCGGCGGGGTCGGCAACACCCCGCCGATCTTCGCCGCCGCCGCCGGCTCGAAGATCGCCGTGGTGGCGGCCGAGAAGCAGAGCGTCGCCGGGTCGGCCGTCCTGGTGCCGTCAGGGTCGGCCATCACCTCCCCCGCCCAGCTGAAGGGCAGGCGCGTCGCGGTCGCCAAGGGAAGCTCGGCCCACTACCACCTGCTCGCCGTGCTGAAGAAGGAGAACCTGTCCTTCAAGGACATCACGGTGAGCTACCTGCAGCCCGCCGACGCGCTGGCCGCCTTCACCTCCGGGCGCGTCGACGCCTGGGCCATCTGGGACCCCTACACCTCACAGGCCCGCCTCGGCAACGCCGCCAAGGTGCTGGTCGACGGCGAGGGCTACGCCAACGGCTACGCCTTCCAGGTCGCCGGACGGGCCGCGCTCGCCGACCAGGCCAAGGCCGGAGCGATCCGCGACTACCTCGCCCGGCTGCGGCGCGCCAAGCTCTGGGCCAACACCCACCAGGCCGAGTGGGCGAAGGTCTGGGCGAAGGAGACGGGCCTGCCGCTCCCGGTCACCACCGCCGCCGCGGGCAACCGCACCACCACCCCGGTACCCATCGACGACACCGTCATCGCCTCCGAGCAGGAGATGGCCGACGCCTTCACCGCCGAGGGGCTGATCCCGGGCAAGGTCGCCTTCGCCGACTACACCGACCGCCGCTTCAACGACATCGTCACGAAGGACGCCTGAGCCATGACCCTGAAGTTCCACTGGTTCCTGCCCACCTCCGGAGACAGCAGGGCGATCATCGGCGGGGGCCACGGGCTCTCGCGCGGCCACGGCCGCAGCGCCGCGGCCGCCTACCGGCCCCCGTCGGTCGACTACCTCGGGCAGATCGCCCGCTCGGCCGAGCAGCTCGGGTTCGAGGCGGTGCTCACCCCGACCGGCACCTGGTGCGAGGACGCCTGGCTGGTCACCGCGGCGCTCACGCAGCAGACCACGCGGCTGAAGTTCCTGGTCGCCTTCCGTCCCGGCTTCCTGTCCCCCACGCTCGCGGCGCAGATGGCCGCCACCTACCAGCGCATCTCCGGCGGCCGGCTCCTGCTCAACATCGTCACCGGCGGCGAGGGCGCCGAGCAGCGCCGCTTCGGCGACCACCTGTCCAAGGACGAGCGGTACGCGCGCACCGACGAGTTCCTGACGGTGGTGCGCGGGGCGTGGAGCGGCGTCCCGTGCGACTTCTCCGGCGCCTACTACCAGGTGGAGGGCGCCACGGTCGCCGAGGCGCCCGACCCGGTGCCCGAGCTGTACTTCGGCGGATCATCCCCGGCGGCGGGCGCGGTCGCGGCCCGGCACGTGCAGACCTACCTCACCTGGGGCGAACCGCCCGCCCAGGTCGCCGAGAAGCTCGCCTGGGTGCGCGGGCTGGCCGCCGAGCAGGGGCGCACGCTGCGGTTCGGCATCCGGCTGCACGTGATCACCCGGGACACCTCCGAGGAGGCGTGGGCCGAGGCCGGTCGCCTGCTGTCGCGCATCGACCCCGCCGACATCGCGGCCGCGCAGCGCACTCTGGCCCGCAGCGAGTCGGTCGGGCAGAAGCGCATGCTGGCGCTGCACGAGGGCTACCGGCGCGACGGCGGCGACCCGCACGAGCTGGAGGTGTACCCGAACCTGTGGGCGGGGGTCGGCCTGGTGCGCGGCGGCGCGGGCACCGCGCTGGTGGGCAGCCACGCCGAGGTGGCCGGTCTCATCGAGGAGTACGCCGCCCTGGGCATCACCGAGTTCGTCCTGTCGGGCTACCCGCACCTGGAGGAGGCCTACTGGTTCGGCGAAGGCGTCCTGCCCGAACTCCACCGCCGCGGCGCCCTGGACCGCGCCCTCACCCCCGTCACCGTCTGACCCGCCCTCCTTCCCTCTCCGTGGTATCCGCCCGCTTCAGATCTTCAGCGCGTGGCTCGCGCGGATGTGCCCGTCTCTTGGTGGCCCGGGCCGGCCCCTTGTGCCCGGCCTGGGCCACGGGCGGGCCGCGGCGCCCGGCGAGGACGACGCGGCCGTTCCGCGACGGTCAGCGGACCTTGGCGAAGAACGCGCGGACGTCGGCGGCGAGGTGGTCCGGCTGGTCCATGGCGATGAAGTGGTGGCCGCCGGGGTTGTCCTGCGGCCAGTGGACGATGGTGTTGTGGCGTTCGGCGAGCCGGCGGATTCCGGGCGGTCCGCTGTAGACGCCGGTCGGTACGGCCATCTGTCCTTCCGGCCAGCCGAAACCGGTGCTGTCGTAGTACGGCCAGGCCGACGTCCCGAACGTCCCGGTGAACCAGTACAGGCTCACGTTGGTGAGGAACAGGTCGCGGTCGATCACCTGCTCGAGCGGCCTGCCGGAGGCGTTGAACTCGTGGAACTTCTGCGTCATCCAGGCCAGTGCCGCGATCGGGGAGTCGTGCCATCCGTAGGCGAAGGTCTGCGGCGCCGCGCGCAACAGCGCATGGTGGTCGACTCCGTTCATCCAATCCTGCCGCTGAAACCACGCGAAGGCCGCCCGCTCCTCCTCGGTCATGTCCGGAAGGTCCTTCTCGGTGGGGAAGCCGAGGCCGCTGACGACGTAGACGCCGGCCACGTGGTCAGGAGCGGCCTTGGCCACCTCCGGCGCGACGTAGGCGCCGAAATCTCCGCCCTGCGCGCCGTACCGCTCGTAACCGAGACGGCGCATCAGCTCCGTCCAGACGCGCGCCACGCGCGCCGCGGTCCATCCTGTCCCGCGCGGCGGTGCGGAGAAGCCGAAGCCCGGCAGGGAGGGCACGACGACATGGAACGCTTCGGCGGGATCACCGCCGTGCGCGCGGGGATCGGTGAGCCGGCCGATGAGATGGGCGAACTCCGCGAACGAGTTCGGCCAGCCGTGCGTGAGGATGAGCGGGAGAGCGTCGGGCTCGGCTGAGCGCACGTGCAGGAAATGGATCTCCTGACCGTCGATCTCGGTCATGAACTGCGCGAACCCGTTCAGTCGCGCCTCGTGCGTGCGCCAGTCGTACTCCTCGCGCCAGTAGCGGGCCAGTTCCCGGAGGTAGGTGACGGGGACGCCGCGAGCCCATCCGTCGCCGGGCAGTTCGCGAGGCCACCGGGTGCGGTCCAGCCGGTGGTGCAGGTCGTCCAGGTCGGCCTGGGCGATGTCGATCTGGAAGGGACGAATGTGGGTGCTCATGCTTCTCTCCCGATGTGCCGCGATGACGGGATCGACGCTAGAGGCCATGTAGGCCGGATCCTGACCTACATGGCCGGGCATGCTGGAGGCATGGGAGACATGCCCGCACGCCTGCTCGATCTGCTGTCATTGCTGCAGAGTCCGCGCGACTGGCCGGGGAGCGAGTTGGCCGGGCGCCTCGGGGTCAGCCGCCGCACCGTCCGCCGCGACATCGACCGCCTGCGCGAGCTGGGATATCCGGTGCGGGCGGCGATGGGCGCGGTGGGCGGCTATCGGCTCGCCGCGGGCACGGCCATGCCGCCGTTGCTGCTGGACGACGAGGAGGCGGTGGCCATCGCCGTGGGCCTGCGCACCGCGGCCTCGCATCCGGTGGCCGGCATCGAGGAGGCGTCGGTACGTGCTCTGGCCAAGCTGGAGCAGGTTCTGCCGTCCCGGCTGCGGCACCGAGCAGGCGTGCTCGCCGCGGCGACCGTGACGATGCCACCCGGAGGCGAGGCGCCCGTCGACCCGCGGAATCTGGTGGTGCTCGCCGCGGCCGCCACCAACCGTGAACGCCTGCGCTTCGCCTACCGGTCCGGCGACGGCACCGAGACCAGGCGCCTGACCGAGCCGTACCGCCTGGTGGCGGCGGGGCGCCGCTGGTATCTGCTGGCGTACGACAACGACCGCGACGACTGGCGCTTCTTCCGCGTCGACCGCATCGGCGAGCCGCAGGCGACCGGCGTGCGGGTCCCGGCCCGTGTGCCGCCCGAACAGGACGCGGCCGCGTTCATCAGCGGCAAGATGTACTCGCTCGCGCCGACCTACCAGGTGGTAGCGACCTTGCACCTTCCGGCAGGCCAGGTGAGAAGCCGGCTCGGCCCCGCCGCGGGAGAGGTCGAACCGGTCGGCGAGCGTAGCTGCCGGCTGCGCGGACCGGCCGACACCCTGGAGTGGACGGCGGCGCGCCTGCTCATGCTGGGCTGCGAGTTCGAGGTGCACGAGCCGCCCGAGCTAGCGGCGTATCTGCGCGAACTGGGCGCCCGTGCCACCCGCGCCGCCGAGCCCCCCGGCGGAGCCGGCGACGCACCGGGCTCCGGCGATCGTCCGGACGACACGCGCACCCTGTCACCTGGGTCCGAAACCTGACAGGTCCTGCCTGGACTCCACCGCCGAGGCGCCCCGAACCCGCCCTCCGTCCCGGTCACCGGCCTCCGGCATGTCCCCCTCTTCTTCAGCCGCGGTCGGGGGCTTCGCCGTAGGTGTGGATGAGGGCGCGGAGTTCGGCCACGGCCTTGCGGGAGCGGGCCTTCTCGGCGCCCTGGATGCCCATGGCGCCGACGCTGGACCCGTCGGCCAGGTCGAGCTTGGGCCACGGCTCACCCTCGGGCATGGTCACGCCGAGCACCTCGGGCCACTCGTACCGGTGGACGCGCACGGCGTTGACGACGGTGATGCCGCGGTCGTCGGCCTCCACCCGCAGCCGGCCGAGCAGGTGGAGGATGAAGCCGACCAGGCACCCGAAGGCCACCAGGCCGATGCGGTCGGGCAGCTTGAACGGCGCCGGGAGCACCAGGGCCAGCACGAGCGACCCCACGACCATCACCGTGGCGAACCCGTAGGCCAGGATCATGGCCCGGCGCGGACGCCAGGTCATCGGCAGGGGCGGCGTCTGCTCCGTGTCAGGCACGACGGCCCGTCCGACGGTGGCGGCAGGTCGGCCGGCGGGCCGGTCGGCAGGTTGAACGGCGCGGCAAATCGCTCATCCCTTCAGGTCACGCAGCACCATCGCTGTCTCGAGCGCCGCGACCGTGGCCTCGTACCCCTTGTCCTCATGGCTGCCGGGGAGGCCCGCCCGGTCGACGGCCTGATCAAGGTTGTCACATGTCAGCACCCCGTTGCCCACCGGAGTCGACTCGTCCAGGGACACCCGGGTCAGTCCGGATGTGACCGAGTCGCAGACGTACTGGAAGTGGGCGGTCTCGCCGCGGACGACCACGCCGAGGGCGACGACCGCGTCGCAGCGCCGCGCCAGGGCCTGGGCGACGACCGGGACCTCCAGGGAGCCCGCGACCCGGACGGTGACCCACTCGGCCCCGCACTCCTTGGCCGCCTGCTCCGCGCGAGCCACCAGCTGGTCGGTGATCTCCTGGTGCCAGCGGGCCGCGACGATGCCGACCCGCAGTCCCTCGGCGACGACGGGGGCGGCCTGGGGCCGTCCGGTACCGCTCACCGGTGCTCCTCTCTCGCCGAGGCCGGCGTGGGCCGGCTCATCGGACGCCTTCGATCTGGTGGCCGAGGCGGTCGCGCTTGGCCGTCAGGTACTTGATGTTGTACTGGTTGGCGGCGGCGGGCATGGCCTCGCGGCCGAGCACCTTGATGCCGTAGCCGTCCAGCCCGCGCAGTTTGGCCGGGTTGTTGGTCAGCACGCGCACCGACTTGACCCCGAGGTCGGCCAGCATCTGGCCGGCGTTGGAGAACTCGCGGGCGTCCACCGGCAGGCCGAGCTCCAGGTTGGCGTCCACGGTGTCGCTGCCGTTGTCCTGCAGGCTGTAGGCCCGGAGCTTGGCCAGCAGGCCGATGCCGCGGCCCTCGTGCCCGCGCAGGTAGACGATCACTCCCCTGCCCTCGGCGGCGACCGCGCGCATGGCGTGGTCGAGCTGCACCCCGCAGTCGCAGCGCAGCGAACCCAGGACGTCCCCGGTCAGGCACTCGCTGTGGGCGCGGACCAGGATGTTCTCCCCGTCGCCGAGGTCGCCGTACACCAGGGCGAGGTGCTCGCCGCCGTCGATGCCGCTGGCGAAGCCGTAGGCCCGCCACACGCCGTAGCGGTTGGGGATCTCGGTGACCGCGACCCGCTGGACCACCCGCTCGGTGCGGCGGCGGTACTCGGCGAGCTGCTCGATGGACACCAGCGCAAGGTCGTGCTCGTCGGCGAACACCCGCAGCTCGGGCAGGCGCGCCATCGTCCCGTCGTCGTTGACGATCTCGGCCAGCACTCCGGCGGGGGTGAGCCCGGCCAGCCGGGCGAGGTCGACGGCGGCCTCGGTGTGGCCGCGCCGGGCGAGCACGCCGCCCTCGTGGTAGCGCAGCGGGAAGATGTGGCCCGGCCGCGCCAGCTCGAACGGCTCGGTGGCCGAGT
The DNA here is from genome assembly GCF_053602655.1 of Sphaerisporangium sp. NPDC004334. NCBI lineage: Bacteria > Bacillati > Actinomycetota > Actinomycetes > Streptosporangiales > Streptosporangiaceae > Sphaerisporangium > Sphaerisporangium sp. NPDC004334. The sequence continues at coordinate 28,424 of NZ_JBSGDZ010000038.1, forward strand.
CCGCCAGCGTGCGGATGGTCTTGGCGCGGTCGGCGGCCGAAATGCCGGTGCTCACCCCGTCGCGGGCGTCCACGCTGATGGTGTAGGCGGTGCGCAGCCGCTCGCGGTTCTGGTGGACCATGAGCGGCAGGCCGAGGCGGTCCAGGTCCCGCCCGAGCATGGGGACGCAGATCACGCCGCTGGTGTAGCGGATGGTGAAGGCCAGCAGCTCCGGGGTCGCCTTGGAGGCGGCGAAGATGATGTCGCCCTCGTTCTCGCGGTTCTCGTCGTCGACGACGACCACCGGCCTGCCGCGGCCGATGTCCTCGATCGCCCGCTCGATCGGGTCCAGCGTGATGTCGCTCATGCCGTTGCCACCTCCAGTCCGCGGCTGTACTGCCGCCGCCATTCGCGGATCCCGAGCAGGACCATGACGAAGAAGATCCCGTAGACGACGCCGGAGACGACCAGGCCCGAACCGAACGCCAGGGGCACGCCGACGAGGTCGACGGCGATCCAGATCCACCAGAAGTCGATCAGGGCCCTGCCCTGGGCGTAGGTCGCGATCGCGCTGCCGACGAAGATGTAGGCGTCCGGGAGCGGCGCCCACGACCAGCCGGTGACCGAGAAGAACAGCGCGACCAGCGCCGTCGCGGCCACCATGACCGCGACCAGCGTGAGGCGCTCGCGGGTGCGCCCGGGACGCACGGGCAGCGGCTCGCCGTCCCTGGTGCCGCGCATCCAGCGGAACCAGCCGTAGAGGGCCAGCAGGCCGAACATCGCCTGCTTCAGCGCGTTGCCGGTGATGTGGGCCTGGACCGAGGCGACGAACAGCAGCACCGAGCCGACGAGCTGCACCGGCCAGGTCCAGATGGTGCGCTTCATGGCGAGCACGACGGTGGACAGCGCGCAGATGTTGCCGACCAGGTCGGTCCACAGCACGTGCTGGCCGAGCAGGTCGAACCCGGCCTCGGTCCAGCTCATGACGCCACGCCCTGTCCCCGGGGGGCGAGGAGCTTCTCGACGTACTTGGCGATGACGTCGACCTCGAGGTTGACCGGGTCGCCGGGCTTCTTGGTGCCGAGGGTGGTGAGGCCGAGGGTGGTGGGGATGAGGCTGACGGCGAACGCGCCGGGCTCCACGGCGGCGACGGTGAGGCTGACGCCGTCGACGGCGATCGAGCCCTTCTCGACCACGTACCGGTCGAGCTCGGCGGGCAGGGACACCCGCACGATCTCCCAGTGCTCGGCGGGCTCGCGCGCGAGCACGACGCCGGTGCCGTCCACGTGGCCCTGGACGATGTGACCGCCGAGCCGCTGGTCGGCGCGCACGGCCCGTTCGAGGTTGACCGGGTCGCCGGGGGTGAGCGCGCCGAGCGAGCTGCGGTCGAGGGTCTCCTTCATCACGTCGGCGGTGAAGGTCTCGCCCTCGACGGTGACGACGGTCAGGCAGACCCCGTTGACCGAGATCGACTCCCCGTGGCGGGCCCCGGGGGCGACGGCCGGGCCGCGGACGGAGAAGCGGGCCGCGTCGGGCAGCGCCTCCACCGCGGCGATCTCGCCGAGCTCCTCGACGATTCCTGTGAACATCAGATCTCCTTGTGCGACGCGACCGGCGGCGGGCCGGAGCGCGGGCCGTTCAGTGGCGTGCGTGAGGGACCAACCCATCGGGGCGCCCGCCTCTTCCGCGCCTCGCGCGCGGCACGGGGGACCCACGCCGGGATGTGCACGGCACGGGACGGCGCGGCGCGCTCTGCGGCGCGGCACGCGGGATACGACGATCGACCCACCCGGCCCCTCCTACTCGCCAGTAGCTTTCTTGCCACGGCGGGCCCCGGGGTGATCGGGTGCGGCACGGCACCACGAAGGCGCACGGCGACGGATCGCCGGACGCTCGCGCGCTTCCTCCCATCCGGACTTTCACCGTCGGTCCTGGAATTCCACCAGGTCCACCGGCCGATGGACTCGGCCGGGTCGCGGACTGTCACCGCCGGTTCGGAATTTCACCGACCCCGGAGCACGCTGCTCTGCTATCAGTGTGCCACGCTCGGCAAAGCGGGCGTAACCCGCGAGAACCCCTATGGTCAACAAGCGCTTGGTAGGTGGGGTACCCCCGGGGTCAGGCCGCCGACATCAGCTTCCGGGCGCGCCGGGCGTCCGGGCTGTAGCGCAGCCCCTCGGGGATCACCCGCGTGCCGTGGTACAGCGCCTTGAGCGCCACGCCCGCCCACACGTCCTCCAGCGGGGTCGCCGGCAGCCGGTACAGCCGCCGGGCCCAGCGCGGCAGCGTGGCGAAGGCGAGCAGGGTGATGAGCGGGACGGCCGGCTTGAGCGCGGCAAGGCGCATGGGCACCGGGGCGTTCAGGGACAGCAGCAGCGGATGGGCCGCCTCGGGCACCAGGTACAGGCCCGGGCGCCGGGCCTCGATGTAGGCGCGCATCTCGGCCACCGAGCCGGGCACGTCGTCCTCGGCCAGCCCGACGAGCGCGGCCGAACGCCGCTGCTCGGCGACGAACCGGTCGGCGTCCTCGGCGCTGAGCCGCACGCCCGCGCGGCGGGCCACCGTCAGGTAGGAGTCGACCTCGCCGACGTGCACCCAGCGCAGCGCGTCGGGGTCGTCGAGCCGGAAGTCCTCGCCGGTGTCGGGGTCGTGCGCGGTCAGCCTGGCGTGGATCTTGCGCACCCGGGCGCCCGCCTTGCCGGCCTCGGCCGTGGTGCCGTAGGTGCGGACCCGGACGAACTCGGTGGTGCGCCAGAAACGCGCCCACGCCTCGTCGGGGTCCAGCAGGGCGGAGTTCTGCACCAGGCCGCGCATCGCCCGCGGGTGCAGGCCCTGCATGAGCAGCGCGCGGAAGCCGCCGACGAACTGGACGGGCTCCCCCATCACCCGCCAGGTCACCGACTGCGGACCGAAGAGCCCGTGGTCCATCGCGCACACCTCCGCAGAACCCCGTAAGTGACGCGTTACCCCGGATTCCGCCGTCCACACCGGGAACCGCGCAGGAGCGGGCACTTTCACGGGGGACGCCTGTTATGCGGACGGTCACGTCATGACCAGGTCATGGCTGTGTCACAAAATCGTGACACAGCGCGCGACAGGGGATCCATAGTGTGTCGTACGCCATCACCGCAGGTCAATGGGGTAGCGGACACAACCTGATTGACATTGCACAACGAACGTTAAAAAGCTCCTCAGCGAGCTGCCAGGAGATTGACCAACGGCTAATTAATTGCCAAAGTTCCCTCTAGTCACGATTTACTGCGATCAGATCTCTGGGGTGGCACCCGCACAATGGCTCTCCCCTCTCCGGCAAGGACCGAAGGCTCCGACCCCGTGGACGCCGTCCAGGCCGCGACCGCCGGCACCGGCGCGACCACCCTCGTGGGCCGCTCGCCGGCCCAGCTCATGTGGCGGCGCTTCCGCCGCGACAAGACGGGCGTGGTCTCCGCCGTCATCGTCGTGTTCTTCGTCCTGGTCGCGCTCGGCGCGCCGCTGATCTCGGCGGTGTACGGCAAGGACCCCTACACGACCTACGGGCTGGACAACCCCGGGCTGCTCAACGCCTACGGCTTCCCGATCCTGCCGAACGGCGGCATCAGCTCGCAGTTCTGGTTCGGCATCGAACCCGGGCTCGGCCGCGACGTGTTCACGCAACTCGTCTACGGCATCCGCACCTCACTGCTGATCGCCCTGGCCGCCACGATCATCACGACGGTGCTCGGCATCGTGGTGGGCATCGTCGCCGGGTACGCGGGAGGGCGCACCGACTACCTCATCGGCCGCGCCATCGACGTCCTGCTGTCCTTCCCCTCGACGCTGTTCATCATCGCCTTCATGCCCGTGCTGGAGAACCTCCTGGTCAAGCCGGACGAGGAGACCCCGGTGTGGCTGCGCGCCGCCGCGCTGATCATCTTCTTGACCGTGTTCGGCTGGGCCGGGCTGGCGCGCCTGCTGCGCGGCAACGTGCTGTCGCTGCGCGAGCGGGAGTTCGTGGAGGCCGCCCGGGTCACCGGCGCGTCTCCGGCCCGGATCATCTTCAAGGAACTGCTGCCCAACCTGTGGACGCCGATCCTCATCCAGTCGACGCTGCTGCTGCCGGCGCTGGTCACCTCCGAGGCGGCGCTGTCCTTCCTCGGCGTCGGCATGATCGAGCCGGTCCCCGACTGGGGCCGCATGTTCCTGCGCGGCACCGAGGTCTACCAGTCCGACATCACCTACCTGATGTTCCCCGGCATCGCGCTCCTCATCTTCGTCATCGCCTTCAACCTCCTGGGTGACTCGGTCCGGGACGCCTTCGACCCGAGGATCAGACATTGACCCGGCCACGCACCCTGCACATCTCTAAGACCAGGAGTGAAATGTCAGCACGAACGCGGTCCGCTCTGGCCGTCTTCGCCATCGGATCCCTCGCCCTCACCGCGGCGTGCTCGCAGGGCAACGCCGGCGCACCCCCCGCGAGCTCCGGCGGCGCCTCCGCGTCCGCGTCCCCGACCAGCATGACGGACCTGTTCGCGCCGCCGAAGGTCACGGTGGGCACGGCGGACGACTCCAAGGGCCCGTCCATCCCGCCGGAGGGCGTCGTCAAGGGCGGCACGGTCAACATGATCGACCGTGACGACTACCCGCACTTCGACCCGGCCCGGGTCTACGACAACGTGACGGCCAACTTCCACAAGCTCATCACCCGCCAGCTCACCGGCTACAAGCGCGTGGCCAAGGGCGAGTACAAGGTGGTCGGCGACCTCGCCACCGACGCCGGGCAGGTGTCCGACGGCGGCAAGACCTGGAAGTTCACCCTCAAGGACGGGGTGAAGTGGCAGGACGGCAGCGCCATCACCTCCGCCGACGTCAAGTGGACGATGGAGCGGCTGTTCGCCCCGTTCATCACCGAGGGCCCGCCCTACATCCAGCAGTGGCTGACCGCCGAGGACTACAAGAAGGCCTACGGCGGGCCGTACAGCGGCAAGGAACTCGACACCATCGAGACCCCCGATGACAAGACGGTGGTCTTCCACTTCACCTCGCCGCACGCGGACGCCAACTACGCCCTGGCCATGACCGGCTACGGCATCGTGCCCAAGGCGAAGGACACCAAGGAGAAGTACGACAAGGAGCCCTTCTCCAGCGGCCCGTACATCATCGCCAAGCACACCGTCGACAAGTCGATGGACCTGGAGCGCAACCCCAACTGGGACGCGGCCACCGACCCGATCCGCGGCGCCTACCCCGACAAGTGGCACCTGGAGTTCGGCTTCCAGGCGCTGCAGGTGACCGACCGGTTCGTCGCCGACACCGGCGACGACAAGAAGACCCTCAGCTTCTACAGCCACGTCGCCGCCGAGCGGACCCAGCAGGTCGTCGAGAACGCCGACCTGCAGTCGCGCCTGCTCAAGCAGCCCTCGCCCTACGGTGACTACTACTACTTCAACCTCGACCGGGTGAAGGACATCAAGCTGCGGCAGGCGATCAACTACGCCTGGCCGACCCAGCAGATCATGCAGATCAGCGGCGGCCCCGCCAGCTCGGTGATCAACACCACGATCCTCAACCCGAGCGTGTCGGGCTGGCAGGACTACGACGCCTTCGGCATGAAGCAGCACCCCAACGGCGACCTGGCCAAGGCCAAGGAGCTGATGGCCCAGGCGAGCGACAAGACGCCGACGCTGGTCTACGGCTACAACGACACCCCGACCGAAGAGCGCATCACGGTCGCCATCAAGAACCAGCTCGCCAAGATCGGCGTCAAGATCGTCGCCAAGCCGATGAACACCAAGACCTGGTACGACTCGACCAGCAAGGTGGACAACGGCCTGGACATGTACTGGGGCGGCTGGGGCGCCGACTGGCCGACCGCGGCCACCGTGTTCCCGGTCATCTTCGGCCCGATCCACGACGGCGGCTACAACCAGTCGCACCTCAACGACCCGGCCGTCACCGCCGAGATCAAGCGCATCGAGGGTCTGGCGGACGCCACCGAGGCCAACAAGGCGTGGGGCGACCTGGACAAGAAGATCATGGAGACCATCACCCCGCTGGTGCCCGCGCTCAACAACGTGGGTCTCCAGCTGCACGGCTCGCTGGTGGGCGGCGCCGAGATCGACCCGATCCAGTGGGTCGTCTCGCCCGACACCATCTTCGTGAAGTCTTCGTGAAGCACTAGCAGTCCCGGCTCCGGGGCGCCGCGCGGCGCCCCGGAGCACCTCCACTGAGATCGACAGGCCATGCTCAGATTCCTGACCCGCCGGACCCTCGGCGCGGCGGTCATCCTCGTGATCATCGCCGCAGTGACGTTCTTCCTGTTCTTCGCCATCCCCGCCGACCCGGCGCGGCTGGCCTGCGGCAAGGTGTGCCCGCCCGAGACGCTCGCGCAGGCGCGGCACAATCTGGGCTTCGACCAGCCGATCTTCGTCCAGTTCGTCAACTGGCTGGTCGGCGTCTTCGTGGGACGGGACTACGAGGGGCTCGGGCACTGCCCCGCGCCGTGCCTCGGCTACTCCTTCGTCAACCACGCCCCGGTCTTCGACACCATCACCGACCGGATGCCGCTGACGATCTCGCTGACCGTGGGCTCCGCCGTCATCTTCCTGCTGTTCGGCGTGGGCACCGGCATCATCGCCGCGCTCAACCAGGGCCGGCCGCTGGACAAGATCGCCAGTGTCTCGTCGCTGATCGGCGCCTCGGTGCAGATCTACTTCGTCGGCACGCTGGCCATGTACTTCCTGGTCTACCAGTGGCACCTCATCGAGCGCCCGCAGTACGTGCCCTTCACCGACAACCCGCTCCAGTGGGCCTACGGACTGCTGCTGCCGTGGGTGGTGCTCGCGATCATCTTCACCGCGAACTACACCCGCATGGCCCGCTCCACGATGGTCGAGCAACTGTCGGAGGACTACGTCCGCACGGCGCGGGCCAAGGGCATGTCGGGCCGCACGGTGGTCCTGCGCTTCGCGCTCAGGGGCACCCTCACTCCCATCGCCACGATCTTCGGCATCGACATCGGCACGCTCATCGGCGGCGCGATCATCACCGAGAACACCTTCAGCCTCCAGGGCATCGGCCGGCTGTCCATCCAGGCCGTCCTCAACTCCGACCTGCCGATGCTGATGGCGACGGTCCTGCTCGCCGCCACCGCCATCGTCGTCTTCAACGTCGTCGTGGACGCGATGTACGCGGTCATCGACCCGCGCGTCCGTCTCAGCTAGGTGTCACCCGCTCGACCGCTCAGCTAGGAGCAACCGCTTGACCGCCGTCACACTCTCCGACGCAGGCCCCGGACGCCGGGGCGACTCCTTCCTGTCCGTGCAGGACCTGCGCGTCTCCTTCAGCACCGAGGACGGCGTGGTGCGGGCCGTCAACGGGCTGTCCTTCGAGGTGGAGAAGGGCACGACGCTCGGCATCGTGGGCGAGTCCGGCTCGGGCAAGTCGGTGACCAACCTGGCCATCCTCGGGCTGCACGACACCGACCGCACCGAGATGCACGGCGAGATCTGGTTCGAGGACCAGGAGCTGATCGGCGCGAGCCGCGCGACCATGGAGCGCCTGCGCGGCAACCGCATCGCCATGATCTTCCAGGACCCGCTGACCTCCCTGTCGCCCTACCACACCGTGGGCCGCCAGATCAGCGAGGTGTACCGCAAGCACAAGGGCGCGAGCAAGAAGGAGTCCCGCGACCGGGCCGTCGAGATGCTCGAACGGGTCGGAATCCCGCACGCCACGACCCGCGTGGACGACTACCCCCACCACTTCTCCGGCGGCATGCGCCAGCGCGTCATGATCGCCATGGCGCTGGTGTGCGACCCCGACCTGCTGATCGCCGACGAGCCCACCACGGCGCTGGACGTGACCGTCCAGGCGCAGGTGCTGGACCTGCTCAAGGACCTGCAGCAGCAGATGGGCACCTCGATCATCCTGATCACCCACGACCTGGGCGTGATCGCCAGGACGGCGCACCAGGTGCTGGTCATGTACGCGGGCCGGGCCGCCGAGCGGGGAACCGTCCGCGAGGTCCTGACCGAGCCGCGCCACCCCTACACCTGGGGCCTGCTGTCGTCGATCCCGCGGCTCGGCGGGTCGGTCGACGTGCCGCTCACGCCGATCAGGGGCACCCCTCCCAGCATGCTCGCCCCGCCGCCCGGCTGCCCGTTCCACCCGCGCTGCGACTACGTCAAGTACGCGGGCCCGGAGCTGTGCACCGGTGAGCGGCCGGAACTGTCGCCCGCCACCGGGCACGGGGACGCGTGCTACCTGACGCTCGCCCAGAAGCAGGAATTCCTCGGACAGATCAAGGGACGACCGTGACCACGCCGCTGCTGCAACTCGAAGGGCTGACCAAGTACTTCCCGGTCATGGGCGGGTTCGTCCTGAAGCACCAGGTGGGCAAGGTGCACGCCGTGGACGGCGTCGACCTGGCCGTGGACGCCGGCCAGACGCTGGGCCTGGTCGGGGAGTCCGGGTGCGGCAAGTCCACCCTGGGCCGGCTGGTCGCCCGGTTGCACGAGCCGACCGACGGGAAGATCCTCTACCAGGGCGGCGACATCGCGCACAGCTCGCGGCGCGAGCTCAAGCCGATCCGCCGGGACATCCAGATGATCTTCCAGGACCCCTACAGCTCGCTCAACCCGCGCCAGACCGTGGGCGCGATCGTCGGCGGCCCCATGGAGATCAACGACATCCGGCCCGAGGGCGGCGTGCAGAAGCGCGTCCGGGAGCTGCTGGAGATCGTCGGCCTCAACCCCGAGCACTACAACCGGTTCCCGCACGAGTTCTCCGGCGGGCAGCGGCAGCGCATCGGCATCGCCCGCGCGCTCGCCCTGTCCCCCAAGCTGATCGTCGCCGACGAGCCGGTGTCGGCGCTGGACGTCTCCATCCAGGCGCAGGTGGTGAACCTGCTGCAGCAGCTCCAGCGCGACCTCGGCATCGCGTTCCTGTTCATCGCCCACGACCTGGCCGTGGTGCGGCACGTCTCCCAGCGGGTGGCCGTCATGTACCTCGGGAAGATCGTCGAGGTGGGCGACCGGACGTCGATCTACGAGCGGCCGCGTCACCCCTACACCCACGCGCTGCTGTCGGCCGTCCCGGAGGTGGAGCTGCCCGAGGAGGGCGCCCCGCCGGCCGAGCGGATCCGGCTGGCGGGCGACGTGCCCTCGCCCATCGACCCGCCGTCCGGCTGCCGGTTCCGCACCCGGTGCTGGAAGGCCAAGGAGAAGTGCGCCGCCGAGGAGCCGCCGCTGCTCCAGATCACCGGCAACCGCGACGGCCACCTCACCGCCTGCCACTTCCCCGAGGAACCCACCACCCACGGCCGCGACGTCGTCCTGGACCCCGCCCTCGCCTGACCGGCGCCCCGCGCCGGGCCGGCACCTCCGGTATGAGCGAAAGCCCAGGTCGTAGGCATGCCTCTCTAGCCTGGGCATGCCGCTCTGTTGTGGGCGTGCGTTCCAACGTGGGCATGATGCTCTGTCGTGGGCATGATGCTCTGAGGGGAGTCGGCACGAAGGGGGCGGGGCCTCATGGAGCCCACCGGTGCGCCGGCCGTGCGGGTGGTGCCGCCCGGCGGCGGAGAGCCGGTCGCCATCCCCGGATTCGGCGCGGTCTTCAAGCTCTACGGCCGCGACACCGGCGGGCTGGTGGCCATCGTGGAGCACCCGTTCGCCGTGGGGGCGATCACCGCGCCGCACCGTCACACGCGCGAGGATGAGCACTCCATAGTGGTCGAGGGCCAGATCGGCTTCCGGTCCGACGACGAGGAGGTCGTCCTCGGGCCAGGCGGCTACATCACCAAACCACGCGCGCAGATGCACGCCATGTGGAACGCGGGGACGACGCCCGGCCGCATCATCGAGGTCATCACCCCGGGCGGCTTCGAGACCTACTTCCGCGAGCTGGGGGACCTGCTCGCCTCCGCCGAGCGCACGCCCGGCGTGGACCTCCACCAGACCCGTGAGTTCACCGACCTGGCCGACAGGTACGGCCTCACCTACGGCACCCCCGCCTGGCTCCCCGACATCGTGGCCCGCTACCACCTGACCCCGCCGTCCCACTGATGCGGTGACCACACACGTCACCGGGCTCGGCTCTCCACCTCCGCCCATGCGGTGATCGGCGCCGTGTCGGCGGGTCGTGGTACGGCGATGCCGGCGCCCGCTCACGGCGCCCGAGCCGGTGAACGGTCGTGGACCGCGCGCGGTGATGACCGCGTCTATGTGGGCTGACGGGCGCGGAACTTGGCGACCTTGGCCCGGTTGCCGCAGCGGCTCATGTCGCACCAGCGGCGGGTCCCGCGTGCGGAGTTGTCGAGGAACATCCGGGTGCAGGCGGGGCCCTCGCATTCGTGCAGCTGAGCCGCAGACGGACCGGTGACGAGCGCGATCGCCGCGCGGGCGACGAGCGAGAGGGACGCCTCCGTGGACCCTGTACGGACGAGCGCGCCGGTGTCGTCGATGCGCACCAGCGGCGGCGCGACCGCGGCCGCCTGGTTCACGATGGCCCGATCGGCCGGATCGAACAGGGCGGCGCCGGCCGCGACAGCGCGGTCCGAGGCGGCTGAGCCGGTGTCGCCGTCCACGGTGTGACGGCTGGAGTGGGCGATCATGGCGGCGTACGCGAGGCGGTAGACGGCTTCTCTCAGGATCTTGGCGGTGGCGAGGTCGTCGTCGTCCGTGGCGGCCGAGGGGTCGGCGATGCCGGCGGCCGTGAGCCAGCGGCGCAGGTCGGCGGGGGTGTGCAGGAACTCCACGGGGGTACCGCCGTACCGCCTGCCGAGGGTGCCGGTCAGGTCGAGCGCGAGGTCACCGCCGAAGAAGTTGAACTCCACAACGCCATGGTAACCACCTTGACCGGTTTCATCGGGCCGTCCATCATGTAACTCCATAGTCTGGTTACATCACGGAGGTTGTTCGCCATGACCGTGCGTGTGGGCATCAACGGCTTCGGCCGCATCGGCCGCGCCCTGCTCCGAGCCCAACTGGGACGCCGGGAGGACGTCGAGATCGTCGCCGTGAACGACCTCACCGACGCGCGGACGCTCGCGCACCTTCTGAAGTACGACACGACCGCCGGCCCTCTGCCCGCCGGTGTCACGGGCGGCGACGACGCGATCGAGGTGGACGGCACGAAGATCGCCGTTCTGGCCGAGCGGGATCCGGCGCGGCTGCCGTGGAAGGAGCTGGACGTCGACCTCGTCGTGGAGTCGACCGGCCGGTTCACCGACGCCCACCAGGCCCGGGCGCACCTCGACGCCGGCGCGAAGCGGGTGCTGATCTCCGCCCCCGCCAAGAACGAGGACCTGACGCTGGCGATCGGCATCAACGACGACCTGTACGACCCGGAACGCCACACGATCGTCTCGAACGCCTCCTGCACGACGAACTGTCTCGCCCCGATGGCGAAGGTCCTCGACGACACGTTCGGGATCGAGCGGGGCGCGATGACCACGATCCACGCCTACACGCAAGACCAGAACCTGCAGGACGGACCGCACCGCGACCCTCGGCGTGCGCGTGCGGCGGCGCTGAACCTGATCCCGACCACGACGGGCGCGGCGAAGGCCATCGGGCTGGTTCTGCCCCGGCTCAGCGGCAAGCTGGACGGCTACTCGATCCGCGTGCCGGTGCCCGTCGGCTCGCTCACCGATCTGACCGCCGAACTCGGCCGTGAAACCACCGCTGAGGAGATCAACGCCGCGTTCCGGGCGGCCGCCGAGGGCCCGCTACGGGGCATCCTGGAGTACACCGAGGACCCGATCGTCTCGAGCGACATCGTGGGCAGCCCGGCCTCCTGCATCTTCGACGCCGGCCTCACCAAGGTCGTCGGCGGCACCCAGGCCAAGATCTACGGCTGGTACGACAACGAGACCGGCTTCGCCAACCGCCTCCTTGACACCACCCTCCTCATGTCCGCCTGAGAACCCCGGTACAGCCGTTCGCCACACGCCCCGCCTCGCCCGCCCGGGGCGGTTCGACCGCCACCGGGCGGGCCGGCGGCGGCCAGAAGACGGCGGCGAACAGTGTGGTGAGCAGAAGGGTGGCGAATCCGCGCAGCTTGCGCACGGCCGGCTCTCCCGGAGTTCAGGACGCGACGCACGCGCACGACAGAAGGCACTCCCGTCACCCGCATCGCCACGCCGCGTGGAGAAGGTGGTGCAGCCCGTTCCATCGTTCGCGGCCCCGCCGGGCACCCGGTGATCTCCGGCCGCGCGCGGGCCGTCCCCGCGCACTAGGTTCGAGGAGTACCCTCGACCGGCGATCACGGAGGTGGGCACGATGACAGTGCTCTCGGGCAGGAAGGCCGTCGTCACCGGAGGCTCCCGGGGCATCGGCCGCGCGATCGTCGAACGGCTGGCCCGCGACGGCGCGCAGGTCGTCTTCACCTACGCCGAGAACGCCGGCGCCGCGGCCGAGGTCGAGAAGGCCGTCGCCGACCTGGGCGGCGCCGCCCACGTCGTACGGGCCGACCTCGCCGAGCCAGGGGCCGCCGAGCGGCTGATGCGGGAGGCGGAGGAACGGCTCGGCGCCGTGGACATCCTGGTCAACAACGCGGCGCTGACCTTCGCCCCGGCCGGCCTCGCCGACACCGGCGACGAGCTGTACGACCGAGCCATGGCGGTCAACGCCAAGGCGGTCTTCCTCACCATGCGGCACGCCGCCCGGCACATGCCCGACGGCGGCCGCATCGTGAACATCTCCACCCTCAACACCGTGCGGCCCGCGCCAGGCACCACGGCGTACGTGGCGAGCAAGGGGGCGCTCGAGCAGCTCACCGCCGTCGCCGCCCAGGAGCTAGGGCCGCGCGGCATCACCGTCAACACCGTCTCCCCCGGCGCGACCGACACCGACCTGCTGCGCGGTACCAACTCCGAGGAGAACCTCGCGATGGCGGCGGCGCTCACCCCGCTGCGCCGCCTCGGGCAGCCCTCCGACGTGGCCGACGTCGTCGCCTTCCTGGCCGGCCCCGACGCCCGCTGGGTGACCGGTCAGAACATCCTGGTCACCGGCGGCCTCGCCTGACACCGGCCCCACCGAGGACGGCATCCCGAGGATGAGCGGACCGCCGGTGGCGGGCATGATGCGCAGAAGGGAGTCATTCAGCGGAGGTCACTGGTACAGGAAGAAGTGCTGCGCCGGGTTGCCGAGGGTGCAGTGGTAGTTCTGCAGCCACGCCCGGTCCGCCAGCGAGCCGCCCTGGACGTCCAGGCAGTCCGCGCTCCTGGCGTTGACCAGTTGCCGGCTGCTCTGGAAGTCGTCGTACAGCCCCCACAGCATGGTCGTGCTGTTGGCGTTGCACGCCCACTGCTGGATGATCGCCCCGTCGACCGCGTTGCCGTCCTTGAGATCGAGGCAGCGGCCGGTGTACTGATTGACGAACAGGTAGCGGACGACCGTGCCCAGCCCGCCGATCGGGCCGTTGGCGGCGCGGGTCAGCAGCCACGACTGCTGGGGCGAGCCGTCGCAGGCCCGCTGCCAGATGCGGTTGCCGTTGGAGAAGAGGTTCCCCGCCGAATCGGGCGCGACCTCGACGCACTTCCAGCTTCCGTAGTTCAGCAGGCGGAAGGCGCCCACCGGCAGGGTGGTGTCGGCCTGGGCGGGCTGTCCGACGGCGGCCACCGAGACGGCGGCCAACAGGGTGGCGAGCAGAAGGGTGACGATTCGGTGGAGCTTGCGCACGGCCGGCTCCCCGGGTTCAGAACGCGATCGACACGCGGGCAGGAGACACTCCCATCGCACGCATCGCCACGCCACATGGAGAAGATGGTGCAGCCTGTTCCGAGGCTGTCGCTTGTTGATCGCCTCGTGACGCGATGCGTTACCGCCCCGCACTCCCCGAACCGCCCAAGCCGTGGCAGCCTCTCAGATCATGACCGGCTCGCTCAGACCGCGGCCGGCTCACTCAAGCCGTGGCCGGCTCGCTCAGCCAGGTGAGGGTGAACTCTCCGTCGTGGCGGACGCCGTCGAGGAACGCCTGCCACTCGGCCGGCGTGTAGACGACCGGCGGGCCGTATGCGCGGCCCTGGACGACCACCCCGCGCTCGTCGCGGGAGACCGTCGCCTCCGCCACCGACCGCGCATCGACGCCCAGCCGGTCCAGCCCCAGCTCACCGGCCCGCACCCCCTCCAGGAACACCGGCCACCGCTCGGCCCCGAACCCGACCACCGCCCGCCCCGGCCCCACGTCGTTGGAGTTCCGCACCCACACGGTGACCCCATCGAACCGCGCCTCCACACAGTTGCTCTGAGCGCCGCTCCGTGAACTCTTCCGCCAAATGCCTCTCAACCGCCGACCTCCCGGCCTATCAGGTATCTTCGGCGCGAAGTGTGCCGGTTACAGCGTATCTGCCAATTCTGCTAGATAACGGACCGTCTCCTCGGGCGACCAGGCGATCTCGCACAGCAGGTCATAGGCGCGCAAGTACTGCGTGACGGCATGTTCGTCTTCGAGGTAGATGTCAGTATTCATCGCCTCGATATGCACCACATCCAGCTGAGGCAACTTGAGGATCGTGAAAGCTCCTGACATGCCGGGATGAGGGCGATCGGTGAACGGGAGAACCTGGACGGTGACGCCCGCCCGGCTCGCGCATTCGCACAGGTACTTGATCTGCTCCCTGAAGGTCTCCGCCCCGCCGATGGGATGCCGCAGCGCCGCCTCACTGATCAGGGCCCGAAGAACGACCGGCCGCCCGCCTGTGAGCACCGCCTTGCGCGTCATGCGCACCGCGACGAACTCCTCCACCTCGGTCTCGCTGCTCAGCCCCCGCATCGCGGCCACGAAAACGCGGGCGTACGCCTCGGTCTGCAGCAGCCCCGGTATGAGGAACGTCTCGTAGGTGCGGATCTCGGTGGCCGTGGCCTCGAGCCGGATCAGATCGACGTACGAGGGCGACAGCGCATCGCTGTGTTCGACCCACCACCCGCGTCGCTCCTGCTGGATCTCCGCCGCGACGACCATCAGCTTCTGGCGGACGGCCGGATCTGTGACCTGGTATGCGTCCAGAATCGGCGGTATATCCCGGGGCGGAATACCCACCAGACCGTTCTCGATGCGGCTCAGGGAACCAGTGGAGCGTCTGCACCTCTCCGCCGCCACGGCGAGGGAAGGAATTCCCGCTTCGAGGCGTAGTTCCGCGAGCTTCGCACCCAACCAACGCTGCCGAAGTGACGGCACATCCATCCTTTATGTCCTCCTTTACATCATCTCTCCACTTCAGCATCACCCGTGAAGGGTTCTTGAGTGGAAGGATTTCACTGAAGCAGCTTGCGGAGCAGGAATTTCGGACCCACTATAGGGTCGCCAGACGGTCACGAAAAGCGATCGATCGAAAGCATGCCGCAATGTCCCACGGGAAGACCGTCGAACGGCGGACCGGAGGAACGCTCGCCGGTCTCTCAAGACACAAATCGAGACAGGAGGGATAAAGGTGATCGTGATGCGTTCCCACGTGATGATCTCGGTGGTCGGTCGGCTCACCAGCCGCCTTCGTCAGCGATCGGACGTGGACCGGCGCCGTGGGGTTTACGCGCCCACGTGGCCGGACTCACCGCTCGACCCCATCGACTGCCCGACGTTCAGTCAGCCGTTCTCGGCGGTGCCGTCGGAGGTGAGGGCGGCCCGAGCGTTCGTCACCGCGCTGCTCGGGCCGGACCATCCCTGTCACGACGACGCGATCCTGCTGACCAGCGAGCTGGCCGGGAACGTCATCCGGCACGCGGTGCGCGGCGAGTTCGCCGTCTCGGTGGCTCTGGTGCCCGGTGGCGTGAAGATCACCGTGGGCGATCGGGGGTCGGCCGCGATCCCCCGGCCGCGAACGGCCGGGGACGACGACCTGTCAGGCAGAGGGCTGGCCATGGTGGACGCGCTGGCCACCCGATGGGGGTTCCAGCGCACCACCGGCAACACCAGCGTCTGGTTCCACCTCACCGAACCCGCCAAAGCCGACGCCTGAACGTTGCCGGCATCTGAAGCCCGGGCCGACGCTGGGTCGCCGCGTCCCGAAGGACGACCTGGACCGACGAATGATCGCCGGGGCTACGCTCGACCGAAAGGGATCCGGCCTCGCTGATCAGGACGAGGCGCGTTCGACCTGTGCTCTGAGGTCGCGGACGGCCTTCGCGGGGTCGTCGGAGCCGTAGACGGCGTTGCCCGCGACGAAGACGTCGGCGCCGGCCTCGGCGCAACGCTCGATCGTCCGGGAGGAGACACCGCCGTCGACCTGGAGCCAGATCTCGCCGCCGTGCTTGCGGATCATCTCGCGGGCCTTGCGGACCTTGGGCAGCATGATGTCCAGGAAGGACTGCCCGCCGAAGCCCGGCTCGACGGTCATCACCAGCAGCATGTCGATCTCGCCGAGGATGTCCTCGTAGTCCTGCACATTGGTGGCCGGGTTGAGCGCGAACCCGGCGCGGGCGCCGGCCTTGCGGATCTCCCGCAGCGTGCGCACGGGGGCCTTGGCGGCCTCGGCGTGGATGGTGACGCTGCCCGCGCCGGCCTCGACGAACGAGGGCGCCCAGCGGTCGGGGTTCTCGATCATCAGGTGGCAGTCGAGCGGCAGCGTGGTCGCCTTGGCCAGCGACTCCACCACCGGCGCCCCGATGGTGAGGTTGGGCACGAAGTGGTTGTCCATGACGTCGACGTGCAGCCAGTCGGCGACGCCCGCCACCTGCCCGGCCACATCCGCCAGTCGGGCGAAGTCAGCGGTCAGAATGCTGGGTGAGATCTGTACGGCCATAATGCCGCAGTCTAGAACCCTCCCGCCCCCGCAACGGCTCCCGAGCACTGAGCCTTGCCGAGTTCAGGAGTCCGAGCGCCTGCCGGAACGTCGATCGGAGGCCTGGCTCCGGGTCAGATGCGTTCGAGGTCGGTGAAGGAGGTCTCGAGCTTCATGCCTTCGGGCAGTTCGGTGACCAACGTCCCTCTGTGCACGGCGGCGAGTTGGTAGTTGCGCCCGCTCCAGTCAAGGCGGTATTCCTCCACCGAGCCGACCCTGTCGCCGTCCATGACGACGATCAGATAGACCGGTATGCCCTGGGCTGCGTACTCGGCACGTTTGTCGTTGAAGTCGACCTCGTCATCGGAGGAGGTGATCTCGATGGCGACCAGGACGTCACCGGACCATAGGCGCGCACCGGCGTCCAGGCAGTGCAAGACGCTGATGTCCGGTCTCCTGAACGTGAACCGCTTCCCCGCCTGCGTGACATGCGGATTGCGGTGGCGATAGCGCATGTCGGTGTCCTGAAGGACGTCGATGCAGGGATGCGACGGGCGAGCCGCCAAGAGCGCGATAGTCAGATTGCGCGAGACGCGCTGGTGACCCGGCGTCGGCGACTCGCAGAACACGACACGGCCGTCGACGACCTCGATCGTCTTACAGATCTCCTCCGGCAGCGCCTCGTACTCCTCCTCCGTGATGAGCAGGCTGGACGGGTCTGTGGCCCATGCTGGGAGAGGCATATAAGACTCCTTATGAAGGCCGCGCTCCGCCGAGATCGATCCTAGTGTCCCGTCCGACGCCGCCCCGGCCTCAATGAGGCTGCGGCCGTCCTCGCACCGCTTCCCGGATGCACCGGTTCGACCTGCCCGTCCGCCATCACGACACCCCTGTTCACAGCCTCCGCGACAGACGTAATGCTCACAGGCCAGCACCTGGCCCGCCCGTTCTACGGCGAAACGATCACGAGCCAGGGATGACGTTCCCGGATGGTCCGCGCTCGGTGTACGTCGCTCGTCGGGTCAGACCTCGGGGGTGCGGGGGCGGAGCCCCTGCTGTGGGGGCGGAGCCCCAAAGCAAGACTGTCCGAGCGGAGCGAGGGCCGTTTCCCGGTGGGTCTTCAGTTGTGGCGGAGGCCTTCTATCCAGCCGGATTCGACGGCTATGCGGACGGCGTCGGTGCGGTTGCGGGCGCCGGTCTTGGTGATGACGCTGGAGATGTAGTTGCGGACGGTCGCGGCCGACAGGTGCAGTTCGGCGGCGATCTCGCCGGTCGTGGCGCCGGAGCCGACCAGGCCGAGCACGGCGGCCTCCCGGTCGGTGAGCGGGGTGACGGTGGCGGACATGGCGGCCAGGGCGAGGGTGGCGTCGATCACGCGCTCGCCCTGGACGATCCTGCGGATGCTCTCGGCCAGCCGTTCGGTGGGGGCGTCCTTGAGCAGGAAGCCGCTCGCGCCCGCGTCCATCGCCCGCTTGAGCAGCCCGCTGCTGGCGAGCCCGGTGAGGATGAGCACCTGGCAGGACGGCATCGCGCGCTTGAGGCGGCAGGTGGCCTCGATGCCGTCGACGCCCGGCATCTCGATGTCGATGACGGCGACGTCGGGCGCGCAGGCCAGGGCGTGCGGGACGACCTTGTCGCCCCGGTCGATGCCGGCCACCACCTCGATGTCGCCGGTCAGGTTCAGCAGCGCGGTGAGGGCGCCGCGGACGACGCCGTGGTCTTCGGCCAGCAGAACGCGTATCAACGGTGCTCACTTTCCCGATCGTCTACGGCGGGCAGCCACGCCCGCACCTCGAACCCGCCTTCCCCCGTGCCGCCCGCCGAAAGGGACCCGCCCATCTTCGCCGCCCTCTGGCGCAGCCCGGACAGGCCCGAGCCGCCGCGCCGGGCGGCCGTCTCCCGCCGGGCTCCGTCGTTGCGCACCAGCAGGCGGACTCCCCCGTCGACCTCGTCCAGCTCGATCAGGCAGTGCCGGGCGTCGCTGTGCCTGACGATGTTGGTGGCCGCCTCGCGCACGATCCAGCCGAGCGCGTCGCCGATCTCCTCGTCGATCTTCTCAAGGCCCAGGCGCAGGTCGCAGCGCGCGCCGGTCAGTTCGATGAGCGCGACGGCCGCCGACAGCTCCGCGCCCACGTCCAGGGAGCGCCTGGCCGCCACGACGTCGCGGATCTCCTGGCGCGCCTCGACGGCGATGGCGATGGTGGCCTCCACCTCGGCGGCGGCCCGCTTCCTGTCCGCGCCGGCCAGGGCCAGGGCCAGCTCGGTCTTCAGGGTGATGGACGCGAGCGTCTGGCCGAGCAGGTCGTGCAGCTCCCCCGCCATGCGCAGCCGGTCCTGGTCCATGGCCGTCGTGGCGAGCGCGACCCGCAGTTCGCGAAGTTCGCGCACGAACCTGGCGTAGTGCACGATGCCCGCGGCGACCACCGAGGCGACGAGGACTCCGGCGCTCTTCTGCACGGCGGGCACGGCCACGGGGGACCATTCCACGAGGGTCAGAGGGTACTCGGCGGCGGCGACGGCGAGCAGCACGCCGACGCCGTACCGGAAGCGGAACAGCAGCAGCCCGGCGGTGGCGACGATGAGCGGGGTGTAGATCCAGACCGATCCGAGGAACGGGACCGCTCCATAGACGACGGCGGCGAACAGCAGGAAGGTCCGCACCCGGTGCGGCCCTTGGCTCGTTCCCGCGATGTGCCTGGCGACGATGCGCGCGTACACGACGAGCAGCCCGCCGAGCAGCACGACGGCCAGCAGGGCCCGGCCGAGGTCGCCGACGAGCACGAAGGCGAGGGGGGTGAGCCCCCACAGCGCTCCGGTGGCCGCGACGACACCCGTGGTCAGCCATCTGACCTGAGCTTCACTCTCCTGAGCCACGGGTGGTCTCCAACTTGTCCGGATGCATCATGATTTCGTACGCATCGTGACGCCTCCCGGGGCCGGGAATCAACCGTCGGCCGTGACCGTCCTGTCCTCCAGCCACCCATTGGCCCGGGCGATGCGCACGGCCTCCTCGTCGCTGCGGGCGCCGGTCTTCAGGCGGGCCGCCGCGAGGTAGTTGCGGATGGTGTGCACCGACAGCCCGAGGGTGCTGCGCAGATCGCTGCCCCGCCCGCCGGCCGCGACTGCCGAAAGCACGGCGCTCTCGCGCGCGGTGAGCGGGTTGGTGTCGATCTCCTGCTCACCGCCGTCAGCGGCGATGTCCAGGTCGATGTAACGTTCACCCCTCGCCACCACGCGGATGGCGTCGGTGAGCCGGTGGGCGGGCGCGTCCTTGACCAGGAAGCCGCGCACGCCGGCGGCCATGGCCCGCTCGAAGTTGCCCGGCGAGCCGACGCTGGTGAGGATCAGCACCGGCGGCGGCTGCTCCAGCTCCTTGATCAGCCCGGCGGCCTCCAGGCCGTCGATTCCCGGGAGCCCGATGTCGAGCAGGGCGACGTCGGGCCTGCTGCCGACCACGGCGGGCACGATCTGGTCGCCCCTGGACACCTCCTCGACCACGCGGATGTCGCGCTCCTCCGAGAGCAGCGCGATCAGCGCTCCTCTGATGAGATCGTGATCCTCCGCGATCAGAACTTTGATCATTTCCGGTCTCCTGTGGCCGAGATCAGTGCGGCCGCCATCGGGCCGCCGGGAACGTCCAGCGACAGCGTGAACCAGCCGTCTTCGATGTGCCGCCCGCTGCTCCCGCCGACCTGCGTGAGCCGCTCGTCGAGACCGGCCAGGCCGCTCCCGCCCACGGTCGCCTCGGCGGCGTCCGCCGCGCTCGCCCCGGAGGCGGACAGACCGCCACCCGCGCGCACGCCGTCGTTGGCCACGGTCACGGTGATGCGGTCGCCGCACGGCTCGACGCCGAGCAGGCAGACCGTGGCATCGCTGTGCCGCAGCAGGTTGGTGGCCGCCTCGCGCACCGCCCAGGCCAGCGCCACGCGGACCTCCGGAGTGAGCGTGGAGGGCAGCTCGGCGAAGTCGCACCTGACGCCCGCGGTCTCCAGCACCCGGCGCACCCCGCTCAGCTCCCTCTCCAGCGACATCTCGCGGTAGCCCTTCACCACCGCGCGCACGTCGTGCAGGGAGCGCCGGGCGATGTCGTGGATCTCGGTCAGCTCGCGGCGCACCCGGGCGATCTCCTCCGGGGGGATCCGGGTGGCCAGTTCGGTCCGCATGGCGACGACCGACAGGTTGTGCCCCAGCACGTCGTGCAGTTCGCGGGCGAACCGCAGGCGCTCCTCGGTGATGGCGAGCTTGGCGGCCTCCTCACGGGTGCGCTGCAGTTCGCCGAGCAGCGTCGCGAAGATGGCCAGGCCGGCGAGCGCCCCGGCCGTGAGCAGGTTCTGCACCGAGCCGAACAGCACCCAGCTCATCGGCTGCGCGGCCGAGAGCAGGACGCCGGCGGCGATCGAGGCGAAGAACCCGGCCGCCGCGCCCCACCCTCGCAGGGTGACGGCGAAGGCCAGCGGGAGCATGAACCCCACGCTCAGCCAGGTGGGGCCCGCGACGAACGGGACGGCCGCCGCGAGCGCGGACATCCCGGCGAGCACCGCGAGGTCCCAGCGGGAGCCCCGGTCGAGCACGGCCCGCACCGACAGCCACAGATAGCAGCCGGTGAGGCCGATGATGAGCAGGACGGCGCCCGCCGCCCGCAGGGCGGGGTAGGCGCCGAGCGCCTCCGCCAGGGGCACGGCGGCGAAGGCCGCCATGCCGACCAGGAACACCCCGGCGGTCACCCGGGCCAGCCGGACCGTCCCCGGCCCGACCCCCCTCAGCCTCTGCGAGGCTCCCACTTGAACCACCTCTTCGCGGCGAGCAGTGACAGGACGAGCCAGGCCGCCATGACCAGCCACCCCGGCCACATCACGGCGAAGCCCTCCAGGACCGAGACCTTGGCGGGCACGCCCGCGCCGGCGTGCCCCACGTAGTCCCGCCCGAGGTAGGCCGTGGTGATCCCCTCGGCGACCCGCCCGAAGGGCAGGAAGGAGGAGACGGTGCGCAGCCAGCCGGGGAAGGCGGAGACCGGGTAGGCGAACCCCGACAGGCCGATGGCGAGCAGCAGGAACGGCAGGCTGACCACGACGGTGGAGCCCTGGGCGGGGATCCTGCCGCTGACCGCGACGGCCATCGCGGCGAACACCGCGAGCCCGAGCAGCACCGTGGCCGCCAGCAGCGCGGGGTTGGCCGGCAGCGCGATGCCGTGCGCCGCCCTGGCCACGCCGATGATCAGCACGAGCTGGAGCAGGCCGATGGACAGCACGGTGAGGATCTCGCCGCCGAACAGGGCCAGGTCGGGCAGTTCGGTGCCGCGCAGCCGCTTGAGGATCAGCAGTTGCCGGCGCATGACGAATGACTCCACCAGCGTCATGAAGCCCAGCGTGGCCATGCCCATGACGATGACGCCGGTCATGACGGCCACCTCGACCGGCGCCCCTCCCCTGGTGCCGCCCGGCAGCAGGGCCGGCATGATCCCGCCGAACACGACGGGGAACAGCAGGGCGACGCCGACCGACACCGGCGTGCGCCAGAACAGCGTCTGGGTGAGCCGGAAGTGCGAGAGCGTGTAGGCGGTCACGTGCCCTCCTCGATGGACCGCGGGCGTGGGAGCGGACGGGCGGTCACGACGGGCCGCGAGCGCGGGAGCATGCGGGCGGTCACGACGGGCCGCGATCGCGGGAGCATGCGGACGGTCACGACGAGCCGCGAGCGCGGGAGCATGCGAACGGTCACGACGAGCCGCGGGCGCGGGAGCATGCGAACGGTCACGACGAGCCGCGGATGCGGGAGTGTGCGGGCGGTCATGTGCGGACCTCCTGCCCGCGCCGGTCGGCGATGTCGAGGAAGACCTCTTCGAGCGTGGCCTGGCGGACGTCCAGGCCGCTCAGCCGCAGGCCCCGCACGTGGGCCCAGCCCAGCACCGCGTGCGCGGCCGACTCGGGGTCGGCGGTCACGATGACGCACCGGCGCCCGTCCACGGTGAGCGCGTCGCCGTCGCCCACCGGCAGCCCTTCGGGGGTGGCGCCATCGGGCAGCTCGAAGGCGACCCGTCCCGAGCCCCGGCCGAGCACCTCGGCCATGGTGCCCTGGGTGACGATCTCGCCCTTGTCCATGATGGCGACCCGCGCGGCCAGCTCCTGAGCCTCCTCCAGGTAGTGCGTGGTGAGCAAGACCGTCATGCCCCGGGCGGCGAGGTCGCGGACCAGGTCGCGCACCTTGCGCCTGGCCTCGGCGTCCAGGCCGGTCGTGGGCTCGTCGAGGAACAGCAACTCGGGGTCGCCGAGGGTGGCCAGGGCGATGTCGAGCTTGCGGCGCTCGCCGCCGGACATGCGCTTGACCCGCGTCCCCGCCTGGCCGGACAGCCCCACCAGCTCCAGCGCCTCGGCCACCGGGCGGGAGCCGGAGGTGAACCTGCGCCAGGCGGCCACCGTCTCGGCCGCCGTCAGGTCGCCGAACAGGCCGGACTCCTGGAGCACCAGGCCGGTGCGCGAGCGCAGGGCCGCGCGGTCGGCGGGGTCGTGGCCGAAGACCCGCGCCGTGCCCGCGGAGGGGCGCAGGTAGCCTTCGAGGATCTCGATCGTGGTGGTCTTGCCGGCGCCGTTGGTGCCGAGGAGGGCGAACACCTCTCCCTGGCCGACCTCGAAGGAGATGCCGTCGACGGCGGTGAAGGAGCCGTAGCTCTTGCGCAGACCGCCGACCTCGATGACCGGCCCGTTCACGTCGTCACCCCCGAGTCGCACAGGTAGCCGCAGGGCAGGCAGCCGTTCCAGCTGGAGATGCTGCTGACGGTGCCGATGGAGCTCGCCGCGTCGCCGGCCGCGGTCTCCAGGTCGGTGATGTCGAACTCGCCGTCGGGTTTGGGGGGCAGCGGCGGTGTCCTGACCCCTTCGGGGTAGACGATGCCGTACTGGTGCAGCACGGCCCTGGGCTCGGTCTCGTAGCGGTCGCGCAGTTCACCGTCGCCCCACGCCGCCGCGATCAGCCGCGCGAACTTCCTGCGGTCCTGATCTCCGAGGATGTAGATGCTCTCCGCCATCAGGCGTTGTCTCCTCTCCGGCCGACTGGGCCTCCCGCCTGCAACGATGCCGACTCGTGCCGGGAACCGGCAGATGCAGACGACATCTGTCGCCCATGACGGACATCACGAACCGGGCGCGGCGTCTGCCGGGGCTCCGCCGATGAGGAAGTCGCCCACCGACGACTCCTTAACCCAGTCGAGGCCGAACGTGCGGGCGGCCAGGTCGGCGTCGCCGCTGCCGAGGCCGCAGGGGGCCATTCCCATCGCGGTGGCCACCAGGTACAGGGTCTGGTAGAGCGCGCCGACGTTCTTCAGCGTGGCGGCGTAGGCGAGCCCGGAGTACTTCCACGACATCCGCTGGAAGCGCGAGGTGACGGTGATGAGCACGTCAGGGGTGGCCATGCCGCCGGTCGCCAGGCGGGCCACGCCGAGCATCGCGCGCGCGTCCGCGTCCCTGGCGGGCAGCGCGGCGAGCCGGTGCCCGAGCGGGTCGTAGTGGTAGACACCGGGGTCCAGGCCCTCGCATCGTGCGACGGTGAGGTACAGCTCCAGTTCGTAGGCGGCGCCGCCGGCCGGGTAGGGCCTGCTGCTGGCCTCGTACGGCATGCCAGGGGCCGGTCCGAAGACGCCCCGCACCCTGGCGGCGCGGTAGAGCAGCTCGCCGAGCTGGCGGACCGTCGGCGGCGCGTCGGCGTACTCGCGCACCGACCGGCGCGACTCCAGCACGGTGGTGAACGGCGGGTCGGCCGCGGCGGCCTCCTCCAGCGAGGGGGTGAACAGCTCCACGGCGGGGCCCGCGGGCGGGCGCTTGACCACCGGCTCGGGCGGCACGTCCCCGACGAAGCGGAAGCTCGCGCCGAACGGCTGGTCGTGCCGCCCCATCCGGCTGCGGGCGTGGAAGAGCAGGTCGTGGAAGTCCCAGGCGCGCAGCGCCGGGTCGCTCTCCTCGGCGTCGCCGGTGACGGCCATGCCGGCGGCGACCAGGTGGCCGATCGCCTCGGGGGCCTGCTTGGCCATGACCGGACGGGCGAGCGCGCCGAGCAGCGGCATGGCCTCCTCGGTGAGCATGACGCGGTGCCGCGACAGCGGGGACTCCAGGACCAGTCCCTCCTCGGTCGCGCGGACCAGCGCGAACCTCGACAGGCGCGCGGTGTCGTCGGGGGCCAGGACCGGCGGCCGGAACTCGGCGTCCCGGGCGACGGGGACGACCCGCAGCAGCGGTTCCACCGCGTGGACCAGGACCGGGCGCAGCCGCGACAGCGTCAGGTAGAGCAGGGCGGCTTCCTGGCTGGTGCCGCCGGCGGCCAGGAGTCGCTCGGCGAGCTCGTCCTCGGCGGCCAGCGTGCCCGGCAGCCCTCGCAGGACCTCCTCGACGGCGGGCGGCAGGCCGCGCAGCTTTGAGGCGCCGAAGGGGTTGGTGATGGTCAGCGTCCCGTCCGCCGAGGTGACCACGGCGTCCTCGCGCAGGCCGACCATGGGGGCCGGTGGGTCCGGCCGCGCCGCAGGAACGGTCACAGGAACATCGTGATGGGGTTCATCTGCTCCTCCGGGGTGGGCTCGGCGAGCCAGCCGAGCTGGACGGGCACGTCGTACAGGCGGCCGGGGGCGAGCCGGCGCCAGAAGTGGCGCAGGCCCGGCACGATGACCTTGACGACCGGCAGGCCGATGTCGGGCCTGGTCTGGTCGAGCACGAGCATCTCCATGCCGCGCTCCTCGACCACGGCGCGGGCGGCGGCGACGTCGTCCAGCAGGTCGGTGGTGGCCGGCCGCGCGTGCGCCGACGCGGGCACCGGCGCGCCGTCGGGCGACAGGTACGGGTGCGCCTCCATGCGGGCGTTCTTCCACCAGTCGAGCTGGTCGCTCGCGTCGAAGCGGTAGCGGGTGGCGCCGTCCGCGCCGACGTCGATGACCGCGGGGATGAACTGGTTCATCTCGGCCAGCGCGCGCTGGACGGCGATGCGCGGGTCGAAGTGGGCGCCGAAGGCCATGAGGATGTCCTCGCTGGGCCCGCCGACACGGCGGCTGATCGCGGCGGCGACCGGGACGCCGAGGTCGGTGGTGAGGTCCAGCACGTGCATCTCGCGGCCGAAACCGGCGTAGACCTCCTGGAACTCCTCCATCCACGGGTCGGCGAAGGTGGCCAGGTCGAAGGCCGGGCGGCGCAGGCGGTTGTACCACCACAGGGCCACCGCGTCCCGTTCGACGAGCTCCATGAAGCCCTGGACGACGGCGTCCTCCCGCGAGGAGCCGGCCGCGTTGCCGTTGGAGTCGGCCCAGGCGTAGATCGGGCCGGTCTGGTGGGAGTCGTTGTAGTAGTAGTACAGGTAGCCGGTGGGCACGTACTTGTGCCGCCGCTCGGTCAGCGACCACACCGGCGTCCACTCGATGGGGGCGTCCTCGTCGAGGGGGTCGCTGACGAAGGAGTAGCTGGAGGTGTGCGCCAGGTCGCGGCGGGTGCGGTACTGCTCCTCGCTGTAGAGCGCGCAGGCGTTGGGGTGCAGGGCGTCGGCGCCCAGCCGCCGGTAGGTCGCCGTGCGCCTGGCCTCGTCGCCCTGGAAGATGCCCGAGTACCGTTCCATCGCCTCGCACATCGCGCTGACCTTGGCCTGCAGGTCGGTCATGCCCTTGCCGGCGCTCTGGCTGCGCAGGCCCTTGCGCAGCGAGCCGAGGTCGCGGATCTGCCGGGCGAAGTTGTGCCCGGCCATGTAGGTCTTGACGAAGGGCGTGCCCGTCTCCACCCGCGCGAGCTCCCTGACGACGCCGGTGACCGGGCTGACCAGGTGGGCGTACCGGTCGGCGGTGTCCTCGGGGTGGCGGGAGCGGTGGCCTCCGTCGGCGGTGAAGGTCTTGGGCCGGGAGCGCAGCTCGACCGGCGACTCGGCCGCGGCGGCCATCATGCCGGCGTCGCCGCACTCGGGGCACTGCGGCCTGCGGCGCAGCTCGTGGCGGGTGGCGCCCAGGTGCATGGTGTCCAGGGTGATCACGTCGCGCTGCTGCGGACTCCTGGCCCCGGCCAGCCACTTCAGCGCCTCGGCCGCGACCAGCCGCGCGCCGGCGCCGCGGGTGAGCGGCAGGTCGGCGGCGGGCAGGGCCAGCGGCCTCTGCCCGCGCAGCCGCTCCTCCAGGTAGGTCAGCGACTGCCGGTGCCCTTCCAGTCGCTGCGTCAGGCACCGCCAGCAGCCGCCTTCCTTGCCCGGCTGGAACACCGGCCCGACCCACAGGACCGGGCCGACGGTGCGGGCCAGCAGCCAGGGACGCCCGTCGGCCAGGTGCCGCCTGTTGATCTCGGCCAGCTCGCCGCGCAGGTAGTCGTCGGTGAGCACGATGGTGAACGCCGCGTCCGCCGGGCCGGTGACCTGCACGCCCTCGGCGGCCAGCAGCGCCCGCAGCTCCTCGTCGGGGGCGTCCCCGACGGCCAGCACCTCGGCGCGCCCGCCCCGCACCCCGGCGACCGCCTCCTCGGCGGTGCGCCCGGTCATCTCCCAGAAGGCGGCCGTGCCCCGTTCCAGGTCCTCGGTGACGTCGACCAGCAGGTCGCGCGCCCGCAGCGTGTGGAGCACGTAGTAGACGTTCTCCGGCGGGACGTCCGGCTCGACCGCGACGAGGATGTCCTGCACGGTGTGCTTGCCGTCGAGCAGGCCCGCCACCGCCTCGATCGACCGGCCGGTCAGGACGTGCGTGTCGCGCTCCGAGATCAGGAATACCCCGTCTCCCTCGATGACCTCCACCCGGTACTGGCGGCGAAATGCTGGTCGGGCGTCCATGGCGTTCCTTTCGGATCAGTGCACGAGGCGGAGGGAGGCGACCTGGTCGTCGGCCAGCCGCAACAGGGTGAGCCCCGCGGCGGCCAGGCCGTTGACGGCCGACAGCGACAGGCGGTCGGCGCGCCGCCGGTCGGCGAACCAGCGGCCCGTGTGGTCGCGGCGGCGCAGCAGCTCGGCGGCCAGGCCACGCGCGGAACGCTCCAGCGCCTCGTCCCCGGTCAGGCGGGCGGTGTGCAGGGCCACCTCGGCGTCCACCACCAGCCGCGCGCAGGACCGTCCCGGATCGGGCGCGCAGTACCGGGCCACCCGCTCGCGCAGCTCGGCCGGAACCTCGCCGGCGAGCAGGTGGGCGGTGGCGACGGCGGCGAGCAGCGAGCCGGGGGTGTCCAGGCCGAAGCGGTGCGCGAGCAGCGCCGCGGCGGCCACGTCCTCCCCCGGCGCGTCGCTGGAGGCGGCCAGCGCCCACACCAGCCCGTCGGCGCCGATGGGCAGCCCTTCCAGGGCGGGCACGTCCGGCGGGTAGGGCGGACGGGAGGCGCCGCCGGAGACGAACTCGGCCAGCAGTTCCTCGCGCAGCCGCGCGGCGAGCGCGTCGGCGGCCGGGACCGGGACGGGCGAGGCCTCGCGCAGCTTGCGCAGGGCCAGCAGGAGCCCCGCCCGGCCGAGCACGGGCTCGGCGGAGGTCGGCCGGGTCAGCTCGGCCTCGGCGAGCGGCACCAGCCCGGCGGCCCGCTCGACCAGCCGGGTGTCGGACAGCGTGGCGCCGCAGCGGCTCAGCGCGTAGATGGCCGAGCCGATGCCGACGAAGGCGCCGACAGGCGCCAGGGTGCCCGACATCCTGCGGTAGACGGCCGAGCGGGTGGACAGCGTCGCGAACTCGGCCGAGGCGTCCAGCGCGTCCTGCGCGGCCGTCCAGTGGCCGGGGGCTCCGGTGTTGGCGTACAGCTCGGCCAGGAAGACGGCCAGGCCCGCGGTGCCGGTGAGCAGGTCGCCGTGCAGGGGTTCGACCTGGTCCAGCCCGTGCGCCGGGTAGGTCACCACGCCGATCCAGCCCGACCGCT
Organism: Sphaerisporangium sp. NPDC004334; assembly: GCF_053602655.1. NCBI lineage: Bacteria > Bacillati > Actinomycetota > Actinomycetes > Streptosporangiales > Streptosporangiaceae > Sphaerisporangium > Sphaerisporangium sp. NPDC004334. The sequence continues at coordinate 56,930 of NZ_JBSGDZ010000038.1, forward strand.
CACCGGCCGGCCCGCCCGGGGTCGGGCCGAGCGGGACGGCGGCGGCGAGCACCTGGTCGGCCAACTCGCCGGCGCGGGCGAGCAGCACCTCGGCCTGCGGTTCCTCCCGGCGTCCCGACAGGTCGTAGACGTGCAGGCCGATCTCGCGAACCGTGCGAGGACGCGGCCCGGCGCCGGGGAAGGTGGCGGGGAGTTCCCCGGCGCCGGTGAAATCGAGGCAGGTCGCGAGGACGGCGAGATGCTCGTCCAGCGGGAAGCCCGCCAGGTCGGCCACACGGTCCTGGAGCCGCTGCCAGGCCGTGCCCCCGAAGTGCCCGGGAATCTCCACCCCGTCGGGCGTGAACACCGAGTCGGATCCCGGTTTGGAGACGAACAGCGGGACGTCCATCCGGCGGAAGGCGTCGATCTCCTGCTCGACGATCTCCAGGATGTCCTCGCGCCCGGGGTCGTGCCGCAGCGTCTCCCTGGCGCTGCGGAACAGGTGGGCGAGACAGACCTCCCGGGCGACCCCGTCGATCAGCGCGCCGGGGCTCAGGCTGGTGCCGAGCAGTTCGACGCAGTCCCAGGTGCTGCGCCAGATGTAGCGGACCGGCGCCTCGCGCAGCAGCGCCAGCGGTCCGCGCGGGTCGGCCAGCAGGTCCTGGTTGCGGGCCAGGCACTCCTGCATCTGCCGGTAGCCCTCGGCCACCTCGTCGGCGTAGCGGCTCGGCTGGGCCAGCTCGCCGGCGCCCCAGGTGGGCCGGTACGGCGGCGCCTCCCAGCCGAGTGGGTAGGCCTGGGGGTGCCGGGCGATCTGCTCCTGCAGCCCGGCCATGCACCCGATGTCGTGCGCCTGGACGCCGCCGCCCATCACCCGGGGGAAGCTGATGACCGCGGTCCTGGCCACCGTCTCCTCGACCCTGCCCCACAGCGACTGGATGCGGTCGCCGATGACGGACGGCTTGCTGATGCGGGCCTGCAGGACGTTCTCCAGGTCGATGAAGACCGGCGTGTCCCCCTTGGCGACCAGGTTGTCGGCCCACAGGTCGCGGCACTCCAGGAACTGGGCGAGCCTGGCCAGCATCCCCAGGCGCGTGTAGTAGCGGCGGACGCTGTCCTCGTCGGTCCCCGGCTCGGCGGTGACGTACTCCTCCCAGCCGTAGTCCTCGCGCAGGACGACCTCGCGGGTGTGCAGGGCGAGGGGGAGCCCGTGGTTGTTCAGCAGGGTGCACACGTCCATCAGGCCGACCACCGAGCGCAGGTCCTTGGGCTTGTAGACCACCCGCTCGCCGGAGGCGAAGGTGAGCAGCGTGACGACCCGGCCGTGGTTGTGCGGGTCGCCCGAGTCGCCGGAGTATCCGGTGACCGGGCCGGGGGCGGTCCAGCCCCACAGCGTCCTGCGCAGCTCGGGCAGGTCGGCGCCCAGCCGGTCGAACAGCTCGTGGACCACCCGCCGCCACTGCAGGCAGGTCACGCCCATGACGTAGGCCAGCCCCGGCAGCGTCTCCAGCCGGTCCAGCCAGCCGGCCTGGCTGACGTCCAGGCCGGGGCTCTGCAGCCAGGCGGACACGTCGTTGGCGGTGCCGGCGAGCTGCGCCTCGAAGGCGAACCCGGAGAAGCACACCTGCGTCAGGCGCTCGACGAGCTGCCCGGCGATGTCCTCGCACGCCTCGGGGGTGACGGGCACGCCGCGCACCGTCCCGTCCTCGATGTCGACCAGCCGGTTCACCGCGCGCCTGAAGGACACGAACGGGGAGCCCGGGCGCCCGGTGGCGGGGTCGGCGGCGGCCGTGGGGGGCTGGGCGAGCAGGAAGTCCACCAGGGCGTACCCCCAGTCGGGCAGCCGGCGCGGGTCTGCGAGGCGGACGTCGACGAGTCCGGCGCCGAGGTCGCGGCCCGAGCGCCTGCGGTGGTGCAGCAGCGCCCGCTTGGCGTCGTCGTCGTCGCCCACGGCGGCCTTGAGCCAGCGTTTGGTGCGCTCGGACGCCTGGCGGGGGCCGCGCCCGGCGACCGGGACGAAGAACTCCCCCGACACGCGCTCGGAGAACGGGGCGGCGGCGGCCAGCACGGCGATCAGCCGTTCGTCCCCGCCCGGCACGGCGAGCAGGCCCTCTCCCCGCACGTCGGCATATCCAAGGGCCGTCATCTCAGACCTCCTGTCGGCGGACCATGCGCGCGAAGAGCGGACTTCGGTCCATCAGCTCCTCGAACGGGCCGTCGGCGACGACCCTGCCCTGGTCGAGTACGTAGATCCGATCCGCCGACCTGATGGTGCTCAGCCGGTGCGCGATCACGATGCGGGTGATGTCGAGCTCGGCGATCCTCCGGCTGACCAGCGCCTGGGTGTGGTTGTCCAGCGCGCTGGTCGCCTCGTCGAGGATGAGGATCTTCGGGCGCTTCACCAGCGCCCTGGCGATGAGCAGCCGCTGGAGCTGCCCGCCGGAGAAGGAGGCGTTGTCCTCGCCGACGACGGTGTGCATGCCCATGGGCATGGCGGCGATGTCGCCGTCCAGGTCGGCCAGGCGGGCGGCCCGCCAGGCGTCCTGCTCGGTCGCGCCCGGCACGTCGCCGACGATGTTCTCCATGACCGAGCCCCGCAGCACGCGGGCCTGCTGCATCACCACGCCCACCTGGGAGCGCACCCGGCGCAGGTCCAGGTCGCGCAGGTCGCCGCCGTCGTAGAGGACCTGGCCGGTGCGGGGCGGCTCGAAGCCCAGCAGCAGCCGCACCAGCGTGGACTTGCCGGCGCCGGACGGGCCCGCGACCGCGACGAACTCGCCCGGCCGGAACACCATCGACACCTCGTCCAGGATCCGCATCGCGGTGCCGGGGTAGGCGAAGGAGACTCCGGCGAGCCGGACCAGACCGGTCAGCTCGCCGGGGTCCTTGGCGCCGGGCGGGGTCTCGGCCGGGCGCTCCAGCACCGGGCGCAGCCGCTCGAACCGGGGCAGCAGGGCGAAGGCCGCCTCGACGGCCCGGTTCATCTGGCCGAGGGCGAGCACGAACTGGCCGAGCGCCACGGCGGCGACCACGAAGGACGCGGCGGGCACGCGCAGGGCCAGCCCGGTGACGGCGAGCAGGAGCAGCAGCGCCGGCTGCGCGGAGGCGCCGATGGCCGCAGAGACCGCCCGTTCGCGCTGCGCCGCGGCGGCGGCGCGCTGCTGGGTGGCGAACAGCCGCGACCACAGGCCGAAGACCTGCGCCTCCCGGCCGGCGACGTGGATCTTGTCGATCGCGCCGAGACAGGCGTACAGCAGGGAGTAGACCTTGCCGTACTGCTCGTGCATGACCAGCTCGTGGCGCTGCTGGCGCACGGCGCGGGCGGCCAGCACGCCGAGCAGCACCGCCACCCCGCCGAGCGCGGCCAGGGCCATCCGCCAGTCCACCGCGACGAGCACCAGCAGGCCGAACAGCGAGAACATGCCGCCGAGCAGGGAGTTGACCGCGGCCTCGCCGAGGGACTTTCGCATGTCGGAGACGGCGTTGGCCCGCTGGACCAGCTCGCCGGTGGAGTACTGGTCGAAGAACGGCAGGTCCAGGGAGACCAGGTGGCTCCAGACGGCCGGTTCGAGCCGTTCCTGCAGGCGGCTGTGCACGCGCACGAGCACCGCGTTGCGCACGGCGAGCAGCAGCGCGCCCGCGCAGACCACGCCGACGATCATCACGGCGGTCCAGACCATCGCCGGCCGGTCGGCGGGGTCGGCCGCGGAGTTCAGCAGGGTGAAGGTGAACATGGGGACGCCGAGGGCGAGCAACGCCGCGCCGCCGCCGGTCGCGAGCAGCCAGGCGAGCTCCCTGCCCGCGCCGCGCAGGCCGAACCTGAGCAGGGCCAGGGGCGAGGCGACGCCCTCGCCGAGCGGCGGGTATATCTGCAGGGCGTCGGGGGCGAGGCCGGCGGCCACGGCCTCGGTGACCCGGCGCCGGCCGGTGGCCGGGTCGGCGGCGCGGTAGCCGCCCCGGTGCGGCAGCAGCGCCACCGGCCGCCCGCCGTCCCGGGTGAAGCCGATCATGGGGACGGTGGCGGTGCGCCACCAGCGCCCGTCCAGGCGCACGCGCCGGTGCCTGACCCTGGCGGCGTCCAGCGCCGCGCCGAGCGGGTCGGCGGAGGGTGAGTCGTCCTCCCGCGCGGCCTCGCCCGCGCGGGAGGAAGCGGAAGAGGCGCCGAGCGCGGGCTCGGCGTCGGGGGCGGCGAATCCGCAGTGGTCGCCGAGCGCCTTGACCACCTTGACGGCGTGCTCGGCGCCGGTGCGGGGCCGGTCGGGCGAGGGCGGCGCGCCGGCGGCGACGGCGACGTCGGTGAACGAGCGCCGCAGCGCCTCGCCCGTGGCCGCCGCGCGGGCGGCGCGCCAGTTGTCCCGGTCGGCGTCCTCGGCCTCGGCCAGCAGGAGCGTCCGCGCCAGCGTCTCGCGGTGCAGCGCGCGCAGCTCGCGCTCGCCCGGCGGGTCCTGCGTCCCGCCGTCGCGGCGGTGACGGGACGGCTCGCCGTCCGGGCCGGCGGTCGCGCCCGGGTGGCGCAGCCGGCGCGCCCAGGCCGAGAGCGCGCCGGCCTCCCTGCGGACGCGGCGCACCGCGGTGCCCTCGGCCGGGGAGGCCGTGACGGTGTAGCCGCCGGGCAGGTCGGTGGCGGCGAACCCGTGCATGAGCTGGCCGGTCTCCACCCGCAGGACGCGGTGGCGGCGCCCCTGGCCGTCCAGGGGGGACAGCAGGACGTCGACCGAACCGCTCACCACGCGCCAGCAGGCGTAGGGGTCGATCAGCTCGATCTCGCTGACGGGGTAGCCGCCCGCGCCCTCGGCGAAGGGAAGCGCGGCGTCCCCGGCGGACGGGCGGGCGTTCGCACCGCCGGACGAGTGGCCATCGGCGCCGTCGCCGCCGGACGAGCGGCCGTTCGCACCGTTCGCACCGTTGGCGCCGTTCGCACCGTTCGCGCCGCAGGCGCCGTTCACGCCGTTGCCGCCGTTCGCGCCGTTCGCGCCGTTGACGCCGTTCGGGCCCACAGGGTGTCGGTTCATGCCGCTTCCTCGACGAGCGTGCGGTAGGTGCCGGGCTGGGCGATGAGCTCGGCGTGCGTGCCGCGCTGGACGACCCTGCCCCGGTCGAGCACGAGGATCAGGTCGCTGTCGCGCACCGTGCTGAGCCGGTGCGCGATCACCACGCAGGTGCAGCCCCTGGCCTTGAGGTTGGCGTCCACCAGTGCCTCGGTCTCGGCGTCCAGGGCGCTGGTGGCCTCGTCGAGCACGAGCACCGAGGGGGACAGCGCGAGCGCGCGGGCGATCTCCATGCGCTGCCGCTCGCCGCCCGACAGGTTGCGCCCGCGTTCCTGGACCCACCCGCCCGACAGCCCGCCCCTGCGGTGCACGACGTCGGCCAGGCAGGCGTCGGTGACGGCCCTGCGCAGCCGGTACGGCGGGACCGTCGGGTCCCACAGGGTGAGGTTGTCGGCCACGGTGCCCTCGAACACCTGGAGCTGCTGCTCGACGTAGCCGACCGAGGTGGTCAGCGTCTCGCGGGGCGTGTCCTGCCGTGGCACGCCGTCGAACCTGATCTGCCCCGACCACGGCTGCACCGCTCCGGTGAGCAGGCGCGCGACCGTGGACTTGCCGCTGCCCGTGCGGCCGACGATGGCGATGCGCTGGCCCGGTTCGGCGCGCCATGACAGTCCGTCGATGACGGGGCCGTGCTGGCGGTCGTAGCCGAAGGTGACCCCGTCGAACTCCACCGCGCCGCGCAGGCCGCCCGTCCCTTCGGGCGCGCGAGGCGGCTCGGCGTGCCGCGGGTCGGGCTCGGCGCTGAGGGCGTCGTCGAGCATGCTGGTCTGGGCGGCCACGACCTGCGCCTCGGCGCCGATGCCCACCAGGGAGGACACCGGCACCAGGAAGGCGCCGACCAGCAGTTGGGCGGCGATGACGGTCTCCATCGTGACCTCGCCGCGGGCCGTGAGCACCGCGCCGGTGATGACCATGGCGGCCCCGGCGAGCGAGCCGAGCGCGGCGGGCACCACCATCAGCGCCTGCGTGACCCGCATGAGGTCCTGCGTCGCCGCCATGGTGCGCGCCGACAGGCCCGCCCACTTGGCGAAGAACCAGTTCTCCGCCCCGTCGGCCTTCAGCGACTCGGCCATCGAGACGCCGTTGAAGGCCATGCTGTCGCGGCGGTGCTCGTCGAAGATGAGCCGCTGCTGGTGCGGGGCGCTGCGCCGGCTGACCGCGCGCATCGCCGCCAGGTTGACCGCCGCCAGCAGCGCGGCGACCGCGGCGAAGGCCGGGTGGAAGGCGAACAGGATCGAGGAGTGCACCACCATGGTGAGCAGGGCCGCGATGACCGCGGCGACCCGGTCCGACATCAGCAGTGCCAGCCCCGCGCCGAAGGACGTGCGGGTCACCAGGCCGCCGGTCCCCCGCCGGTGGAAGTGGTCGCCGGGCAGCCGCAGCAGCCGCCACACGTACCGGCCGGACAGGTCGGCGGCCATCGCCAGTTGCACCGCGCCGAGCAGCCGCTGCTGCGCCCACGTCCCCGCCAGGGTGAAGCCGACGCAGCCGAGCAGCCCCAGCAGCACCGGAGCGCTCCAGGCCGTGTCGCCCGCGACCAGGACCCTGCCCAGCAGCAGCCGGGTGAGCAGGGAGGTGACCGCCGCGGGCAGGGCCAGCGTGAAGGCCATGACGGCGATGGCGAGCAGCGCGGCCAGGTAGGGCCGCACCTTCGCCAGCGCCGAGCGGGCCATGGGGAAGCGCGCCCCTCCGGGAGCGAAGCCCTCGCCCGGGCGCGGGACCAGCACGATTCCGCTGAACCTGCGCCGGAACTCTTCCCTGCTCAGCCGGATCCTGCCCACGGCGGGGTCGTTGAGGTAGGCCCACCGCTTGCGCAGGCCCTCCAGCACCACGTAGTGCCGGCGGTCCACGAAGATCATCGAGGGGACGGCGAAGGTCTCCAGCTCGTCGGCCTCCACCCTCCATCCGGCGACGGTGAAGCCGTACTCCTCGGCCGCCGCCTTGATCCCCGCCCCGGTCAGCCCGTCCCTGCCGACCCCGCACCGCTCCCTGATCTCGTGCAGGGGGACGCGCAGGCCGTGGAAGGCGAAGATCATGCTCAGGCAGGCGGGCCCGCAGTCGGCGTCCTCCATCTGGGGACGGCGCTCGGTGCGCACGGGCCGCGGCCGGGCCGTCCGCTCAGCCACGGCGGCCTCCGCCGAACAGGGCGTCCACGGGCCGGACGACGGCGACGGTGATCTCCCCGGCGACCGGGGTCAGTGTGGCGCCCGGCCAGGCGGGACGGCCGAAGTCGACGGTCACCAGGTAGCGCCCCTCGGCCCGCAGGGAGTCGCCGTAGAGCGGGCGCAGCAGCTCGCCGGAGGCGGGGTAGGGCTCGACGGCGCTCACCCTGCCCTGCCACCCGCCGCCGAAGGCGACGGGCTGGCCGGGGGCGAGCGAGCCGACCCTGTCGCGGCCGACCGTCAGCAGCGCCCGCAGGGGCCCGGCGGCCGGGTCGACCGCCGCGACGGTGCCGCCGGCGGCCAGGGCGGCGCCGGGCACGGCCGTGCGCAGCACCCGGCCGCTCGCCGTGCCCGTCACCACGTGCCTGCGTCCCCGCGCGTCGGCGATGACCGCCAGCGGCGTCACGGGCGTCACCTCCTGGCCCGGGCGGACCAGGATCTCGGCCAGGCTGCCGGTGACGGGCGCGGCCACCCCCACGGGGCCGCCCCCCGCCACCAGCACGCCCGTGCCGGCGACCACGTCGCGGACCTGGCCGAACCAGGCCCAGCCGACCGCGCAGGCCGCCACCAGGATGAGCGCGACCGCGGCGAGCCACGCCTTGGTCCGGACCGTGGAGACGAGCTGGTCGATGCGCTCGCCTCCCGGCGCCTCCACCGCGGTCATGGTCATCGCGGATCTCTCCCCGGGGAGTACTGCAGGCAGAAGCACAGGCTGAGCAGGCACGGAGGCGGCGGCGGCGCCTCGGCGCCGTCGAGGATCTCGATGACCAGCTCGGTGCCGGGCTCCGGCGGCAGCGTCGGCGCGACCGAACCCTCGGCCAGCCGGATGTCGAACTCGGCCAGCACGACGAGGGGTTCGCGCTCGTACCGGCGCCGGAGTTCGCCGTCGAGCCACGACTTCGCCGTCAGCTCGCCGAACGCTCTGCGCTGGACCGTGTCCCAGCCCATCGTGTCCACATTCATCACAAGGCCTCCCGCCGCGGTGTATGAGATGCTTTTCCGGCGAGGTGGTGGGCATCTGGACTGCCCACCGCCCCGCCTGGGACTGCTGTGATCGTCAGGCGGTCTGCCCGCCGGAGAAGCAACCGGTCGGGCAGCTCACGGTGCCGATCGTGCCGAGGGCTCCGCCCGCGGACGATTCGAGGCTCTCCAGGTCGATGGCCTGGCCGGGCTGGGCGGGAAGGTCGGGCGGGGGCAGCTCCCGCGGCCATTCGACGCCGGCGCCGGCGAGCGCGGCGCGGGGGTCTCGTTCGAACTCCCGCCTGATCGTCTCGTCGGACCAGGCGCGGGCGACGAACCGGGCGAGCTGGGTGCGCAGTTCGGGGGACAACGGGTCTTGCGGCATGGTGTCACCTCGGTGGTGAGGCTCCGGTGGTCGCGGACGCTCGTCCGCTCTTCCCGGGAGGTCAGGGGGTTGACCCCTACGAGGACCAGACTTGTCATCGGCGACAGAGCACGCCAGAAACAACTAACACCGACGTGTCGTGATGTTCGTCATATCTGGTAGTCCGCCTTTCCCGATGGGAGCCGCTGCTCCCGATGCGCGAACCCGCGCATCTCCGTCTGCGCCTCGCGGGCCATGTCGAGCATGCGGCCCAGCTCCGTCCTGACGGCCGCGGCCTCGCCGTCCACGCCGGACAGGACGGCGCGTCCCTGCTCGGCGATGGCGTCCAGGCGGCTGCCGAGGATGGCTTCCAGCTCGCGGACGGTCCTCGCGCGCTGTGCCGCCACCTCCACCGTGGCGAGCTCGGCCCTGGTCGCGTACAGGACCCGCGCCGTCTCGGCGAAGTGCGTCAGTCCCGCCAGCGGGATGGCCGCCACCGCGACCGACAGCGTCCAGGACAGTCCGCCGGCCAGGACGTCGCCGAGGGCCATCGACTTGAAGGTCTCGGCGACCGCCACCAGCGCGAAGGCCGGAAGCGGGTAGGGCCGGGGAAGCAGTCCCAGCGTCATCGCGGTGAGGAAGACGCTGGAGGCGGCCCACCACTCGCCGAGGAAGGGCAGCGGAAGGTAGACCAGCAGCGCCATCACCCCGACCGCCCAGCGGTGCCAGGGACCGCGCGGGCCGGTGCAGCCGGCCGCGATGTAGAGGGCGACGACCACCGCCGCCAGTACGGCACCGGGGATCCGCGCGGGCCGCGCGTCCTCGATGTAGTGCACGAACGTGGGTGTCATCAGGTAGAGGGCGAACGCCACGATCGCCGCGCGGCCGATCCGCACCTCCAGCGGCGCGCGAGCGACCGCTTTGGGCCCTACAACCCCTGTCTGGGTCACAAACGGATCATGGCAACCCATTCGGGGGAAGGCAACGCATCACGGAACCCGCTTTCCGGAGGCACCCGGCGGCGGCGGGCCGCCGGGTGCCACGACGGAGGTCCCGGGTGCGCCCTCGGGAGGGACGGCGCCCCAAGACGGGTCAGGCTTTCGCTTCCATGCCGCAGCCGTAGGTGGAGGCGGTGCCGAGGCAACCGCCGATGCTGCTGATCGAGCTCACCGATCCGAAGCAGCCGTCGGCCGGGGCCTCGGTGCCGGCCGCGACCTCCAGCTCCTCGATGCTGAACTCGCCGGCGGGCTTGGGCGGCAGCGGCGGGGTGGCCACGCCCTCGGGGTAGGCGATGCCGTACTCGGCCAGCATCAGCCGGGGCTCGCGGCCGTAGCGGGTCTTGACCTCGCCCTCCGACCAGGCGGCGGCGACGAGCCTGGCGAACTTCTTGCGGTCGTCGTCACCGAGAATGTAAAGGCTTTCGGCCATCGGGCCACTTCCTTCCGCCCGGCTCGGCGGCCGGGATCCGACGGGAGCGGCAGCGGGCATCTGGACTGCTCGCTGCCTCTTTGCGCAGGTCCAGACTCGCCCCGCACGCCCGTCGCCGGTAGAAACAACTAACACCAACCGCTTGTGATAACTGTCATGTGACACCTTGCCGCGCCCCTTCCTCGCGGACGGGACGTCGCCGTTCCGCCCGGCACCGGAAAGCAGCGGGTCTCCTTCTCTTCTCTGATATGCCGATTACAGAAATCGGCCGCGAGGGAAACCAGAAGCCTATTCGGATCTCCCTTTATCCCCCGTTGGCCGGCGGCCCGGGGAACGGGCCGTCACGGTGATCGGCGGACGTGACGCGGAACAATCATCCCGCCGGTGACGCCGTATCACAGCCGACCCTCTCCGGCGTGAAATGGCGATGCCGGCCGAGCGGCGCGGCCGTCCCGGCGCGGCCCTGCCCCTGGTAATCGGCCCTGCCCGATCGCCCAGGCCCGGCGCCGGGCCGCAATGCGCGTCGATCAACCGCGCCATATGCCGAGGGCGTCAGAAAGCGGACACATTTCTTGTCAAATCCATCCCGCGGACAGACAGTTGGGATCCCACCCCATCCACGGACTCCTGGAGCCGAGCCATGCGCGTATCCGCCAGAGGAAATCGAGGACGCCCGATATCGGCCGTCCGGCGCGTGCTGTGCCTAGTCGTGGGAATGGTCGCCGCGGCGTCCCTCATCGCGCCGTCCGCCACCGCGCTCGCGCTGCCCACCCCGAAGGCCTTCACGTCCTACCTCGACCTGGAGTGCTTCAAGACCAGCACCTACCAGCCGCCCACCACCACGCTGACGCTGAAGCACCTCAACCCGGTGCTCCAGGACCTGCCGACCGAACAGGTCACCCTCGGCGCGCGCGAGAAGCTGTGCGTCCCGGTCGCCAAGAACCAGGTGATCCCGCCGTCCGGCGTCCTGGACTTCATCCGGTACGTGGACCTGTCGTGCTACCGGATCACCGGGGCCACGGTGAACAGGTCGCTGGTCCTCAGCCACCTCAACCCGGTGCTCCAGGACCTGCCGCGCGAGCAGGTCGTCATCACCGCCCCGCAGCACCTGTGCGTCCCGGTCGCCAAGAACGGCCTGGTCCCGCCCTCCGAGGTGCTGTCGCTGGTCTCGCACATCGACCTGAAGTGCTACGGGCTCACCCCGAACACCCTGATGAACCGCAAGCTGGCCCTCACCCAGCTCAACCCGGTGCTGACCGGCCAGATCCCCACCGCGTCGGTGCAGGTCACCTACGGCCGCCAGCTCTGCGTGCCGGTGCTCAAGGCCGGAGACAGCGTGCCGACGGCGATGGCGAACATCCTGCGATGGATCGACCTGGAGAACTTCGACGTCATCGCCCCCGCCATCAACCCGGTCACCCTGAGCCTGAAGCACCTCAACCCGGTGCTGGCCGGCCTGCCGGCCGAGACGGCGGTCCTGTACGGAGCCGCGCAGCTCGGCGTCCCGGTGGCCAAGAACGGCCAGTTCCCCCCGGGCTGACCGGCCACGAGGCTCATCCCACTCCCGCCGACCCGGCCGGCTCCCCCGGCCGGGTCGCGCGGGCGTAGCGGTCGGCGAGCACGCGCAGGCGCTCGACCAGCTCCGGGGGCTCGGTGACCTGGAAGTCCAGGTCCAGCATGCCGAGGTGGACGGCCAGGGTGGTCAGGCCGTCCGCCCCGGTGTGCAGCACGCACGTACGCTCGTCCACCGCCTCCACCACGCCGACGGCGGGGTTGACGCGCTCGGCCACGACCTCGGCCGGGGCGTGCACCAGGACGCGGGCCCGGTGCCGCCACGCCGCCGCCGACACCCCGCGCGCGACATGGGCGGCGGCCCCGCCCTCGGGCGGGTCCCGGGGCGGGAAGCGCGGGCCGGTGGGCGTGCGCGGCTCGACGCGGTCGGCGCGGAAGGTCCGCCAGTCCTGGCGCTCGACGTCCCAGGCGACCAGGTACCAGCGGCGGCCCCACGACACCAGCCGGTGCGGCTCGACGGTGCGCACGGCGGCCGACCCGTCGTGCGCGCGGTAGTCGAACCGCAGGCGCTCCCGGTCGCGGCAGGCCGCGGCGAGCGCGGTGAGCACGCCGGGGTCGACCGCGGGCCCCGGCCGGTCCGGGGGCACGGCCTCGATGGACGCCTGCAGGGCGCCGACCCGATGACGCAACCGGGACGGCAGCACCTGCTCCAGCTTGGCGAGCGCGCGCACCGAGGTCTCCTCGATGCCGGCCACGGCGCCACGGGCGGCCGTCCTCAGCCCGACCGCCACGGCCACCGCCTCCTCGTCGTCCAGCAGGAGCGGCGGCATGGCCGCGCCCGCGCCCAGCCGGTAGCCGCCGTCGGTGCCGCGGGTCGCGTTCACCGGGTAGCCCAGCTCGCGCAGCCGGTCGACGTCGCGGCGGACGGTGCGCTCGCTCACCCCGAGCCGCTCGGCCAGGGACGCGCCGGGCCAGTCGCGCCGGGACTGCAGCAAGGACAGCAGGCGCAGCAGCCGCGCCGAGGTCTCCAACATGGTTCCCAGCCTGCCGTACCTTCAGGACAGGACCTGACCGGAAGGCCGTCTAGTGTCCTTCTCATGAACCAGAACGCAGAGATCAGGGCCTTCCGCATCGACGTCCCCCAGGCCCAACTGGACGACCTGCACGACCGGCTCGGCCGTACGCTGTGGCCCGACGAGATCCCCGGGACGGGCTGGGACTACGGCGTGCCGGTGGAGTACGTCAGGGGGCTCGCCGAGTACTGGCGCGACGGGTACGACTGGCGCACGCAGGAGGCCGCGATCAACCGGTACCCGCAGTTCCTCACCGAGATCGACGGGCAGGACATCCACTTCCTGCACGTCCGCTCACCGCACCCGGACGCCCTGCCGCTGATCCTCACCCACGGCTGGCCGGGCTCGATCGTGGAGTACCTGAAGATCATCGACCTGCTCACCCACCCGGAGGACCCGGCGCAGGCGTTCCACGTGGTGATCCCCTCGCTGCCCGGCTTCGGCTTCTCCGGACCGACCAGGGAACGCGGCTGGAACCGGTACCGCACGGCCAGCGCGTGGGCCGAGCTGATGCGGCGGCTCGGCTACGACCGCTACGGCGCGGCCGGCAACGACGGCGGCTCGTTCGTCGCCCCCGAGCTGGGACGCCTCGCGCCCGAGCACGTGACCGGGGTGCACGTCACGCAGATCTTCTCCTTCCCGTCGGGCGACCCGGCCGAGTTCGAGAAGATCACCCCCGAGGACAAGAAGGCGCTGGAGGTGCTCCAGTGGTTCTACGACAACAAGATGGCCTTCAACGTCCTGCACTCCCAGCAGCCGCAGACGCTGTCGTACGGGATCTTCGACTCGCCGGTGGGGCTGCTGGGCTGGAACTCCCAGCTCTTGGGCGACCTGGACGCCGACTTCGTCCTCACCAACACGATGCTCTACTGGGTCACCGGCACCGCGACCTCGGCCACCCGGTTCTACTACGAGGACGCCCGCGCCGAGCACCCCAAGGAGCCCACCACCGTCCCCCTGGGCCTGGCGATGTTCGAGGGTGACTTCGTCTCCATGCGTACCTTCGCCGAACGCGACCACGCCAACATCGTCCACTGGAAGTCCTACGACCGCGGCGGCCACTACGCCGCCCACATCGTCCCCGACATCCTCGCCGCCGACCTGCGCACCTTCTTCACCCCCCTCCGCTGACCCCGGCGTTCCGCTGCCGACGGCCGCCACATCGCCTCTGTTCAGCCATGCGGGAGGCGGCCGGGCGATCTGCGAGATTCAGATCAGCAGCACCGCCGTGTCGAGGTCGAGGCTCCATGGCTCCGGGAGCTCCAGCGTGTCCCCGAGTGCCACGGCCACCTCGTGGGTGTAGCCGTTCCCGCCGGGGTGACTCAGAAGCCGTGCGGTGCCGCGGAAGGTGTCGATGACCAGGTAGAGGGGCACCCCGGCCAACGCACAGTTCCAGGGTTTGACGTCGTGGTCGTCTTTCTGGCTGCTCGGCGAGACGACCTCGACGACCAGGAGCGTCTCCTCACCATAGACGTTCTCCGCGTCCCACATGCGAGGCTTGGAGGGGACCACGGTGACGTCCGGGCGATAGCGATCTATCTGGGCGCCGAGAAAGACCTTGATGTCGTTACAGATGATCCAGTCGCGGTCGGCCACGACCGACATGATCTGCATGAGAAGCCGGAAGATCACCTGGTTGTGATCGAAAGTAGGCATCTCGCCGATCACGATCCTGCCGTCGATGATCTCAACGCGGCGCTCCTCGCAGATCTCGCATACCTTCCGGTAGCGCGACTCGAGATCGTGTCGTCTCGTCTCCTGCGGTGTCGCCCTCGGCGCAGCCAGCACGGTTCCCATCTCTCCATCATCCCCTCCCAGCCGGTGGACGCAACGTACATACGGAAACACGAAATGTAGCGCCGGTGAATGCCGGCCGGGGGACGAACGCCATCAGCAGGCGCTACCACCGCGCCTTGGACGGGCCCCTGGGCCGGTCAGGGGCTGGGTGAGGTGGAAGGAGAGGCAGACGACCGGGGTGTCGTCCTGGACGGGGGTGCCGGCGCGCGACCAGTAGCGGCGGTGGCCGGCGCGCCAGTCGTCGAGGGAGGCGTCCCCCTCTCCCTCGACGGCGGCGTGCTCCCAGGTCACCTCGATGAAGGGCCTCACCTCCACGCCGGTGATCTCCACCGTGGCGACGGGCGCGCCGTCGTCGTCCAGCACGGCCAGACGCTCGCCGGGATACTCCAGCCCTTCGGTCTCGGCGGCGTATTCGGCGAGCAGACCGGTCGTCGCGGTCTTCACGCCACTCACGACGAGGCCGTTCAGCCAGGCCCGCATCTCGCCCGGGGTGCCCAGTTCGAGGGAACGCATCCCGTTGACCCGTGGCCACATCGCCTCATCACCTCCTCAATGCCTCGACCGGTCGGTCGATGGTCGATCCTCTCCGGGAGTCCACGGGGGGCCGCGGCTCAGGTGACCGCGTCCAGTGCCGGCGCGAGTGGCATCAGCGCGATCCGCATCAGGGCTGGCAGGGACCCCGACGGGACCAGCAGGCCGCTGGCCGGCGCGGGCACGGCCGTCGATCGCAGCCAGCGCTGGAGCGCGACCTTGGCGGCCGCGCCGACGCCGGCGGAGAGCACCTGGGCGGTCAGCGGGTCCACGCCTCGGCAGCGTTGGGCGATCGCCTCGGCGAGCGGCCCCTCCATCGTGGTGACGGTGTCGGCGTAGCAGGCGCGCAGGGCGGGACTGGTAGTGATCATCAGCAGCGCGTCCCGCGCATCGTCGCCCGGGTCGGTGTACTCCCCGACGACGGCGTCGATGACGGCGTCGGCGAGGCCGACGTCGGCGGGACGGGCGGCCACGGCCGCCGCCACCCGTGACGCGCGCTCCGCGGTGACCGCGGCGACGATCGCCTGCTCACGGCTTGCGAAGTAGTTGTTGTAGGTCCTGGGCGACACGCCCGCGGCCTCGGCGATGTCGTCGACGCGGACGTTGTCGGGCCCGTGTTCCAGCGCGAGGCGCAACGCCGCCGTTCGGAGCGCCTGTCTGGTGGCCTCCTTCTTCCGTTCACGCAGGCCCGGCCGATTCGTCGTCACGTCCCTCATCCTAACACACCTTGCGCACACGCAAAAATGCGTACGCGCAAGAATCTGGTAGCGTCGCCTCTCGTCCGCTCCACAGACATCCGAGAAAGGACCGACACACATGCGCGCAAGGGGCATGACCTACGACACCGGGTTCATCCGCGATGGCGTCAACTCGGTGGAAGGCTTCGACCCGGAGCTGGTCCGGCGAGAGCTGACCATCATCCGCGACGACCTGCACTGCAATGCCGTCCAGATCATCGGCGGCGACCCGGGGCGCCTGGAGCTCGCCGCCCGCTGTGCCGCCGGCCTCGGCCTTGAGGTCTGGTTCTCGCCGTACCCGCTGGACCTGACGACCGACGAGATCCTCACGCTGTTCCTCGACTGCGCCGGCCGGGCCGAGCGGCTGCGCGCGGCGGGAGCCGAGGTCGTGTTCGTCACCGGCGTCGAACTGAGCCTCATGAACCGGGGATTCGCCGACGGCGACCGCCTCGAGGAACGACTCGCCCGCCTGCTGGACCACCCGGACGGCCGGGCGGAACGCCTCGCCGAGGTCCGGACCCGTATCGGCGACTTTCTCACCACCGCCGTGGCAGCGGTCCGCGAGCGCTTCCACGGAAAGGTCACCTACGCCGCCATCCCGTTCGAGGGCGTCGACTGGGACCTGTTCGACTTCGTGACCTACGAGCTCATCCGATCCGCGGAGGTCGCCGACCGGTTCCGAAGCGGCGTGCGCGACCTCGTCGCACAACCCAAACCCGTCGCCGTCACCGGTTTCGGCACCGCGACCTGGCGCGGTGCGGGCGACGTCGCGCCACGCAGCATGGAGATCCTGCGGATCGACGAAGCCACCGGCGCGATGCGGCTGGACGGGCGGTACGAGCGCGACGAGGCCGGCCAGGCGGCCTACCTCGGCGAACTGCTCGAGATCTTCGACGGCGAGGGCGTCGACAGCGCCTTCGTCCACCTCTTCGCGCTCCGCAACCTGCCCCACCGCCCCGACGGAGACCCCCGCGACGACCTCGACCTCGCCAGCCTCGGGATCGTCAAGGTCCTCGACGGCCGCAACGGCGACACCTACCCCGACATGCCCTGGGAGCCCAAAGCCGCCTTCGCCGCGATCGCCGAACGCTACTCCGGCTGACCCAGGGCGGCGAAGCACCGACCCCTCTTGTGCCCACCGGGCCGGCGGGCGCCGGGGTCAGGTGCGGCGGATGAGGGACAGGAACATGGCGTCGGTGCCGTGGCGGTGGGGCCAGAACTGGGCGTAGGGGCCCTCGCCCAGGTGGTCGACCTCGCGGAGGTAGGAGGGGGCGTCCAGCAGCTCGGCGTCACCCCGCCTCTTGACCACGTCGCCGACCACGACGCGGGTCTCGGCGAGGTGCGGCGAGCACGTCACGTACGCCACGACCCCACCGGGGCGGACGGCGTCCAAGGCCGAGCCGAGCAGGCGCCGCTGGATCGCGCCGAGCTCCTGGACGCTGTCGGAGGAGCGCCGCCAGCGGGCCTCGGGGCGCCGGCGCAGCGCGCCGAGGCCGGTGCAGGGGGCGTCGACCAGCACCCGGTCGAAGGCGCCGTCCCGCCAGGCGGGCCGGGTGCCGTCGGCGGTGATGACCCCGGCCCTGCGCGTGGCCCGCCACACCAGCCGGGCGCGGTGGAAGCGCTGGTCGGCGGCGAGCAGGTGGCGGTCGTTCTGCACGGCGAGCGCGTCGAGCAGCCCGGCCTTGCCGCCCGGGCCTGCGCACATGTCCAGCCAGAAGCGGTCGGAGCCCTCGACGGGCACCCGGGTCAGGGCGAGCGCGACGAGCTGGCTGGCCTCGTCCTGGACGGCCGCACGGCCCTGCGCGACGGCCTCCAGGGACGCCGGGTCCCCCTCGGGGAGGTAGGCCGCGTACGGCGAGTAGCGGGCCGCGACCGCGCCGTCCTCGGCCAGCTCACCCACGGTGCTGCGGCCCGGCCAGGCGACGAGCGTCACCGCGGGGCGCTCGTTGTCGGCGGCCAGCAGGTCGGCGGTCTCCTCGAAGCCGCCGCCGACCGCGTCGCGCAGCGCCGAGACGATCCACCGCGGGTGGCTGTAGGCGACGGCCAGGTGGCCCACGGCGTCCTCGCCGGGGTCGGGGGCGACGATGGGCAGCCACTGGTCGAAGTCGCGGGTGGCGACCTTGCGGAGAATGGCGTTGGCGAACTTCGAGGCGCCGGTGCCCACACGCAGCCGCACCAGGTCGACCGTCGCGCTGACGGCGGCGTGCGGGGGCACCCGCGTCTTGAGGAGCTGGTGGACCCCGAGACGGATGGCGTCCAGCAGCGGCGGGTCGATGTCCTCCGGCGGGCGGTCGCTGCACGCGGCGACGATCTCGTCGTAGGTGCCGAGGCCGCGCAGGGTGCCGTAGGCCAGCTCGGTCGCCAGGGCGGCGTCACGGCCGGACAGGCCTCGCTCGCGCAGCAGGGTGGGCATCAGCAGGTTGGCGTAGGCGTCGCGCTCGTCGACGGCCCGCAGCAGGTCGTAGGCGACGTTGCGGGCCTCGTCGCGCACCGGCTTCGGCCTCCTGCCGCCCGGGCCGGGCCTCCTGCCACCCGCGCCGGGCCGTCCGCCGCCCGTGCGGCCCGCGCCGCTGGGAGAGCCCATCAGGCGAGCCGGTCGTCGGCGCCGGGGCGCACGCCGCGCGCCCACTCACCGGCGGTCATCAGGCGCTTGCCCTGGGGCTGGACCTCGCCGAGCCGCACGGGCTGGGTGGCGGTGCCGACCAGGACGGTGTCCTTGGCGACGGCGATCTGCCCCGGTGCGAGCGCGCCCTCGGCGGGCACGAGGGCCGAGGGGCCGGGGACGGGCGCGACCGGGCCGAGCTTGAGCCGCGCGCCCCGGAACTCGGTCCAGGCGCCGGGGTTCGGGGTGCACGCGCGCACCAGCCGGTCGACGCGCATCGCGGGCGCCGTCCAGTCGACCCGCGCGTCCGCCACCTCCAGCTTGGGCGCGTAGCTGACGCCCTCGGCGGGCTGCGGGCGGGCTTCCAGGGTGCCGTCCTCCACGCCGTCGAGCGTCGCCGCCAGCAGGCCCGCGCCCGACTCCGACAGGCGGGCCAGCAGCTCGCCGCTGGTGTCGTCGGGCCGGATCTCCTCGGTCACCACCCCGTACACCGGGCCGGCGTCGAGCGCCTTGACGATCTGGAACGTCGCCGCGCCGGTGATCGGGTCGCCGTGGAGCACGGCGTGCTGCACCGGGGCGGCGCCGCGCCAGGCCGGCAGCAGCGAGAAGTGCAGGTTGATCCAGCCGTGCCGGGGGATGTCCAGCGCCGACTGGGGCAGCAGCGCACCGTAGGCCACGACCGGGCAGCAGTCGGGGTCGATGGCCTTGAGCCGGGCCAGGAACTCGGGGTCGCCCGCCTTGGCCGGACGCAGCACCTCGATGCCGGCGGACTCGGCCAGCTCGGCGACGGGACTGGGGTGGACCTTGCGGCCCCGCCCGGACTGGGCGTCCGGGCGGGTCACCACGGCCACCACCTGGTGCCTGGGCGAGTCGAGCAGCGCCCGCAGCGGGGCCAGGGCGGTCTCGGGGGTTCCGGCGAAGACGAGGCGCACTTGCTAGAGAGCCTTCCCTTGAGTGGCGTGCGGCGAGAACTTGACGGCCGGGGCGGCCAGCCCGCTCCACTCGGCCTCGCGGATCGCCTTCATCGCCAGTTTGCGCTGCTTGGGATCCATGCGGTCGATGAACAGCACGCCGTCGAGGTGGTCGGTCTCGTGCTGCACGCAGCGGGCCATCAGGTCGGTGCCCTCGATGGTGACCGGCTCGCCGTGCATGTCGAAGCCCTTGGCGACGGCCCGGATGGCGCGCGGCGTCGGGAAGGTGAGGCCGGGGAAGGACAGGCAGCCCTCCTCACCCTCCTCGTCCTTGTCCTCCGACAGGTCGAGGGTGGGGTTGACCAGGTGGCCGAGGGTGTCGTCCACGTAGTAGGTGAACACCCGCAGGCCGACCCCGATCTGCGGCGCGGCCAGGCCGGCGCCGGGGGCGTCCATCATCGTGTCGGTGAGGTCTTTGACGAGCTTGCGGAGCTCCTTGTCGAAGTCCTTGACCGGCTCCGCGGGGGTGCGCAGCACCGGGTCGCCGAACAGGCGGATCGACTGTATGGCCACGGAAGACTCCGTTCACGTCACGAATTGAAGGTCCCACTAGTTTATGTGGCTCACCGCGAACGCCGCGTCCGCGATCATGCGCCGGGCGGCCGCCCACGTGACACGACGGAGCGGCCGCGGGGCGGGTCAGCGGGAGCGGGCCTTCATGGCGGCCTTGCGGGCCGCCTTGGCGACGGTGGCGTCGGGATGGTGGGCGCCGAGCAGTTCGAGCACGGCGATGGAGTCGGGGTGGCCGCTGTGGCTGATCTCGTCGACCAGGCGCAGCAGTTCCTCCCCCGCCTCCAGAGCCTCGAACTCGCCCATGGCCTCCTGGGCGTCGGGGATGTGCAGCAGCGTGGCCAGGGTGTCGACGGCGAGCCAGGTGCCGTCGTCCTCGTTGAGGACCGGCGCGGCCAGGTCGCGTACCCCGAGCCAGACGGCGGCGTGGCGCCACATCGCCGGCTCGGCCAGCGCCTCGCGGACGGCGGGCTCGGCCTCCGGGCCGATCTCCTCCAGGACCGTGCCGATCACCCCGCGCTGCCCCGGCGTGCCGGACGCCGCCACCTTGATCAGCTCGCGCGCGGCGTCCTCGGGGACGCGGCGCTCGACCCAAAGGGTGGGGGCGCTGGAAGGCGCCTCGCCCGACAGCATCGCCTCGACCAGCTCGGCCGCGCTGAGCTCGGCGTAGGAGGCGACCTCGGCCAGCAGCGGCGCGTCGTGCCCCTCGCGCAGCAGGTCCTGCCGAACGGCCCACACCCCGAGGGGGGTGAGCCGGACGCGGTCGGCCGCGCGCTCGAACAGCCCGCAGTAGGCCAGCAGGTCCAGGGCGGCGTCCAGCTCGGCCGGCAACCGCTCACGCAGCCGCCGCATCTCGGCCGCGCGAGCCTCGCAGCCGATCTCGTGGGCCTGCAGCATGCCCTCGACCAGGGCGGTGTAGGTGATGCCGTCGCTGGTGGCGTAGATGGTGGCCAGCATCTCGGTGAGGTGCTCGTCGGCCACGGCCGAGCCGGTCAGCCCCTCGTCGGTGCGGTCGAGGACGTCCATGACGACCCCGTCCCAGAACTCCATCAGGTCGGCGGGCAGCCCCGGCCCGGGGGACGCGCCGGCCTGGGTGATGCGCAGCAGGCCGGTGTTGACCGCGACGACCCACACCAGGCGCAGCCGCTCGTCGTCCGCCCCGAGCCACGCGGCGGCCTCCCGCGCGTCGGCGGGCGTCAGGAACCCCTCGGCGGTGACCGGTCTCGCGCCCGTCCAGCCGGCCAGCCGCAGGGCGTCCCGCACCAGCGGCACCGTCAGCACCGCCTCGGCGAGCTCGTCAGCGGGCGCGAGCTCGACCGGTGGGAAGCTCAGCACCTCGCTCTCGCACTCACCGCAATCGCATTCGTCGTTCTCCCCCGCCATCTCGGCGAGCAGCGCCTCCCGCTCCTCGCCTGACACGCTCCCCAGCTCGTCGATGAGGCTGCGCAGCTCTCCAAGATCGAAGATCCCGCCGTTACCGCTGTTGGCCATTCAGGCAACTTACTCCACACCAGCCACACGCGATGACCGACTGCGGACCTTGGCCTGGCCCGCTCAGTGAATGCCGCGCGAACGCGCCTTGAACGCCGCCTTGCGGGCGGCCTTGGCGATCTCGCGGTCGGGCAGGTGGCGGCCGAGCAGGTCCAGGACCTCGGCGACGTCGGGGTGGTCCACCTGCCACATCTCCTCGATGACGTGGGCGGGCGGCGCCGCCGTGGCCAGGGTGCCCGCGAACCGCTCATGATCGTCCTCGGTGGCCGGCATGGCCACGGCGAGCATGTCGACGCTCACCCACAGCGCCTCCTCGGGCGTCAGCGCGGGCGCCTCGAGGCCGCGCGCGGACAGCCAGTGGACGGCGTGCGGGCGGAGCTCGGCGTCGGAGAGGAACGGCCGCACGGCGTCGGCCGCCTCCGGGCCGAGCCGGTCGATGATCGTGACGGCGACGCCGCGCCGCGCCGCGTCCTGCGCCTGGACGGCGCCGAGCAGCTCGGCCGCCGCTTCCGGAGGGGACCGGCGGGCCAGCCACGAGCCGATGTCGCGCTCGGCCTGCTCGGCGGGCACCCCGCCCAGCAGGCCGTCGACCAGGCCGGCCGCGTCGCCCTCGGCGGGGTCGGGCGTGACGGGCGCCGGCATGCCCATGCGGACGAAGGTCTCGCGCATCCCCCACAGGCCGTGCGGAGTGAGCCGGACGGCGTCGCGCACGCGCTCGATGGTGCCGCAGTAGGCCAGGACCTCCAGCGCGGCGCCCAGCCCGTCCTGGTCGTCCGGGTCGTCGCCGCCGGGCCGGGCGCCCGTCCACGCCTCCTCCAGGTGCTCGCGCAGTTCCGCGAGGGCCATGGGCTCCTGCAGGCGGTACAGCATGTCGTGGACGGCGTACAGCTCCTGGTCCAGCTCGGCCGAGCCGGTGATGTCGGCCGTTCCGTCGGTGACGAACGCCACCGTGCCGGCCCACAGGTCCAGCACCTCGCGGTCGTCGCGCTCGGGGAGCGGCCGGAAGCCGGGGGCGACCGTCAGGGCCGCGCCGGAGACCTCCACCAGCCCGAGGGACAGCGCCAGCCGCCACGCGGTCTCGGGAGCGGCGACGCCGAGCTCTCTGGTGACGCGCGCGGCGTCCCGGACGCGCAGGGCGCCCCGGACGGTCGGCGTGCGGCCGGCGTCGCGCATCCAGGCCACCACGTGGTGGGCGTCCCGCAGCAGCCCGGCCTCGCGGACCGCCCCGGCGACCTGCTGCGGCGGCGCCAGCCGCACGGCCGGCAGCGGGGAGCACCCGGGGCACTCGCACCCGTCGTCCGCGGTGACGCCGCGCAGCCGGTGGAGGGGCAGGCCGAGCAGGTCGTCGCCGGAGCCGGCGGGGCCGGGAGCGTCCAGGGCGGTCGGATCGGGCTCGTCGGCGCCCATCGCCCCGAAGATGCTCTTGGCCATGCCGAACTTGGAGGTGTCGGCGAGCGCGGCGGGCATCTCCGGCGCGATCTCGTCGATCTTGGCGCGCATGCGGGCCGCCATCTTGGTGCCGATCTCCCCGCTTTCCAGCAGGAAGTCGACCAGCGTGCGCGCCGCCGCCACCGTCTCGGCGGCGCTCTCGGGCGGTGCGATGACCTTGCGGGGGTAGATGTCCAGCAGCAGTTGCTCGAACGTGCCGGGCGTGAAGTCGGCGAGCTCGCTCACGTCCAGATAGTCACTGGCGTAGTCGCACAGGAGGCGGACCTCGTCGGCGTCCACCACGACGTCCTTCGAGCGCCCCCACGCCCGGATCTCCTCGATGGCCCCGTTCACCCATTCGATCGACACAGGGAGAAACTAACGGCTTACTTTCAGCCCCGCGAATCGGCGGCCTACGGTCAGATGAGATCGATCGGATCCATACACACCCGGACCAGGTCGGGAGCCTTACGGGCGGACCTCACGCCCGCCGCCCCCTTGAGCGCCCGTGCCAGCGCCGGGCCCGCCGCGCGCGGCACCCTTACCATCAGCCGCTCCTGCGGCTCCTCGGGCCCCGAGCGGGCCCCCTCGACCGGGACGGGGCCGAGCACCTGCGCCTCGCCGGGCAGCCGTAGGTCGCCCGCCATCTCCCTGAGCCCGGCCGCCGTGCCGGTCAGCGTGGCCATGCGCACCGCCGGCGGGAACCCGAGGACCGCCCGTTCCGCCAGCTCGCGCTCGGCGTGCGTCACCGGGTCCCATCGGATGAGCGCCTGCGCGGCCGGGACGGAGGAGTCGGCGAGCACCACCAGCTCGGCGGCCGGGCGCAGCAGCGCCGCGGCGTTCATCCAGCGCCGCAGCGCCTCCTCGGCCGCGCGCAGGTCGGGACGACCGAGCAGCGCCCAGCCGTCCAGCAGGACGCCCGCCGCGTACCCGCCCTCGGCGACCGGCTCGGCGCCGGGCGTGGCGACGACCAGCGCCGGGGCCGGGCCGACGTCCGACAGCACGCCGTCGCGCCCGGAGGTCTTCACCGGGACCGACGGGAAGGCGCGGCCGAGCTCCTCGGCCGTGCGCCGGGCGCCGACCACGACGGCGCGCATGCGGTTGCTCCCGCACGCCTGGCAGCGCCACATGCCGGCGATGCGCCCGCACCACCGGCAGTACGGCGCCGCGTGCCCTCCCCGCAGCGCCAGCGGCCCCCCGCACATCACCGCCGCCACATCGCGTCCACGCGGCTCCCCCGACCGGTCCGTCCCGGTATCGGCCGCCATCCCGGCATGAGCGGGCGTCCCGGCGTTCCCCGGCACGCCCGCGTTCATCGGCACGCCCGCGTTCCCCGGCATGCCCGCGTCCATCGGTCTCCCGGTGTTCACCGGTCTGCCTGGGGTGCGGGGGAATGCCGGGTCGGACGTGCCCGGCATGCCGGGAATCGCGGAAACGCCGGAGTCCTCCGGTCTGCGGGGGCTTCCCGGCCTTTCCGGCCGATCCGGGGTGAGCGGAGGGGTCACGGTCGCCACAGGCTGGTGGCAGCGGGCCTGGGCGCGGCAGGACTGGCACGCGAGCGCGGGCAGGTAGCCGCGGCGGGGCACCTGGACCAGCACGGGCCCGGTCGCCAAGCCCTGCTTGAGCGCCGCCCACGCCGAACTCGGCAGGCGCGCCGCCCGGGCGGCCTCGTCCCTGGCCACCTCGGCGTCGTCGCCGGCCGGACGCACCCGGGGGGCGTGCCGGCGCAGCGTCTCGCGCGGCGCGGCGATCGGGCGGGCCCATCCGCCGGCGATCAACCGGGTCGCCTCCGCCGTCCGGGCGTAACCGGCGATCAGCATCGCGGCGCCGGTCTGGTGGGCGCGCAGCGCCAGGACCTCGCGCGCGTGGGGGTAGGGGGCCAGCCGCTCGGCGTGCAGGTCGTCCCCGTCGTCCCAGATCGCCACCAGGCCGAGGTCGTGGACCGGGGCGAACGCCGCCGCCCGCGTCCCCACGGCCACCCGCACTCCGCCCCGCAGCACGCGCAGCCACCGGCGGTACCGCTCGGCGGGACCGAGGCCGGCGGTCAGCGCCACGTGGGCGCCCTGTCCGAGGACGCGGGTCAGCGCGGCGTCGAGCAGGGCCACGTCCTTGCCGTCGGGCACCACGACCAGGGAGCCCCGTCCCGCCCGGGAGGCGGCCAGCACGGCCAGGGCGACGCCCTCGGCCCACCGGGGCCCGTGCGCGGCTCCCGGAAGAACGCTCCACACCGCCCGCGGCGCCCGGCCCTCCGCCACCGCCGCGAGGAAGGAGGCCCCCAGCGGGTACTCCGCCCACTCCCCCGGCTCCGCCGAGATCGACCGCGCCCCCTGCGCCTTCAGCGTTTCCTGCGCTTCCTGCGCCGGCCCGTCCACCACGGGCCCCGCCGCGGCGCCCTGCCCCGCCCGCGCCTGCCGGCTCGGCCCAGGAGCGTCCGCGGGCCCACCGGTGCCCACGGCCTGCGCCCCCCCGCTCGGAGACACCGGCCGGATCGCCCCAGGAGCATCCGCCGGTCCACCAGCGCTCCCCGCCGGCGAACCCGGCCCCTCACTCGGGGACGTCGGGGAGACGGGCCGCGCCGCCTCTCGCTTGGCCTCCTCGGCCTCTACTTTGGCGTGTCGCGGGGGGACGGCCAGCCGCAGGACGTCGGACATGGTGCCGGCGTACCGGTCCGCCACAGACCGGCACAGGGCCGCGATCTGCGGGGTGAGCACCGCCTCGGAGGAGACGACCCGTTCGAGGGCCGCGAGCTTGCCCTCGTGCTCGCTGGCCTCCGCCCGCTCGAGCAGGAACCCGTCGACGAGCTTGCCCGCGAAGCGCACCCTGACCCGGCAGCCCGGCACCGCCGCCTCGGCCATCGTCTCGGGAACCACGTAGTCGAAGGGCCGGTCGAGGTGGGGCAGCGGCACGTCCACGGCCACCCGCGCGATCGGAAGCTCGCCCGCGGGCGCCACCGTCCCCTTGGCCACGCCCGTGCCCGCGCCCTTGCCCGGCGTCGTCTCGCCCCAGAGTCCGTCGGGCTCGGCGTCCCGCGCCGCGCCCGGCCGTGCCGGGTCACCGGCGGCGCCGGGCGGCGGCGCTCCGATGGCTTCCCCGGCGGGGCTGGTCGCGGTCACGGTTAGGTCCTACCAGAAGGCGCCCACCAGGCCGAACCGGCCCGCGCGAGCGTGCACGCCTGCCGGCGGTCATGCGAAAGCCGCGGCCCGGCGGTGCGGGCCGCGGCGGGCGCGGGTCAGAGGCCGGCGGCCTGGCGGAGCTGGTCGGCCCGGTCGGTGCGCTCCCAGGAGAAGTTGGGCTCCTCGCGGCCGAAGTGACCGTAGGCCGCGGTCTGGGAGTAGATCGGCCGCAGCAGGTCCAGATCACGGATGATCGCCGCCGGACGCAGGTCGAACACCTGGAGGATGGCGTCCTGGATCCTGGCGACCTCGATCTTCTCGGTACCGAAGGTCTCCACGAACACCCCCACCGGCTGCGCCTTGCCGATCGCGTAGGCCACCTGCACCTCGGCCCGA
>NZ_JBSGDZ010000039.1:0-75387 GCF_053602655.1 Sphaerisporangium sp. NPDC004334
GCTGGCCCGGTGGCTGCACGAGCGGACCGGCGAGCGGTACCTGACCATGGCCGGCGGGGTGGCGCTGAACTGCGTCGCCAACACCCGCCTGCTGAGCGAGGGCCCGTTCCAGGACATCTGGATCCAACCGGCCGCCGGAGACTCCGGCACCGCGCTCGGCGGCGCGCTGCACCTGGCGCACCTGCACGGCGACGCGGTCGTGCCGATGACGGGCACCGACCTCGGCCGCGAGTGGACCGATGAGGAGCTCGCGGCCTGGCTGACCTCCGCGGGAGTGCCCTACACGCGGCCCGAGGACCTCGGCGACGCGGTGGCCGCCGAGCTGGCCGCCGACCGCATCGTGGCCTGGTTCCAGGGCCGCTCGGAGTACGGCCCGCGCGCCCTCGGCCGCCGCTCCCTGCTCGCCCACCCCGGACGACCCGGCAACACCGAACGCCTCAACGCCGTCAAAGGCCGCGAACAGTTCCGCCCCATCGCCCCCATGGTCCTCGCCGACCGCGCCCACGAGATCTTCGAACGCGGACCGCTACCCAGCCCCTACATGCTGTTCGTCCACGACGTGCGCCCCGAATGGCGCGACCGCATCCCCGCCGTCGTCCACGTGGACGGCACGGCACGGGTGCAGACGGTGGACCACAGCGCCGAGCCGCTGCTCGCGCGCCTGCTGGAGGCGTTCCAGGCCCGCACCGGACTGCCCGTCGTGGTCAACACCAGCCTGAACACCGCCGGCCGTCCCATCGTGGACGACCCGCGCGACGCGCTGGAGTGCTTCGGCTCCGCCCCGGTCGACGTACTCGCCATCGGCCCCTACCTGGTGCGCCGTGGGGAGGTGCTCCGCTCATGATCACTGTCGTGATTCCCACCATCGGCCGGCGGAGCCTGCGGCGGGTCCTCGACGCGCTGGACGCGGACCTGCCGACCATCGTGGTGGACGACCGGCCGCGCTTCTCCCCGGCGCTCAAGGTGCCCGGCCACGTCCAGGTGCTGCGCACCGGCGGGCGCGGGCCCGCCGCCGCGAGGAACGCGGGCTGGCGGGCGGCCACCACGCCGTGGGTCGCCTTCCTGGACGACGACGTCGTGCCGCGCCCCGGCTGGCGTGACGCGCTCGCCGCCGACCTGGCCGACCTTCCCGGCGACGTCGCCGGCTCGCAGGGACGTCTGCGCGTCGACCTGCCGAGCGGACGGCGGCCCACCGACGCCGAGCGCAACACCGCCGCGCTCGCCGGAGCCGCCTGGGCGACGGCCGACATGGCCTACCGCAGGTCGGCGCTCGACCGCGTCGGCGGCTTCGACGAACGCTTCCCGCACGCCTACCGCGAGGACGCCGACATCGCGCTGCGGTTGCTCAAGGCCGGGTACGGGCTCGCCAAAGGCCGGCGCGTCACCGTGCACCCCGTGCGCGACGACGGGTTCTGGGCCAGCGTCCGCGCCCAGCGCGGCAACGCCGACGACGCGCTGATGCGGCGGTTGCACGGGGCGGGCTGGCGAGCGGCCGTCGACGACGTCCCCGGCCGCCTCGCCCTTCACGCGCTGACCACCGCTCTCGGCCTGCTGGCGTGCGCCCTGATGGCGATCGGCGGCCGCGGGACGCGCGGCGGCCCCCGCGCCCACCACAGCCTTCCCGCACTCGACTCCGGCGCCCACCACGGCCCGTCCGCGCTCGGCTCTGGCGTCCACCACGGCCCGTCCGCGCTCGGCTCTGGCGCCCATCACACCCCGTCTGCGCTCGGCTCTGGCACCCACAGCCCGTCCGCGTTCGCCTCTCGCCGCCTGGCCACGCTCGGCTCCGCGGCCGGGCTGGCCTGGCTCGCGCTGACCGCCGAGTTCGCCTGGACGCGGCTCGCGCCCGGCCCCCGTACCCCAGAGGAGGTGCTGCGCATGGCCGTGACCAGCGTGATCATCCCTCCGGTCGCCTGCGCGCACCGCCTGCGCGGCGAACTGCGGGCGCGCCGGTGAACGGGCCCGGCACCGTGCTCGTGGCGCGGCTGGACAACGCCGGGGACGTGCTGCTGGCCGGCCCCGCCATCCGCGCGATCGCCGCCTCGGCCCGCGAGGTCGTGCTGCTCACCGGCCCGAACGGCGGCGCCGCGGCTCAGCTCCTGCCGGGAGTGCACCGGGTGCTGGAATGGCGGGCGCCGTGGATCGACCCCGAGCCGCTGCCGCTGAGCCGCTCGCACGTGGACCGGCTGACCTCCCTGGTGGAGAAGGCCGCACCGGAGATGGCCGTCGTGCTGACCTCCTTCCACCAGTCGTCGCTGCCGCTCGCGCTGCTGCTTCGCCTGGCCGGCGTGCCGCGCATCGCCGCGATCAGCGAGGACTACCCCGGGTCGCTGCTCGACGTGCGGCACATCGTGGACGAGACCGTGGACGTGCCCGAGGCCGAACGCATGCTCGGCCTCGTCCGGGCCGCAGGGTTCGAGCCGCCCCCCGGCGACGACGGAGCGCTCGCGGTACGCCGGCCGCTGCCCTCGGTGCACCAGTTCACCGGACCGCCCGGGTACGTGGTCGTCCACCCGGGGACCTCGGCGCCCGCGCGGGCCTGGCCCGCCGAGCACCACGCCCGGACGGTGCGCGACCTGGTCCTCGCCGGAGTGCGGGTGGTCGTGACCGGCGACCCGGACGAGCAGGCGCTCACCGCGCAGGTCGCCGGCGCCTACGGCAGCGACCTCGGCGGCGTGACGACCTTCCCCGAGCTCGCGGCCGTGCTCGCCGGCGCCTCGGCGGCCGTGGTGGCCAACACCGGGCCCGCCCACCTGGCGGCGGCCGTCGGCACCCCGGTGGTCAGCCTGTTCGCCCCGGTCGTGCCGGCCGCGCGCTGGGCGCCGTACCGCGTGCCGGTCGTCCTGCTCGGCGACCAGGAGGCGCCGTGCCGTGGCAGCCGGGCGCGCGTGTGCCCGGTCGCCGGACACCCGTGCCTGTCGTCGGTGACCAGCGAGCAGGTCGTCGGCACGGTGCTCGCCCTCGTCGCCGCGCAGGGAGACGGCGCGGGGCGAGGCGGCGCAGGGCAGGGCGGGGCAGTCCTGCCGCTCCGGACGGTCCCGCCGGAGTCTCACCACCCGGAGGGTCACGGCCCGGAAGCTCACCGCCCGAAGGCTCACGGCCCGGAAACACACCACCCGAAGGCTCACGGCCCGGAGGTCCCCGGGTCGGACGATCCCGGTCTCGGCGACGGCGGCCCGGGCGGCGTCTCCGAGGGGGCGCGATGAGGATCGCCCTGGTGTCCGAGCACGCCAACCCGCTCGCCGCCGTGGGAGGCGTCGACGCGGGCGGCCAGAACGTCCACGTCGCCGGCCTGGCCGCCGCCCTTGCCGGGCTCGGCCACGAGGTCACCGTGTACACCCGGCGCGTCGCCGGGCACGAACCGCTCACGGTGACGATGGCTCCGGGGGTGACGGTCGAGCACGTGCCCGCCGGGCCGCCCGAGCCGCTCCCCAAAGACGAGCTGCTGCCGCACATGCCCGCCTTCGCCGCCCATCTCGCGCGGCGCTGGCGGGCCACGCGGCCGGACGTCGCGCACGCGCACTTCTGGATGAGCGGGCTGGCGGCCCTGAAGGCCGCCGAGGAGCTGCGCGTCCCGGTCGTCCAGACCTTCCACGCGCTCGGCACGGTCAAACGGCGCTGGCAGGGCACGGCCGACACCAGCCCTCCCGGCCGCCTCGCCGTCGAGCGCGACATCGGACGGCGGGCCGCCGCCGTCGTCGCCACCTGCACCGACGAGGTCAGGGAGCTGGCGGCGATGGACGTGCCGGTCGAGCGGGTCACGGTCGTCCCCTGCGGCGTGGACCTCGCGCTGTTCCACCCTGACGCGCCGCTGCCGCACCCGGCCGATGCGGACGGGCGCCGTCCGCGGCTGGACGGGATCGCGCGGATCCTCAGCATCGGCCGGCTGGTTCCGCGCAAGGGGGTCGAGACGATCATCGAGGCGCTGGCGCACGTGCCGGGGGCTCATCTCACCATCGCGGGCGGCGACCCCGGCGACGAGGAATCGACGCGACTGTCCCGGCTTGTCGCAGCGTCCGGGCTGTCCGGCCGGGTCCGGCTGATCGGCAGCGTCGCCCGCGCGGACGTCCCCGCCCTCATGAGATCGGCGCTCGCCGTGGTCACCGTGCCGTGGTACGAGCCGTTCGGCATGGTGCCGGTCGAGGCCATGGCCTGCGGGGTTCCCGTGGTCGCCTCGGCGGTCGGCGGCCACCTGGACACGGTGTCCGGGTGCGGCGCGCTCGTGCCGCCGCGCCGGCCCCGCGCGCTGGCCGGAGTGCTCCGCGACCTGCTCGCCCGGCCCGACGTGCGGGCCTCGATGGCCGACGCCGGCGTGCGCCGCGCCCGGTCCAGATACGGCTGGCCGCGGGTGGCGGCGCAGACCGAGTCGGTGTACCGCAGCCTGATCGGCGACCGCCTGGACCGGCTCGCCGCGGCGGGAGGTTGACAGCCATGCACCCGCACTTCTCGCGGCTGAGCGCCGCGCTGTCGGCGGTGGACGCCGACACCCCGAGAGTCCGCGCCTGGGGCCGCACGCTGGCCGCGGTGCTGGCCGGCGGCGGCAGGCTGCTGGCCTGCGGAAACGGCGGCTCGGCGGCCGAGGCGCAGCACCTGACGGCCGAGCTGGTCGGCCGCTTCCGCACCGACCGGCGCCCGTACGCGGCGATCCCGCTGCACGCCGACACCTCCTCCGCCACGGCGATCGCCAACGACTTCGGCGCCGAGGAGGTGTACGCCCGGCAGGTGCGCGCGCACGGTCGCGCCGGGGACGTCCTACTGTGCCTGTCGACCAGCGGGACCAGCCAGAACGTGCTCGCCGCCGCCGAGGCAGCCCGGGAGTGCGGGCTCATCACCTGGGCCCTGACCGGGCGCGCCCCGAACCCGCTGGCCGCGCGCTGCGACGGAGCGGTGGCGGTGCCCTCGCAGGACTGCGCGACCATCCAGGAGGTCCACCTCGCGGTGATCCACCTGCTCTGCGACGCGTTCGACGCATCACTGCGGGACGCGCACACCTCCACCGACCGGGCTTCCTCCACACCGCTCAACAGACAGAACGGGCAAGACAGGAAGGTCCCACCGGACGAACAGACCCTGCTGGACGGACAGGTTCACCGGAACGAGCAAGACCGGCAGAACGTGCGCAACGAGCAAGACCAGCAGGACCTGCGGAACGGGCAGGAGCGGCGGGACGGCAGGGACCGGCGGGACGGCAGGGGACGGACGGTTCGCGGAACGGGTGAGAGGGGACGCGGATGAGGGGAGGCCCGATCGTCGTCGTCGGCGACTCGCTGCTCGACGTGGACATCGAGGGCGACGCCGAGCGGCTCTGCCCCGACGCGCCGGTCCCGGTGGTCCGCGGGCGCACCGAGCACCGCCGTCCCGGAGGCGCCGGGCTCGCCGCGCTGCTGGCCGCCCGCGAGGGCGCGGAGGTGGTGCTGGTCACCGCGCTCGGTGAGGACGCCTCCGGGGAGCGCCTGAGCGCCCTGCTCGCCGGATTCGCCGAGGTCGTGCGTCTGCCGCTGCGCGGGACGACGTCCCGCAAGACGCGGATCCGCGCCCGCGGCCAGACGCTGCTGCGTGTAGACACCGGGGACGGCCGGGCCTGGCGCGGCCCCGAGGGAGACCGGGCGGCGCGGGCGCTGCGCGGCGCGGGTGCGGTGCTGGTGTCCGACTACGGGCGCGGCGCCGCCGACACCGTGCGCGACCTGCTCAACCGCCGCACCGCGCCGCTCGTCTGGGACCCGCACCCCGCGGGCTTCCCGCCGGTGCCCGGCTGCGCGCTGGTCACGCCGAGCGAGCCCGAGGCCGCGGTGCTGTACGGGCGGCCGTGCACCGGCGTCGAGCAGGCCGCCCGCCACCTGGTCCGCGAGCTGCACGCCGAGGCGGTCGCCGTCACGCGCGGCGCCGACGGAGCCGTCCTGTGCACCCGCGCCGGCCGGACGCTGCGGGTGCCGCCGCCCATGCCGATCACCGGGGGCGACACGTGCGGCGCCGGCGACCGGTTCGCCGCCTCGGCGGCGCTGGCGCTGCGCGACGGCGCGTCGGTGCAGGAGGCGGTGACGATGGCGGTCACGGAGGCGACCCGGTTCGTCGCCGCCGGCGGCGCCGCGGCCATCCGCCTGCCCGCGCCGCCGCGGGCCGACCGGACGCGCGCGGCGCTGGACGACCGGCCCCGCACGGCGTTCGAGCTGGCGGCCATGGTGCGCGCGACGGGCGGGCGGCTGATCGCCACGGGCGGCTGCTTCGACCTGCTGCACGCGGGCCACGTCAGCCTGCTGCGGCAGGCCAGGGCGCTCGGCGACGCGCTGATCGTGTGCGTCAACTCCGACGAGTCCGTCCGCCGCCTCAAGGGGGCGGGCCGGCCGGTCGTCGCCGAGCGCGACCGAGTGGAGATCCTGCGTGCCCTCGGCTGCGTCGACGCGGTGGTGGTGTTCGAGCAGGACACCCCGTGCCTGCTCATCGACCGGCTGCGGCCGGAGGTGTGGGTGAAGGGAGGCGACTACACCGGGCAGGAGCTCCCCGAGGCCCAGGCGGTGCGGCAGGCCGGCGGCGAGGTCGTCGTCCTGCCCACGGTGCCCGGCCACTCCACCACCGGGCTCATCGCCGCCGCCCAGGAGGTGGTGTAGGCGGCGCCCCCGGGCACGCCGGCACCCCGGCACCGGCACCGGCACCGCGCACAGACATACCGGCATCCGGCACCCGCACATCGGCACCCGGCCCCGGGCACTCGGCACTCGGCACTCGGCACACCGACGCCCCCGGCGCACGACCGGCCCCCCGTTCTGCAGCGAGGAGAAGCGAACATGGTGGGGAACATCCTGATCACCGGCGGAGCGTCCGGCCTGGGGAAGGCCACGGCCGACGCGGTCGCCAAGGCGGGCGGGCGGCCGCTGGTGATCGACGTCGGCGTGCCCGAGGACGGCGTCGACCACGTCCTGGCCGACGTCGCCGACCGCGACCGGGTCCAGGCCGCCGTGACCGAGCTGGCCGAGCGGGCGGGCGGCCTGGACGGGGTGGTGACGGCCGCCGGCATCGACCGGTGCGGGTCGCTGGCGCAGGTCCCCCCTGCCGAGTGGGAGCGGGTGATCGGCGTCAACCTGCTCGGCACCGCCTCGGTGGTGCGCGCCGCCCTGCCGTACCTGGAGCGCTCGGCGGGCCGCGTCGTCACCTGCGCCTCGACGCTGGGCCTGCGGGCGGTGGGGGACGCGACGGCGTACTGCGCGGCCAAGTTCGGCGTCGTCGGCTTCACCCGGGCGCTGGCCGCCGAGCTGGCCGGCCGGGTCGGCGTCACGCTGCTGGTGCCGGGCGGCATGCGCACGCGCTTCTTCGACGGCAGGGACGAGCGGTACCGTCCCGGCCCGGACGCCCGGCTCAACCAGCCCGAGGACGTGGCCGCCGCCGTGGTGTTCGCGCTCGGCCAGCCTCCCGGATGCGAGCTGCGCGAGCTGGTGGTCTGCCCGTCGACCGAGCCGTCATGGCCGTGAACCACGCGCCCCGCCCGGCGTCCGGCGAGCGCCCCGTCCACAAAACGCCCAACGAGCGGCCCGTCCGGGCGATGGCCGGCGAGCGGCCTATTCATATGGTGTCCAGCGAGCGCCCCGTCCGACCGACGTCCGACGAGCGCCCCCTCCACACTGCGTCCAGCGAGCGGCTCGTTTGGGGGGCGTCCGGCGAACGCCCCGTCCCGTCGGTGCAGGGTGTGCGCACTGTAGACCCCGCGTCCGGCGAGCGGCCAGTGCTGCTGGTCCTGCGCGCACTGGGACTCGGCGACCTGCTCACCGCGGTTCCGGCGGTGCGCGGGCTGCGGCGGGCCCACCCCGGGCACCGCCTCGTCCTGGCGGCGCCCGCCGCGCTGGCCGGCCTGGTGCCGCTGATCGGCGCCGTGGACGAGCTGCTGGACGTCTCGGGACCGGAGCCGGTGCCGCTGCGCCGTCCGGACGTCGCGGTGAACCTGCACGGGCGCGGGCCCGAGAGCACCGCCACGCTGTCCCGCACCCGTCCCGGACGACTGCTCACCCACGCTCACCTGGAGTTTCCCTGTTTGGAGGGCCCGCCGTGGCGGCAGAGCATGCACGAGGTCGACCGGTGGTGCGCGCTGCTGCGCTGGTACGGCATCGCCGCCGACCCGGCCGACCTCCTGCTCGACCCGGACGCCCTCCAGGGCCGGCCGGACCGCCCCGGTGAGGACCTCGACGGGGCCGTAGCCGACCTGGACGGGCTCGGAGCGAACCCCGACGGGCCTGGGGCGGGTTTCGATGGTCTAGAGGCGGATCTCGACAGACTTGGGGCGGATGCCTGGGGGGCCGGGACGTGGGGCGGGGTGGTGGTGCATCCGGGCGCGGCGTCGGGGGCGCGGCGCTGGCCGGCGGAGCGGTTCGCCGAGGTCGCCGCGGCGCTCGAACGCGCCGGGCACCGCGTGGTCGTCACCGGGAACGCCGCCGAACACCCCCTCGCCGTTCGCGTCGGCACGCTGGCCGGCCTTCCCGCCGGACGCGTCCTGGCCGGCCGCACGGACCTGCGCGGCCTCGCGCGGCTGGTCGCCGGAGCGCGGATGGTCGTGTGCGGGGACACCGGCGTCGCGCACCTGGCGACGGCCTTCGCGACGCCGTCGGTGGTGCTGTTCGGCCCGGTGGCGCCCGCGCAGTGGGGCCCGCCGCCCACCGGCCGTCATGTCGCGCTGTGGGCGGGACGGCACGGCGACCCGCACGGGAGCCGGCCCGATCCCGGCCTGGCGGAGATCGGCGTCGGTGCCGTGCTCGACGCCGCCGCGGACCTGCTGGAGGTGAGCGTGCGATGAGAGCACACCGGGTCGTCGTGACCGGGGGCGCGGGGTTCCTCGGCTCCCACCTGTGCGAGCGGCTGGTGGCCGAGGGCGCCACGGTCATCTGCATGGACAACTTCCTCACCGGGTCTCCCGCCAACGTGGAGCACCTGATCGGCCGGCCGAGGTTCCGCCTGGTCGAGTGCGACCTGACCGGCTACGTCCACGTGCCGGGCGAGGTGGACCTGGTGCTGCACTTCGCCTCGGCGGCGTCCCCGACCGACTACCTGCGCCACCCGATCGCCACGCTCAAGGTGGGCAGCCTGGGCACCCTGCACGCGCTCGGCCTGGCCCGGGAGAAGGGCGCCCGGTTCGTGCTGGCCTCGACCAGCGAGGTGTACGGCGACCCCCTGGAACACCCGCAACGCGAAACGTACTGGGGCAACGTCAACCCGGTCGGCCCGCGCAGCGTGTACGACGAGGCCAAACGCTTCTCCGAGTCCTTGACCACGGCCTACCGCCAGTCTCACGGCGTGGACACCGCCATCGTGCGCATCTTCAACACCTACGGCCCCCGCATGCGGCCCCACGACGGCCGCGCCATCCCCACGTTCGTCCGCCAGGCCCTCCACGGCGAGCCGATCACGGTCACCGGGGACGGGAGCCAGACGCGGTCGATCTGCTACGTGGACGACACCGTGGACGGCGTCCTCACCCTGGCCGACGGCGACTTCGCCGGACCGGTCAACATCGGCAACCCCTCCGAGATGTCCATGCTGCGGCTCGCCACGATGATCAGGGACCTGACCGGCTCTTCCTCGCCGATCACGTTCGTCGACCGGCCCGTGGACGACCCTGCCGTGCGCCGCCCGGACACCTCCCTCGCCGCCTCCCGGCTCGGCTGGCGCCCGACGGTGGACGCGATCACCGGCCTGCGCCGCACCATCGCCTGGTTCGAGCGCGAACTGTTGCAGGCCACCAGCCGGCCGGCGTCCTGAAAACCGAGCCTGGCGCGCGTCCATCCCTTGTAGGGCGGGCGCCGTCGTCTCGTGGAAGTTTCAGCCCGCCCCGCCCGGGCGGCGGTGTCGCCGGAGCGGATCGGCTCAGGTGAGCGCGGCCGTCCGCGCCAGGCCCTCTCGGCATCGTGGCGGCGACCGGCGAGCGGCCATGGCGCGGCGCGTCCGGCTCGGCTTAGTTTCGAGCGAATCAGTCGCGACGGAAGGTCAGGCCTCGCGGGTATGTCGACGCGCCGGCCATCGAATCGTTTCAACGCACGGTTCGGTGCCCGGCGCTCCGCACGAAGAGGAGAGTCATGCGCTACTTCGCGAGATCGCCGGTCCGCCGGCTGGTGATCCTGGCGGCGGCGACCGCCACGGTCGCGGCGACCGGGACGGCGACGACCGTCGCGGCCCAGGCCGCCGCCGGCTGCCGGGTCGACTACGCGGTGGCCTCACAGTGGACGGGCGGCTTCACCGGCAACGTCACCGTGACCAACCTCGGCGACGCGATCGACGGCTGGCGGCTGGTGTGGGGATTCACCGCCGGCCAGCAGGTCAGCCAGGCGTGGAACGCCACCGTGACCCAGAGCGGCGCGCAGGTGACCGCCGCGGACGCCGGCTACAACGCCGCGCTGGCGACCGGCGCGAGCGCCTCCTTCGGCTTCAACGCCTCGTGGAACAACTCCAGCAACCCGGCTCCGGCGTCGTTCACGCTCAACGGGGTGACCTGCACCGGAACGACCGGCCCGACACCGACCCCCACCCCGACCCCGACCGTGACGCCGACCGTGACGCCCACGCCCACGCCGACTCCTACCGTCACCCCGACCCCCACGCCCACCCCCACTCCGACGCCGACCCCGACGCCCGCGAACGCGCGCCAGGCGGAGCGGCTGAACCGGGGCCTGGTCAGCGTGCGGTCCGGCAGCGGCAACCTGGTCTCCTGGCGGATGCTCGGCACCGACCCCTCAGGCGTCGCCTTCAACCTCTACCGCGGCTCGACCAAGCTGAACTCCTCGCCGATCACCGGGTCCACGAACTACCTGGACAACGGCGCGGCGGCCGACGCGAGCTACACCGTGCGGCCGGTGGTCGACGGCGCCGAGCAGGCCGCCTCGGAGAGCTCCCTGCGCTTCACCGGCGGCGCCTACCTCGACGTGCCGATCTCGCCGCCGTCCGGGGGCACCACCCCTGACGGGGTCGCCTACACCTACAGCGCCAACGACGCCAGCGTGGGCGACCTGGACGGCGACGGCCAGTACGAGTTCGTCCTGAAGTGGGACCCCTCCAACGCCAAGGACAACTCCCAGTCCGGCTACACCGGCAACGTGTTCGTCGATGCCTACAAGCTCAACGGCACCCGTCTGTGGCGCATCGACCTGGGCCGCAACATCCGCGCCGGGGCGCACTACACGCAGCTCCAGGTGTACGACTACGACGGCGACGGCAAGGCCGAGGTGGCCATGAAGACCGCCGACGCGACCAAGGACGGCACCGGCGTCGTCATCGGCAACTCCGGCGCCGACTACCGCAACTCCTCGGGTTACGTGCTGTCGGGGCCGGAATACCTGACGATGTTCAACGGGCAGACCGGCAAGGCCATGTCGACGGTGAACTACGACCCGCCGCGCGGCACCGTGTCCTCCTGGGGCGACAACTACGGCAACCGGGTCGACCGGTTCCTCGCCGCCACGGCGTACCTGGACGGCACCCGGCCCAGCCTGATCATGTCGCGCGGCTACTACACGCGCACGGTGATCGCGGCGTGGGACTTCCGCAGCGGCGCGCTGACCAAGCGGTGGACCTTCGACTCCAACTCCGCGGGTTCGCAGTACACCGGCCAGGGCAACCACAACCTCGCCATCGCCGACGTGGACGGCGACGGCAGGGACGAGATCGTGTTCGGCGCGATGGCGATCAACGACAACGGCTCCCCGTTGTGGAACACCGGCAACGGCCACGGCGACGCCTTGCACGTCGGCGACCTTGACCCCTCCCGCGCCGGCCTGGAGGTCTTCAAGGTCGACGAGGATTCCAGCAAGCCGAGTTCGTGGATGGCCGACGCGCGCACCGGCCAGGTGCTGTGGACGACTCCGGCGAACGGCGACAACGGGCGCGGCGTGTCCGACGACATCTGGGCCGGCAGCGCCGGAGCGGAGTCCTGGTCGGCCAAGGCCGACGGGCTGCGCAACACCAAGGGCGCCAACATCGGCGCCAAACCGTCCTCGATGAACTTCCTGGCCTGGTGGGACGCCGACCCGATCCGCGAGCTGCTCGACCAGACCCAGGTGGACAAGTACGGCACCAGCGGCTCGACGCGGCTGCTCACGGCCTCCGGCGTGCACTCCAACAACGGCACCAAGGCGACGCCCTCGCTGTCGGCGGACCTGTTCGGCGACTGGCGCGAGGAGATCGTCTGGCCGACCAGCGACGACCGCGCCCTGCGCATCTACGCGACCACCACGGTGACCGACCGGCGCATCTTCACCCTGATGCACGACATCCAGTACCGCGAAGCCGTCGCCTGGCAGAACACCGCCTACAACCAGCCCCCGCACCCGAGCTTCTTCATCGGCAACGGCATGTCCACCCCACCCCAACCGGCCCTCTACCTGCGCTGATCGCTCGACCTGGCCGATCATCCTCCCGGCCGGCCGCTCCATGCGGCCGGCCGGTCAGGGGGTGAAGGCGGGGGAGCCGCCGGTGAGGTAGAAGGAGGTGGCTTGGCGACGGGCTTCCAGGGCGGCCTCGAGGCGGCGGATGAGGTAGGCGGGCATGAGGGCCCGCGCCTCCGTGGGGTCGAAGAAGCCGCAGGCGTCCAGTTCCTCCTCCTGCAGGACGAGGCGGTCGGCGTCCGGCAGGTGGCCGCAGTCGAACAGGAAGTGCACCAGCGGGAGCGGCCGGTCGCCGAACGGGGGCACCCAGTGCACGCCGAGCAGGCGGCCGACCGGAACGGTGAGGCCGAGCTCCTCGGCCAGCTCGCGGGCGCACGCCTGGTCGGGGGTCTCGCCCTCGTCCACGTGCCCCCCGGGCCAGAGCCAGTGGTCGCGGTAGTTGGGCTTGACCAGCAGCACTCTGTCCTGCGCGTCGGTGATGAACGCCCCGGCACCGGCCAGGGTCTTGTTGAGCCCGGCGTAGAACTCCTCGGGCGGAAGCGCGACCATGACCTCGACCGTATCTCCGCTGATCTACCGGCCGCCCGTGGACCCCGCCCGAGCAGAAGGGCGGACGGCCGCGTGGCCTCCCCTGTCACCGGTCGCGGACGGTGGTCGTCACCGCGACCATGTCACTGATCGACGTCACTGATCGACGTCACTGATCGACGTGACGCCTGGCCTGGGCGGCGGTGTCCGTCTCGGCGCGCGGGTCAGCGGCGACCGGGGGGTCGGGGAGGGAGCTGAACGGCTCGGGGAAGTGGGCGGTGCCGATGAGGCCGCCGCGGGCGCGCGATCTGCCGAGCACCTGCCGCCGCGTCGCGACGGCCTGCGCCGGGTCGTCGTCGTGCCGGTAGACGATCGCGGGGTCGGCGAGCTGCGCCGGATGCAGGAACACGTCGCCCGTCAGCGTGAGCGGCCCGATTTCGACCACCTGGTGGCCGGGCGTGTGGCCGGGGGCCAGGAGCACCCGCACGCCCGGCGC
Source organism: Sphaerisporangium sp. NPDC004334 (assembly GCF_053602655.1). NCBI lineage: Bacteria > Bacillati > Actinomycetota > Actinomycetes > Streptosporangiales > Streptosporangiaceae > Sphaerisporangium > Sphaerisporangium sp. NPDC004334. Next base: position 13,378 of record NZ_JBSGDZ010000039.1, read on the forward strand.
CACCTCGGCCTCGCCGTCCACCCCGTCGACCAGCCCGGTCAGCGGGCGCAGCACGCGTTCGAGTATGGCGTTCGGCCCCGCGCCCTCGATCCAGTCGATCTCGGCGCGCTGGACGACGTGCCGGGCGTTGGGGAAGGTCGCCACGCCGTCGGTGACCGCCCCTGAGGCGTGGTCGCTGTGCAGGTGGGTGAGCACGACGGTGTCCACTTCCGCCGGTGCGACGCCCACGGCGGCGAGCTCGTCCACCAGCCGCCCCGGCACCGGCGCCCAGGCGGACGCGGGCGAGTCACGCCCGCCGAGCCCCGCGTCCACCAGGATCGTGCGGCCGCCGCGCGGGCGCAGCAGATAGCACCGGAAGTGCAATATCCACTCGCCCGCGGTGAGCGCGGCGCGGTGCTCGGGCGAGCCGCCGACGAAGTTCGCGCCGGGCGCATGGCGCAGGTCGCCGCCCATGGGGCCCACGGCGTCCCGCAGCGGCACGACCTCCACTCCGGAGATCATCATCGGCTCGTACGCCATCGCGCGCTCTCCTGAACTGGACGCCTCGACACGCTCGGCCGCCAGGGACAGATCGGCCGCGAGCCCCAGCTTGGCATGGTCTCGGGACCCATGGGACGGCGATCGCGTGATCCCCGGCTCAGGGACGGCGGCGCTCGCCCGCAAGAGGCAGCAGGGCTTGCGCGGAGACGGTCCGGCGATGTTATGGTAAAGGTGGCTCTCCAGGTGGGATGTCTCCTTCCTCACCGTTCTGAGCCGTTCACCTTTCTCGCCGCCCCGTTCAGGGCAGGCATCTCGCGCCGGTCGTCCTAGACCGGCGGACCCATGCGGACCTCGCTCGCCACCGCGACCGCTGTGGGCACGTGCGTCACCGTGCCCGCCGTCACGGCCGATGCCGTGCCGTCGCGGCATGCCGCCGTACGTCCGGGCACGTCAGGACGCACGGCCGCCGCCTTCCGCGCTCGTTTCGCGCCTCTCCCATCAGCCGGCCGGCATTCCGGCCCACCAGCAAGGAACCACCATGACAGCGACCATCGAAGCCCCGGCGCCCGCGAAGGCGCCTCACAGAAGAACCCGCCGGCGCCAGGCCGACCCCGTCGGCCCTGCGGTCGTCCCCCAGAACGAGACCGGGACCCTCACCGAGGTCCGCGGCCTGCTCGACGTCCGCGACAAGGCGGCGTACATCCGCGTCGGCGGCCACCTCCCCGGCGACCAGGACGTCCACCTGCCTCTGGCACGGGTCAAGGAGCTCGGCCTGCGCCCCGGCGACCTGGTGACGGCCCTCGCCGGCGGCCCGCGTGACCGGGACGTGCGGATCGTCTCCGTGGACGGCGAGGAGCCCGGGCAGCCCCGGCCGCACTTCGCCGCCATGACCCCCGTCCACCCGCACGAGCGCCTGACCCTGGAGACCGGCTCGCCGGCCACCCGGCTGGTCGACCTGCTGACGCCCGTCGGCAAGGGGCAGCGCGGCCTGATCGTCGCGCCGCCCAAGGCCGGCAAGACGATGGTGCTCAAGGCCATCGCCGACGCCGTCACCCGCAACCATCCCGGCGCCCACCTCATGGTCGTCCTGGTCGGCGAGCGGCCCGAGGAGGTCACCGACTTCCGTGAGTCGGTGCGCGGCGAGGTGGTCGCCTCGACGTTCGACCGGCCGGAGCGCGACCACACGCTGATCGCCGAGCTGGCGGTCGAGCGGGCCAAGCGGCTGGTCGAGCGCGGGACCGACGTCGTGGTCCTTCTCGACTCGCTGACCCGCCTCGGCCGCGCCTACAACGTCATCGCGCCGGGCGGCGGCAAGACGCTCACGGGCGGGGTGGACGCGCAGGCCGTCCACCTGCCCAAACGCCTGTTCGGCGCCGCCAGGGCCACCCGCGAGGGCGCATCGCTGACCATCCTCGCCACCGCGCTGGCCGAGACCGGCTCGCGGATGGACGACTTCTTCTACGAGGAGTTCAAGGGAACGGGCAACATGGAGCTGCGGCTGAGCCGGGCGCTCGCCGAGCAGCGCCTTTTCCCCGCCGTCGACGTGGCCGCCTCCGGCACCCGGCGCGAGGAGCTGCTCCTGACGGCCGAGGAGCGCGAGGTCGTGTGGAAGCTGCGGCGCGCACTGTCGGGCCTCGATCGCGAGCAGGCCCTGGGCGCGCTGCTCGCCCGCCTGCGCGAGACGCCCTCCAACGCCGCCTTCCTGCGCCAGGTGAGCTCGACCTGACGCGACGGAGCCGGCCGGCCGGACCTGACCTCAGTTGGCGACGCCGACGGCCTGCTTGACGGTGGCCGGGTCGTCCAGGCAGTCCAGCAGCGCGTGGGCGAGGTCGGCCCGGGAGATGGTGTGGCCGCGTGCCACGTTGCCGCCGACGACGCGACGGTACCTGCCGGTCGGCGGTCTGTCGGTCAGCCTCGGCGGCCGGACGACCGTCCATTCGAGCGAGCTGCGCCGCACCTCGTCCTCCATCGCGCGAAGGTCGGCGTACCCGTCGCGGAAGATGCGCTGGATGAGGGGCAGGACCACGGCGCGGTAGATGAGCGGCTCGCCGTCGGGGATCGGGCCGACCGGGACGGCGCTGAGGGTGACGAGCCTGCGGGCGTCGCCGCCTTCCATGGCGCGGACGATGGAGGTCAGCGCCCTGGAGGCGATGCCCACGTCCTTCCTGCCGTTCGGGCCGAGCGCGGAGATCGCGGCGTCGCGGCCCGCCAGCACGGGGCGCAGCGCGTCCGGCGAGGTCACCTCCGCTGTGATCACCTCGAGCGCGCCGTGGCTGATGGGGAGGCGGGCGGGGTCGCGGACCACGGCGGTGACCTGGTGCCCGGCGTCCAGCGCCTGCCTGACGACCTCCCGGCCGGTGCGCCCGGTGGCGCCGAAAACGGTGAGCTTCATGAGACGTCCCCCAAAGGTTGGTGAGTACTCACTCACATCATAGGATGAGTACCCCTTCCATAGGCAGCCAAAAGCCGCACCGACCGAGAGGCCCGCCATCCCGATGCCCCAGCCGCGCACGGCCGCCGGCGCCCGCACCCGTGAGCGCATCCTCGACTCCGCCGAGCACCTCATGCGCACGGTGGGTCTGGCCCACGTCACCACCAAGGAGATCGCCCGCGAGGCCGGGATCTCCGAGGCGGCTCTCTACCGGCACTTCACCGGCAAGGAGGAGATGTTCATCGCCGTCCTGAGCGAGCGGCTGCCCGCGCTCGGGTCGCTGATCGAGCGGCTGTCCGCCGACCCCGGCGGGCGCACGACCGAGGAGTGCCTCGTCGAGATCGCCCGGGCGGCGACGCTGTTCTACGAGGCGAGCATGCCGATCGGCTCCTCGCTGTTCGCCGAGCCGGCCCTGCTGGAGCGGCACCGGGAAGAGCTGCGCAAGCTGAACGCCGGTCCGCACAAGCCGCTGACCGCGGTGGCCGGGTATCTGGGCGTCCTGCGGGAGAACGGCCGCCTGCGCGCCGACGCCGACACCGGCTCGGCGGCGGCGCTGTTGCTCGGCGCCTGTTACCAGCGGGCGTTCCTGCGGCTGTTCATGGGCGAGGAGGGCTCGCCGAAGAGCGTGGAGGACTTCACCGCGGGGCTGGTGCGCACCATTCTCGCGGGCATCGCCTGACCCCGGGGTAAGGGGAATGAAGAGCCGTGGCATCATGTTACTCGCGAGTAGCATGTAGGCGGAAGCCATCCAGCAGCGAGGAGCAGCCGTGCCTTCGTCCCGTGACGTCGTGTTCGTCGACGGCGTGCGCACACCTTTCGGCCGGTCGGGCCCCAAGGGCCTGTACGCCGAGACCCGCGCGGACGACCTGATCGTCCGCGTCATCCGTGAACTGATGCGGCGCAACCCGCAACTGCCACCCGAGCGCGTCGACGAGGTCGCCATCGCGGCCACCACCCAGATCGGCGACCAGGGCCTGACCATCGGCCGCTCGGCCGCCGTCCTGGCCGGGCTGCCCAAGTCGGTGCCCGGATACGCCATCGACCGCATGTGCGCCGGCGCGATGACCGCCGTCACCACCGTCGCGGGCGGCATCGCCTTCGGCGCCTACGACGTCGCCATCGCCGGCGGCGTCGAGCACATGGGCCGCCACCCGATGGGCGAGGGCGTCGACCCCAACCCGCGCTTCATGTCCGAGAAGCTCGTCGACGGCTCCGCCCTGATCATGGGCATGACCGCCGAGAACCTGCACGACCGCTACCCCGAGATCGACAAGGGGCGCGCCGACGCCTACGCGGTCGCCTCCCAGGAGAAGGTGGCCAAGGCGTACGCCAACGGCAAGATCCAGCCCGACCTGGTGCCGATGGCGACCCGCAAGGCCGCGGAAGGCTGGGGCCTGGCCACCGAGGACGAGCCGCCGCGGCCCGGCACCACCATGCAGGGCCTGGCGGCGCTGAAGACGCCCTTCCGCGCGCACGGCCACGTGACCGCCGGCAACTCGGCGGGCCTGAACGACGGCGCCACCGGCAGCATCATCGCCGCCGCGGACACCGCCGCCGAGCTCGGTCTCACCCCGAAGATGCGGCTGGTCTCCTACGCCTTCGCCGGGGTCGACCCCGAGGTGATGGGCGTCGGGCCCATCCCCTCCACCGAGCGCGCGCTGCGCCTGGCCGGGCTGTCCATCGGCGACATCGGCCTCATCGAGATCAACGAGGCCTTCGCCGTGCAGGTGCTGGCCTTCCTGTCGCACTTCGGCATCGCCGACGACGATCCGCGCGTCAACCCCTACGGCGGCGCGATCGCCTTCGGCCACCCCCTCGCCTCCTCCGGCGTGCGGCTCATGACGCAGCTCGCCCGCGAGTTCGGCGAGAACCCGGGGGTGCGCTACGGCCTGACGACGATGTGCGTCGGCATGGGCATGGGCGGAACGGTCGTCTGGGAGAACCTCGCCTGGGAGGGCGGCAAGTGAGCGGCGTCACCGATATCACCGGCATCTTCGACGACGAGGTCGTCACCCACGCCCTGGTCCGCGACGTGCGGCTCCCGGGGGGCGCGGGCACCATGGCTTTGATCACCCTGGACAACGGCTTCGACCACACCAAGCCGAACACCTTCGGCCCGCGTGGCCTGGCCGAGCTGGACAAGGCCCTGGACGCCATCTGCGACCGCACCGACATCGCGGCGGTCGGCCTCACCGGCAAGCCGTTCATCTTCGCCGTCGGCGCCGACCTCAAGGGCGCGGCGCTGGTGCGCGGGCGGGAGCAGGCCGAGGCGCTCGGCCGGCTCGGGCACGAGGTGTTCCGCCGGCTCGGCGAGATGGAGGTGCCCTCGTTCGCGTTCGTGAACGGGGCGGCCATGGGCGGCGGCCTGGAGGTGGCGCTGCACTGCACCTACCGGACGATCTCCTCCGGCGTCCCCGCGGTCGCGCTGCCCGAGTGCTTCCTCGGCCTGGTGCCGGGCTGGGGCGGCACGCAGCTGCTCCCCCGCCTCATCGGCCCGGCGAACGCGCTCAAGCTGATCGTCGAGAACCCGCTGTCCCAGAACCGGATGATCAAGGGGACCGAGGCGTTCAAGCTGGGCGTCGCCGACGCGGTCTTCGAGCCGGCCGACTTCCTGGAGGAGTCGCTGCGCTGGGCCGCGCGCGTGCTCACCGGCGAGGCCGCCGTCTCGCGCCACCCGTTCACCGAGGACGCCGAGGGGTGGAAGGCCGCGGTCGCAGGCGCCAGGACGCTCGTGGACCTCAAGCTGCGCGGCGCCTCGCCCGCCCCGTACCGGGCGCTGGACCTGGTGGAGCAGGCGCGCACGGCCGGCCGCGACGCCGGCTTCCAGGCCGAGACCGACGCGCTGGCCGACCTGCTGATGGGCGACGAGCTGCGCGCCGGGCTGTACTCCTTCGACCTGGTACAGCGGCGGGCCAAGCGGCCCGCGGGCGCCCCCGACAAGGCGCTGGCCCGCAAGGTCACCAAGGTGGGCGTGGTCGGCGCGGGCCTGATGGCCTCGCAGCTCGCCCTGTTGTTCGCCCGCCGCCTCGAGGTGCCGGTCGTCCTCACCGACCTCGACCAGGCCCGCCTGGACAAGGGTGTCGGCTACGTCCACGCCGAGGTGGACAAGCTGCTCGGCAAGCGGCGGATCACCGGTGACCAGGCCAACCGGCTGAAGGGGCTGGTCACCGGCTCGCTGACCAAGGACGCCTTCGCCGACGCCGACTTCGTCATCGAGGCCGTCTTCGAGGACCTGGCGGTGAAGAAGCAGGTCTTCGCCGAGGTGGAGGCCGTGGTCTCCCCTGAATGCGTGCTCGCCACCAACACCTCCTCGCTGTCGATCTCGGCGATGGCGGCCGGGCTGCGCCACCCCGAGCGGGTGGTGGGCTTCCACTTCTTCAACCCCGTCGCCGTGCTGCCGCTGCTGGAGATCGTCCGGGCGGACAGGACCGACGACGCCTCGCTGGCCACGGCCTTCGCGGTCGGCAAGGCGCTGCGCAAGTCCAGCGTCCTGGTCAAGGATGCCCCGGCGTTCGTGGTGAACCGGCTGCTCACCCGCTTCATGGGCGAGGTCATCGGCGCCGTGGACGAGGGCACCCCGATCGAGGTCGCCGACCACGCGCTGGACGGGCTCGGGCTGCCGATGACGCCGTTCACGCTGCTCCAGCTCGTGGGGCCGGCGGTCGCCCTGCACGTCGCCGAGACGCTGCACGAGGCGTTCCCCGGCCGGTACGGGGTCTCGGCCAACCTGGCGACCCTCGTCAAGGCCGGCAAGCCGGGCGTCTACGCCCCGGACTTCTCCATCGACCCGGAGGCGCGGCAGATCTTCGAGGCGTCGGGAGCGTCCGGACCGGACGCGGAGCAGGTGCGCGACCGGGCGCTGCGGGCGCTGGCCGAGGAGATCCGCCTGATGCTGGACGAGGGGGTCGTCGCGGCCGCCGAGGACATCGACCTGTGCATGATCCTCGGGGCCGGGTGGCCGTTCCACACCGGCGGTATCACGCCGTACCTGGACAGGACCGGCGTCTCCGCCGCAGTCAACGGCCGCCCGTTCCTGGCCCCCGGCGTGGCATCCGTCCCCGCCTGAGCCCCGGCCACGGCCGGCGCCGTCAGCTCGAATAGTCCTTGAGCGTGATGGCGTCGGCCTGCTGGAGCCGCTTGACGATCAGGCCCCGCCACGGCACGTAAGGCAGCGATCTGATCATCATGTCGCGCATCAGAACGTGCGCCTTCGTCCTGGGGAACAGAAAGCCCGTCTCGCCGCCGCCGGCCCGCGCCTGGGACGCCGTGACGTACCCGCGCATCTCGCGCTCGTACCCGGCGAACCCGGCGCGGTGGTCGCCGCCGGCGGCGGCCAGCTCGCCCGCGAGCACGTACGCGCCCACCAGGGCCAGGCTGGTGCCGAGGCCGCTGAGGGACGAGGGGCAGTACGCCGCGTCGCCCAGCAGGACGGTCCGGCCGCTGGACCAGCGGTCCATGTGGATCTGACCGATGGTGTCGAAGTAGAAGTCCTGGGCCTCCCACATGGCCGAAAGCAGCCGGGGGACCTCCCAGCCGACGTCCGCGAACCGGTCGGCGATGATCTTCTTCTGCCGGTCGGCGTCGTACCGGTCGTAGGACAGCGGCGGCGAGGTGAAGCCGAACAGCGCCTTGGCCTCGTCCGGCCGGGGAGTGGGCCGGATGGCCACCGCGCGGCCGCCGAGCGGAGTGTGGTAGCGGTCCCACCGATCGTGGGCCACGGGGTAGGGGATGGTGAAGTAGGAGGTGTAGGAGCCGAGATGGCGGGCGAATCCGGCCTCCTGCCCGAAGACGAGCGCACGGATCGCCGAGTGGATGCCGTCCGCGCCGACCACCAGGCCGAACCGGCGCCTGCCGCCGCCGGCGAACCTCACCTCGACTCCGTCTCCGTCGTCGGCGAGCGCGGTGACGTGGTCACCGAAGATGTACTCGGTGTCGCCGCGGGTGACATCGTACAGCACGCGCGACAGGTCGCCGCGCAGGATCTCGATCTCGCCGACCGCGCCCTCGCCGCCGAGGAGCTCCACGGGCATGCTCGCCCGCGGCCTGCCCGAGGCGTCGACGAACGACATGCCGCGCGTGCCGATGCTCGCCCGCCGGACCTCGGCCGACAGGTCCATCCGCCTGACCACCTCGTGGGCGACCCCGCGCAGGTCGATCGCGTGACCGCCCTCCCTGAACGCCGGAGCCCGCTCCACGACGACCGGGTCGAACCCGTGGCGGCGCAGCCAGAAGGCCAGCGCGGGCCCGGCGATGCTCGCACCGTTGATCAGGACACTTCGGTTCATCACAGCCTCCTCGGCCATGTCGGGGGATGTATGTACGGTGTACGGGCCGATGCGTGCAAGGTAGTTTGTACGGTGTACTGACGCAATGAACTGCGACGATGTCATCATGAGCACTAGTGCGTCAGGAGACCGGCACACCTAAAACACGCCGGGAATCGTCTGTTCACCACCGGCGGCGCCCGCCGGTCGGCGGCCGGCGGGTGTTCCTGGTGCACTAGTACGCTCGGCGACGCCCCCCGCGCGCCGCGCCCAGCGGAAGGAGCCCCCGTGGACCGTCCCGGGACACGACCGGAGCCGCCGTACGCCCGGATCGTCCGTGAGATCCGGCGCCGCATCACCTCCGGCGAGCTGCGCGCCGGAGACCGGGTGCCCTCGACCCGGCAGATCACCGGCGAGTGGGGCGTGGCCATGGCGACCGCCACCAAGGTCCTCGCGACGCTCCGCCAGGAGGGGCTCGTGCAGCCGAAACCGGGGGTCGGCACCGTGGTGCGCGTCCCCGAGCCTGTTCCCGTGCGGCACCGTGAGCCCGCGGCGGCGGACGACGGGCGGGACCCGGCCCGCGCGCGCCTGGTCCGCACCGCCATCGAGATCGCCGACGCCGAGGGCATCGCCGCCCTGTCGATGCGCAGGGCCGCCGCCGCCCTCGGCGTGCCCACCATGTCGCTTTACCGGCACGTCCAGGGCAAGGACGAGCTCGTCCTGCTGATGGCCGACACCGTGTTCGGCGCGGAGTTCACCCCCGTTCCCTCCGCCCGCACCTGGCGCGAGCGGCTGGAGCTGGTCGCCCGGCAGCACTGGGCGATGTACCGCCGGCATTCCTGGCTCGCCCAGGTGCAGTCGTTCACCCGTCCCCTGATGTCGCACAACGCGCTCGCGGGCACCGAGTGGGTGATGCAGGGCCTCACCGGTCTGGGGCTGCGGCCGAACGAGCTCCTGCACCTGGTGGTCACCGTGTACAGCTACGTGCACGGCGTGGCCGTCAACCTCGAAGGGGAGGCGCAGGCGCGGCAGGAGAGCGGGGTCACCGACGACGAGTGGATGGCGGCGCAGGCCCCCGCCTTCGCCGGGCTCTTCTCCTCCGGAGAGTTCCCGGCCTTCTCGCGGATTCTGCGGTCCCCCGGGGTCGAGCTGGACCTGGACAGCCTCTTCGAGTTCGGGCTGCTCAGTCTGCTCGACGGCATCGCGGTGCGCGTACAGGCGGCCCGCGGGCGGACCGGCCGCCAGTGAGGGGCGAGCCGGGCCTCACCGGCGGCCGGTGGGAGGCAGGCCGCGTCTCCGGCCATCGGTGAAGGACGAGCCGGGCGGACGGGCCGGTTCGGGCATTCGGGGATCAGCGGACGGGGCGGTTCCGGCATTCGGGGATGATGGGGGAATGCTCGCCGACGTCATCCCGTACCTGCTGTGCCCGGTCTGCCGGGGCGATCTCGCCCTGGCCGGCGGTGTGGTGCGGTGCGGGCAGGGGCACGCCTACGACGTCGCCAAGCAGGGCTATGTGAGTCTGCTCACCGGCTCGGCGGCGCCGGGTACGGCCGACACGCCGCCCATGGTCGCGGCACGGGCGGCGTTCCTCGGCGCGGGTCACTTCGCCCCACTGGCCCGCCGCCTGCGCGAGCTGCTGCGCCCCGCCCCGGTCCTCGCCCCCGGCGGCTTGCCATCGGGAGACGCGGGACGGCACGGCATGGCGGACATGCCCGGAACGGGCGGTACGGCACCAGCGGCCGGCGAGCGTGGGCCTGGAATGGACATCCCGGCGCACACGGCCGGCGGGCACGGGCCCGCGGTGATCCTGGACGCCGGGGCGGGCACCGGCCACTACCTGGCCGAGGTGATGAGCCCCGCGGACACGGGCATCGCGCTGGACGTCTCCAAGCACGCGCTGAAGCGCGCCGCCCGGGCCCACCCCCGCATCGGCGCGGTGGTGGCGGACGTGTGGCGCCCCCTGCCGGTCAGGGACGCGTGCGCGGACGTGCTGCTGAACGTGTTCGCGCCGCGCAACGGCCCGGAGTTCGCCCGCGTGCTGCGCCCCGGCGGCACGCTGGCCGTGGTCACCCCGACCTCGCGGCACCTGGCGCCGTTGGTGGAGGAACTCGGCCTGCTGTCGGTGGACGACGACAAGGAGCGGCGCGTCGGGGAGGCGCTCGCGGGCCGCTTCGCCGAGGCGGGGACGATCGTCGAGGAGGCCGGGATGCGGCTGGACCACCAGGCCGTCGAGACCGTGGCCGGCATGGGCCCGAGCGCCTGGCACACCGACGCACAGGCGCTCCGACGGGAAATCCTTCGCCTTCCGGACCCGGTGACCGTGCAGATGTCGTGCCGGATCTCTCTGTTCCGTAAGATCGCCTAGGCACATTCGAATTACGAATTTCCCTAACTTTGTAGGCCATCTTCCGTACAGAAGCGACATACTTAACGGCAACCCGCCGATCCCGGTCCGGGAGAGCGTGAGGGAGGGGCACGCCCATGAAGGCCGAGGAACGCTGGCAGGCCAGGTTCCGCGCGGCACGTATGACCCTGCCCACCTGGGCACGGCTGGCCCCGGCCCGCGCCGTGTACCGCTGCAACATCTCCGGCGTGTGGGAGATCCACGCCTGGGACCGCTCGAACGGGGCCACGCGCCAGGTCACCAGCCGCCCGCGCGGCACCTCGCACGCCGCCATCGATCCGACCGGCCAGTGGATCTGGTGGTTCTCCGACACCTACGGCGACGAGTTCGGCATCTGGATGCGCCAGCCGTTCACCGGCGGCCCCGAGATGCCCGCGCACCCCGACCTCGCCCCGGGGCACCCGACCGGCCTCGCCCTGTCGGCCGTCGGCACCGCCGCCGTCGGCCGCAGCAGCCGCCACGGCTTCCAGGTGTTCCACGTCCGCGTCGGCAGCGACGAGAAGCCGACATTGATCTATGAGTCCCGCGAGTTCGCGCAGGTCGCCGGCATCTCGCTCGACGGCTCGCTCATCGCCGTGAGCCACAGCGAGCACGGTGACTCCCGCCACCCCGCCCTGCGCGTGCTGCGGCCGAACGGGCACCTCGCCGGCGACCTGCACGACGGGCCGGGCAAGGGCTTCTCCGGCGTACGGTTCGCTCCCACCATGGCCGACCGGCGCATCCTCGCCCTGCACGAGCGGCGCGGACGCCGCGAGCCGCTGGTGTGGGACCCGGTGACCGGCGAGCAGCGCGAGATCTGGCTGCGCGTGCCCGGCGAGATCACCGCCGACTGGTACCACGACGGGCGGGCGGTGCTGATCGGCCACAACGACCGGGCCCGCACCGAGCTGTACCGGTACGACCTCGGCGGCGGCCACCTGACGGAGATCAAGACCCCGCACGGCGTGATCCACGACGCGATGCCCCGGCCCGACGGCACGGTCGAGTACTCCTGGTCGAGCGCGGCGCGGCCCCCGATCATCAGGGCCAGCGACGGCCACGTCGTCATGAACCAGTCGGGTCCCTCGGCCCCGCCGTCCGTGCCGCTGGAGGACGTCCACGTGGACGGGCCCGGCGGGCGCATCCACGCCCTGGTCTCGCGCCCGACCATCGGCAACCCGCCCTACCCCACGGTGTTCCTGCTGCACGGCGGCCCGGCGGCGCAGGACGACGACTCCTTCATGCCGAACGTCGCCGCCTGGGTCGACGTCGGCTTCGCCGTCGTCCGGGTCAACTACCGCGGCTCCACCGGCTACGGCTCGGCGTGGCGGGACGCGCTGCGCGGCGACGTGGGCCACATCGAACTGGCCGACGTGGCGGCCGTCCGCGAGTGGGCCGTGAGCCACGGCGTGGCCGACCCGGACCGCATGGTCCTCGCCGGCGCCTCCTGGGGCGGCTACCTCACGCTGCTCGGCCTGGCCACCCAGCCCAAGTGGTGGGCGGCCGGCATCGCCGCCGTGCCGATCACCGACCACGCGGCGGCCTACAGCGACGAGACCGAGGGCCTGCGCGCCTACCACCGGGCGCTGTTCGGCGGCTCACCGCAGGAGGTGCCCGAGCTGTACGCGGCGTCGTCCCCGATCACCTACCTGGACGCGCTCCAGGCGCCGCTGCTGGTGCTGGCGGGCGAGAACGACCCGCGCTCACCGATCGGGCAGATCGAGAAGTACCTGGACAAGCTGGAGGAGCGGGGCCACGAGCACGAGGTCTACCGCTACCCGGCCGGCCACGCCAGCCTGGTCATCGAGGAGCGCATCCGCCAGATGGCCGCCCAGATCGACTTCGCCTGCAAACACCTCGGCATCCCCCAACCCGCCCCCGCCCCCTCCTCCTGACCCCCCGGACGACGACGAAGGGCGCCGCCTCGAAGGCGCCCCGAGCCCGCCGAGCGCGGCGAGGCCGAGTCACACGGCTCTGAGAACCAGGATGGCGAGGTCGTCGGCGCTGGGTTCGATGGCGAAGTCCTCGACGGCGCGGCGGATGCGCTCGGCGACGGCGCGGGCGGACAGTTCGGCGCATTCGGCCAGCAGCTTGGACAGCCCGCCGTCGTCGTCCAGCAGCCGGCCGCCCGAGCGGCGTTCGGTGACGCCGTCGGTGACGCCGAGCAGGACGTCGCCGGGCCCGAGATGCACCTGGTCGGCGACGAACTCGGCCTCGGGGAAGACGCCGAGCAGCGACTGGGAGGTGACCACGCTCTCCACGACGCCGCTCGGCCGCAGCCGCAGCGCCTCGGGATGCCCGGCGGAGATCAGCGAGAGGTCCAGGCCGCCCGCGGTGCGGCGGATCTCGCCGTGCAGCAGGGTGAGGAACCTGGCGCGCTCGCCCTCCTCCAGGATGGCCCGGTTGAGCCGCGAGACGACCGAGGCCACGTCGTACCCCTCGCGGGCCAGCAGGCGCAGCGTGTGGCGGGCCAGGCCGGTGACGGCCGCCGCCTGCGGGCCGGTGCCGCAGACGTCGCCGATGGCGAACCGCCAGGTGCCCTCGCCGACGGCGTACAGGTCGTAGAAGTCGCCGCCGACCTCGTTGTTCTCGCCCGCCGGCTCGTACACCACCGAGTAGTCCAGGCCGGGGGTCTCGGCGGGGGTGCCGGGCGGCAGGAGGCTGCGCTGGAGGGCCCGGTTGGCATCGGCCTGCTGAGCGTACAGGCGCGCGTTGTCCATCGCGAGCGCGGCGCGCCGGCCGAGGTCCTCGGCGAGCTGGGCGACGTCGTCGGGGAAGCGGCCCGCGCGGCCCAGGCACATCATGCCGAGGCTGCGTCCGCGCGCGACGAGCGGGAAGGCCAGTGACTGCCAGTCACCGAGCTGGATCGGCACCGGGGTGAGGTTGTCCACCGAGGGAACGGTGACCTCGTCGAGCTCCTCGCGCAGGCCGTCGATGCGGGCCTCGTCGGCGTGCCACAGGTAGGCCAGGTCGAGCGGCCCCCCGTCGGAGCCGGTGGTGTAGACGGCGCACCAGGTGGCCAGCCGCGGCACCACGATCTGGGCGATCAGGGCGGGGACCATGTCGGGGTCGAGCGTCCCGGCGAGCAGGTCGCTGGCGTCGGCGAGGAAGCCCAGCCAGCCGGGCCCCTGCGAGGTGCGCTTGCCGGTCCAGTCGGACACCGGGCGGGAGGCGTCGCCGGCGCCGGGCAGGGCTATGCGGGCCCAGCGGGTGCGGTGCGCGCCGGAGAAGCTGACCCCCCAGACCGTGACGGAGCTGGACGGAGGGACCACCGGAACCTCTCCGGGCTCCTTCTCTCGCACCTCTATCTGGAGTGAATCTCCCTGATGGACCCATACAATCTCAAAAGGGACATCGCCGATTTCGGAGACGAGCTCTCCTGTCAGCCGCTCGGCCTCCATGCTGATGGGCGCGGCCGCCCAGGCGGTCATGACCTCGCGGGTGAACCGCGCGGCTGATGGTAGGGCCGTCCCGCCGGGCGCGAAAGACGCGGCCAGCACACCCCGGGAAGAACTTGTCATTACACCGTGCTTACCACAGTCGGCGGTTACACGCGGTCGATCGACAGGGCGACCGCATAGCGTCCTTCATGCCAGACTGGCACTACTCCGCATCCCGCCCGAACAGCGTGAAGGAGGCTTCATGAAGGGTACCCCGACCGTGGGAGCCGGTTCGGAGCGGTCCTATACCGAGTCCGATCTCCGGCCGTTCCTGGAAACGCTGATGTCCTGGCGCGACGGCGACTTCAGGAAACGGGTGCCCTACGCCGCTCCAGGCATCCTCAGTGAGACCAGGCTACTGCTGAACGAGGTGGCCGATCGCCGCGAGCATCTGGCCAACGAGCTGATCCGCGTGAGCCGCGAGGTCGTCAAGGAAGGGCGTTCCACCGTCCGCCTGGTCCCCGGCCCCGGCGTCGGACTGTGGGCCGAGAGCGTCCATTCGGTCAACGACCTGATCGACGCGCTCGTGGGCCCGGTGAGCAGCGCCGCCGACGTGCTGGACGCCGTCGCTCAGGGCGACCTGTCCCAGCGCCTGGAGGTCGGGCGCACGGCCAAGGGCGAGGTGCGGCGCCTCGGCAAGGCGATCAACGGCATGGTCGACCAGCTCTCCCTGTTCAGCTCCGAGGTGACCCGGGTCGCGCGCGAGGTGGGCTCGGAGGGCCAGCTCGGCGGCCGGGCGAACCTCCGCGGCATGTCCGGAAGCTGGCGCGACCTCACCGAGGCCGTGAACACCATGTCCAGCAGGGTCTCCGCCCAGGTGCGCGACATCGCCGTGGTCACCACCGCCGTCGCGCGGGGCGACCTGAGCCGCAAGGTCACCGTCGACGCCGTCGGCGAGATGCTGGAGCTCAAGAACACCGTCAACACCATGGTCGACCAGCTCTCGGCCTTCGCCGAGGAGGTCACCCGGGTCGCCCGCGAGGTCGGCACCGAGGGCGAGCTGGGCGGCCAGGCGCGGGTGCGCGGCGTGTCGGGCGTCTGGAAGGACCTCACCGACAACGTCAACGTCATGGCGAGCAACCTGACCAGCCAGGTGCGCGGCATCGCCACCGTGGCCACGGCGGTCGCGCAGGGCGATCTGTCCAAGAAGATCACCGCCGACGCGCGCGGCGAGATCCTCGAGCTGAAGACGACCCTGAACACGATGGTCGACCAGCTTTCGCTGTTCGCCGATGAGGTCACCCGGGTTGCCCGTGAGGTCGGCACCGAGGGCCAGCTCGGCGGGCGCGCCGAGGTCAAGGGCGTCTCGGGGGTCTGGAAGGACCTCACCGACAACGTCAACTCCATGGCCAACAACCTCACCTACCAGGTGCGCAACATCGCCCAGGTCACCAAGGCCGTGGCCGGCGGCGACCTGTCCAAGAAGATCGACGTGGACGCCCAGGGCGAGATCCTCGAGCTCAAGTCCACGATCAACACCATGGTCGACCAGCTCTCCTTGGTCGCCTCCGAGGTGAGCCGCGTGGCCCGCGAGGTGGGCTCGGAGGGCCAGCTCGGCGGCCAGGCGCAGGTGCACGGCGTGTCCGGGGTCTGGAAGGACCTCACCGACAACGTCAACTTCATGGCCAACAACCTGACCTCCCAGGTGCGGCAGATCGCCGCCGTCTCCACCGCCGTGGTCCAGGGCAACCTGTCCAAGAAGATCACGGTGGACGCGCAGGGCGAGATCCTGCAGCTCAAGGACACCGTCAACACGATGGTGGACCAGCTCTCGCTGTTCGCCGACGAGGTGACCCGGGTGGCCCGCGAGGTCGGCACCATGGGCCAGCTCGGCGGCCAGGCCCGGGTGCGCGGGGTGTCGGGCGTCTGGAAGGACCTCACCGACAACGTCAACTCCATGGCCACCAACCTGACCTACCAGGTGCGCAACATCGGCGAGGTCACCACGGCGGTCGCCAAGGGTGACCTGTCCAGGAAGATCGACGTGGACGCTCAGGGCGAGATCCTCGTCCTGAAGACGACCATCAACCGCATGGTCGACCAGCTCTCGTCGTTCGCCTCCGAGGTCACCCGCGTGGCCCGCGAGGTGGCCTCCGAGGGGCAGCTCGGCGGCCAGGCCCGCGTCGAGGGCGTCCAGGGCACCTGGAAGCAGCTCACCGAGAGCGTGAACGAGCTTGCCAGCAGCCTCAGCACGCAGGTGCGGGCCATCGCCGAGGTCACCAGCGCGGTCGCCCGCGGCGACCTGACCCGCTCGATCACCGTCGAGGCGCAGGGCGAGCTGGCCGACCTGAAGGACAACATCAACACGATGGTGTCCAACCTGGTCGCCACCACCAAGGCCAACCAGGAGCAAGACTGGCTCAAGAGCAACCTGGCCCGCGTCTCGCGCCTCATGCAGGGGCACCGCGACCTCATGGAGGTCGCCAAGCTGATCATGACCGAGCTCACCCCGCTGGTCTCGGCCCGTTACGGCGCCTTCTACATGGTCGAGAGCCCGGCCGACGACGAGCTCACGCTGATCGCCGGGTACGGCGTGCGACCGGGGCGCAGCGCCCGGCAGAGCTTCAAGTTCGGGCAGGGCATCGTGGGCCAGGCGGCCTCCGAGGGCCGGCCGATCGTGCTGGACGACGTGCCCGCCGCCTACCTCACCATCGAGTCCGGGCTGAGCCGGTCGACGCCCGCGCAGATCGTCGTGCTGCCGGTCCTGTTCGAGAAGCAGGTGCTCGGCGTGCTCGAGCTGGCCTCCTTCAGCCAGTTCGGGGAGGCCCACCTGGCCTTCCTCAACCAGCTCGTCGAGACCATCGGCGTGACGATGAACACCATCATCGCCAACTCCCGCACCGAGGGCCTGCTCACCGAGTCCCAGCGGCTCACCACCGAGCTGCGCGAGCGCTCCGACGAGCTGCAGCGCCAGCAGGAGGAGCTGCGCCGGTCCAACGCCGAGCTGGAGGACAAGGCGGCGCTGCTGGCCAAGCAGAACCGCGCCATCGAGATCCAGAACTTCCAGATCGAGCAGGCCCGCCGCACACTGGAGGAGCGCGCCGAGCAGCTCGCGGTGTCCTCCCGCTACAAGACCGAGTTCCTCGCGAACATGTCCCACGAGCTGCGCACCCCGCTGAACAGCCTGCTGGTGCTGGCCAAGCTGCTGTCGGAGAACGCCGAGGGCAACCTGACCGCCAAGCAGGTGGAGTTCGCCCGCACCATCCACGGCGCCGGGTCCGCGCTGCTCCAGCTCATCAACGACATCCTCGACCTGTCCAAGGTCGAGGCGGGCCGCATGGACATCCACCCGCAGCAGCTCTCGCTGCCCAAGCTGGTGGAGTACGTCGAGGCGACGTTCGCGCCGCTCGCGCAGGACAAGGGCCTGTCGTTCACCGTCGAGGTCGACCCCGCGGTGCCCGAGAACCTGCACACCGACGAGCAGCGCCTGCAGCAGGTGCTGCGCAACCTGCTGTCCAACGCCGTCAAGTTCACCCCGAAGGGCGAGGTGCGGCTGAACATCAGCCGCGCGGACGACGGCGTGCCGTACATCGACCGCACTCTGCGCGACAACGACGAGATCCTGTCGTTCTCGGTGGTGGACACCGGCATCGGCATCGCGCCGGAGAAGCTCGAAATGATCTTCGAGGCGTTCCGCCAGGCCGACGGCACCACCAGCCGCAAGTACGGCGGCACCGGCCTCGGCCTGTCCATCTGCCGTGAGATCGCCCGCCTGCTCGGCGGCGAGATCCACGCCAGGAGCGAGGCGGGGCACGGCAGCACCTTCACGCTGCACCTTCCCATCAGGTACGCCGGTCCGCTCGACGGCAGCAACGGCGGCGCGGCGATCTCGCCGTCCGGGCACCCCCAGCAGGACCGCCCCGGCATCGGCATGGCCTCCGAGCTGCCGCGGATGCCCGAGATCGAGGAGGACACGCGGCTCCCGCAGCTCAACGAGAGCGTCGAGGCCCGCGTCTGGCAGGGCGACGACCCGCTGAACGGCGCCAAGATCCTCATCGTGGACGACGACATCAGAAACGTCTTCGCACTGACGAGCGTGCTCGAACGGCACGGCTCCACCGTCGTGTACGCCGAGAACGGCCGCGAGGGCATCGAGCAGCTCGAACGCAACGAGGACGTCGCCCTGGTGCTGATGGACATCATGATGCCCGAGATGGACGGCTGGGCGACCACCTCCGCCATCCGCCGCATGCCGCAGTTCTCCGACCTGCCGATCATCGCGCTCACCGCCAAGGTGATGCAGGGTGACCGGGAGAAGAGCATCTCCTCGGGCGCGTCCGACTACGTGCCCAAGCCGGTGGACGTCGACCGGCTGCTCGAGCGCCTGCGGGGCTGGCTGACGCGCGGCCGGGTGCCCTCGGGTGACAACAGGGAAGGTCGCGGTTGATGCCGGACAGAGCCAAGATCCTGCTGGTCGACGACCGCGAGGAGAACCTCATCGCGCTCGAGGCCATCCTCAGCTCCCTGGACGTGGTCGCCGTGCGCGCGCGCTCGGGCGAGGAGGCGCTGAAGGCCCTGCTCAGCATCGAGTTCGCGCTCATCCTGCTCGACGTGCGCATGCCCGGCATGGACGGCTTCGAGACGGCCGCGCACATCAAGCGGCGCGAGCGCACCCGCAACATCCCGATCATCTTCCTGACCGTGGTCGACAGCGCCCCCGACTACGCCTTCCGCGGGTACGCCGCGGGCGCCGTCGACTACCTCACCAAGCCCTTCGACCCGTGGGTGCTGCGGGCCAAGGTGTCGGTGTTCGTCGAGCTGTACAACATGAACCGCCGGCTCACCGAGCAGGCGGCCCTGCTGCGCGAGCGGCTGACCGTCGAACTGCCCGACGGGGTCGGCGCCGAGGTGCTGCCCGAGCTGTCGCGGCGGCTGTCGGCCGTGGAGGACGAGCTGGCGCGGGTCGAGGAGCACGTCTCGCAGGCCAACGGCAGTGCCTCGCTGGCCGGCCCGGTCAAGGACCTCTCTGAGCGCATCCTGCACCTGCGGGCGGGCTTCGACGCCCTGTCATAGGCCGCGGAGCCGCTCATAGGCCGCAGAGCCGGTTATAGGCCGCGGAGCCACGGCGCCGGATCGGGGCCCCGGCACGGCCCGCCGCGCCGGCCAGGAGCCCGCGCGGCCCTTCAGTTCGCAGGGAGCGTGCCCGGGTCAGCGGCGGGCGCGTTCGAGCGCGTCCCAGAACCCCCGGCGCAGGGCGTGGCGCACCTCGTCGTGGAGCAGGAAGTCGATGGGCAGCGAGGAGCCCTGGAGCAGCCGCGCCTCAAGGTCGGACGGCATGCGCGGCTTGCGGGCCAGCACGGCCTCCAGCCACAGGGCGGGGGCGTCGCGGGCGACGGACTCGCCGAAGTCGTGGCCCTCCTTGTGCGCGGCCTTCACCGCGTCGGCCAGCGTGGTGGTGCCCGGCGTGCTCTGGACGGGCACCGGAGCGGGCTGGGGGCCGGTGTAGGGGCCGAGCTGGGGCCCCGGGTAGGCCGGGCCACCGGAGCCGCCGATGCTGTACTGGCCCGGCACGGCCGGGGGCTGCGGCGGGACGGGCGCGGCCATCGGCCCGGTCGGCGGGCCGGAGGACGGCGCGGAGTGGGATGACGGGCGCGACTCGGAGGCGTACCCGGAGTAGGCGGCGGGGAGTGCGGGCTGCGAGGAGCGCTGTGCGCCGGCCTGCGCCGAGGCCGGCCCCTGCGAGCCCGAGGCGTGGGAGCCGCCGCCGTGCGCACCGGTCGCGTGGGCGCCGCCGGCGCGGGGACCGGCGCCCGGTGAGCGCACCGGGAGACCGCTGGAGGTGGTCCCGCCCAGGCCGGCGGCGGACGGGCTCCCCTGGGCCGCCCCGCCGGACCGCGAGCCGCCGGAGGCGAGGCCGCCCCCGCCGGACGAGGGCTCCCCGGGACGCCCCGAGCCGGACGACGGGCCGGACGACGGGCCGGAGTCGACGCCGGGCCGCCCCTGCGACGCACCACCGGAGACCGGGCCGCCGGAACCGGCGGAGGGGCCGGGGGTCAGGTCGGTGATCGCGGGAAAGCCCATGGTGAGTCCGCCGCCCGCCGACAGGTCGCCGGAGGCGGGACTGGAGGGGATCGTGCCGGACGCCGGACCGCTCGAGGTCAGGCCGCCGGACGACAGGCCACCGGACAGGCGCGAGCCCTGGCCGTGGGAGTCACCCGCCTGGCCCGCCGTGGTGCCCTCCCGGCCGAGCGAGCCGGAGCCGAGCGAGCCGGAGGAACTCGGGCCGAGCGTGCCCGCACCGGCGGGCGGCCCCTGCGGGTCGGCGGCGCGCGGGCCCTGCCCGGTGGTGGAGGCGTGGTGGTCGGAGCCGAGCCGCCCCTGCCCGGCCGGCGAGGACGAATAGTCGCCGCCGGACCCCTGCGTGCTCTGGTAGTCCGCAGCGAGGGAGCCGTGCCCGGCGGAGCCGCGATGATGGCCGGACGGGCCCTGCCCGCCGGCGGCGCTCGCGTAGTCGTCGCCGGAACCCTGCCCGCCCGAAGCCAGGTGGTAGTCACCGCGCGCCCCGGGCACCGGCGAGGAGCCCTGGTAGTCGCCGCCACGGGACGCCGGCCCCACCGACGAGCGCGGATGGTCACCGCCGGACCCCTGCCCGGAGGACAGACCCTGGTAGTCACCGCCGGACCCCTGCCCGGACGACAGGGCCCGGTAGTCGCCGCCGGAACCCTGCCCGGCCGGCGAGCCGTGGTAGTCGTCGCCGGAACCCTGCCCGTCCGAAGCCAGGCGGTAGTCCTCGCGGGCCCCCGGCACCGGCGAGGAGCCCTGGTAGTCGCCACGGGACGCCGGCACCTCGGCGCCGGAACCCGGCACGGACGACGAGGACGGGTAGTCGGCCTCGCGGGCGCCCTGCCCGGGCGAGGGAGGGTAGTCGCCCGAGCCCTGCGCGCCGCCGGAGCCGCGCGTGTCCGGCCCCACCAGCGAGGCCAGCGAGGCGCGGCCCGAGGAGGACTGATCGTAGGGAGGGGGCGGGGCCGGGGACGGATCGGCCGCCGGAGGGGCGTGCGAACCGGCGGGAGGGGCGTGCGAGCCCGCGCCGAGCGCGTGGGGTGCCCGGACCTCGGACGGCCGACTCTGGTGGTGGGCGCGGGAGCGGCCGTTGCTCACCGGCTGCGGCAGGCGGTGGCCGTTGCCGGAGGTGGCGCCGCCGTCGGCGGGCCCGGCGACGTTGCCGGTGACCAGGTTGACGTAGGGCCGCAGGTGGCCGCCGCCGATCTCGATGAGGTCGTCGCACTCTTGCTGGAGCGTGCGCGACACCGCCCAGCCGCCCTCGGCCGCGATGTGGATCACCGTGACGCGGATGCCGAGGTCCTGGGCGTCGCTGACCACCTGGGCCAGGTCCTCGTCGCCGCTGACCACGACGGCGTCGCAGATGGCGTTGTTGCGGGCGAGGGTCATCAGGTCGCGGTGGACCTGGGCGTCCACGCCCTCCCTGCGGCCGGGCCTGATGCGGGCGAGGCGCAGCTTGAGCCCGGGGAGGTCGGCGAGCGCGTCGTGCTCGGGGGTGCGCCGGCCCTCGACCGTCGCCTCGTACCAGTAGCAGCGCAGCAGCGGCAGGTCGGTGCGCTCGCGCGCGAGCGTTGACAGCAGGTCCAGCAGGCCGGGATAGTCCCAGGCGACGGCTTCGCGATGGCGGGTCCCATGCACGGCCATCGCGCCGTCCGCCAGCAGATAGCCAGCGTCCACGAACAGCGCGCAGCGATCCACGCGACACCGCCCTTTCTACATGGCCCAGGTCCGGTGGCAGCCGAAGCCCGGCCCTATCTCAGGGTAATGAAGCCACTGATCGTGCGAGGGTGAATCCCGGCGATTCGGCCCGCGCCTGACCATATCGAGGAACGTTCACGCCAGACCGTATCAGTTTGCCTCCTATTACCGACCTGGGGTGATAAACGAGTGGCCCGCCGGTCGAGTCCATTCGGGACTCTCTAGGCTTGCCCCATGAGCGACCGTGAGAATCTGCTGGACGAGATCAAGAAAAAGGGCGTGGTGCACGGCCGGGTCGTGCTCTCCTCCGGGCGCGAGGCCGACTGGTATGTGGATCTTCGGCGTATCACGCTGGACGGGGTCGCCGCCCCGCTCGTCGGCCGGGTGATGCTCGACCTCACCGACGATCTGGAGTACGACGCCGTCGGCGGGCTGACGCTCGGCGCCGACCCGGTGGCGGCGGCCATGCTGCACGCTGCGGCCGCGCGCGGGCGCGCTCTGGACGCCTTCGTCGTCCGCAAGGCGGGCAAGGCGCACGGCTTGCAGCGCCGCATCGAAGGCCCCGACGTGGCCGGCCGGCGCGTCCTGGCCGTGGAGGACACCTCGACCACCGGCTCCTCGGTGCTCACCGCGGTGGAGGCGCTGCGCGAGGCCGGCGCCGAGATCGCCGGGGTGGCGACCATCGTCGACCGCGGCGCGGCGGCGGCGATCGAGGCGGCCGGGCTGGCCTACCGCACGGCCTACACGCTGACCGATCTCGGTCTGGACTAGCAGGTCAGGGCGCCGGGCGGCGCTTGACGGTGAGGGTCTGGCGCTCCCCGGGCTTGCCTGGGGAGCGCGGCTCGCCGTTGACCTCGACGTACACGGTGGAGGCGTCGCCGAGCACCACGTCCAGGGCCGGCTGGAAGTACGCCGCCCGCTGGCCGCTGGACAGGTCGCGGTCTTCGACCACGTCGCCCCCGGTGACCCGGACGAACAGCGGGCAGCTGTCGGCGCGGCACTCGACGAACACGGTGGGCACCTCGGCGCCCGAGGCGGTCCGCGCGGCGGTCACGGCGGGGGACGCGGAAGTGGACCCGGATGTGGACCCGGAAGTGAACGCGGACGGGGACGTCGCCGTGGACGGAAGCAGGTCGGCGGCGGGGGGCGCGGTCGTGGCGGCGGCGCCCGTCGGCGCCGGTTCGGCGTCGGAGCTCAGCGAGCCGACGAGGGACAGGACGCCCAGCAGGATGAGCCCGAGCAGCACCAGGATCGCCAGGCCCACGAGCAGCAGGCGGGCGAAGCCCAAAGGGTCGGACCTGTGGCGTCCCACATATCGGAGGTTAGCGCTTGTGCGGCCCCCGATGGCCGCTAACCAGGAGTTCCTCACGCACCGGCATGGCCGCCGGTGACCGCGCGCGGCGGGGCCGGCGGCACCGCGGCCGGACGTCCTTGGTCACCGGCCCGGTGCCCAAGTGCTTCTAGAACGGCGGAGCAGCGTCGCGGTGGTGGCGTCCGCGGGGCTCGGTGACCGGGCCGGCGATCGGGTCGGTCACCGTCTTGGGCTCTTTGCGGCTCTTGATGATCTCGCGGATGATCGGGATCACCGACAGGAGGATGATCACCGCGGCGCCGGGCAGGATGTAGCGGTCGACGTTCGGGATGGCGTTGCCCGCGAAGTAGCCGATGAGCAGCATCGACTCGGTCCACAGGACGCCGCCCACGACGTTCCACAGGAAGAACCGGGGAGCGGGCATGCCGAGCATGCCGGCCACCGGGTTGAGGAACGTGCGGACGATCGGGATGAACCTGGCCAGCACCACGGCCTTCGACGGGCCGAACTTCTGGAAGTAGTGCTCGGCCTTCTCGACGTACTCGCGCTTGAACAGGCGTGAGTCGGGCCGGGAGAACAGCCGCGGGCCGGTCTTGGCGCCGATGTAGTGGCCGAGCTGCGCCCCCGCGACCGCGCACAGCGGCGCGCAGACCAGCAGGACCGGCAGCGGGAACGGCGCGGCGAGGCCGACCGAGGAGGCGACCGCCGCGGACGCCCCCATGCCGGCGACCACGAGCAGCGAGTCACCGGGCAGGAAGAACCCGATGAGCAGGCCCGTCTCGGCGAAGATGATCGCCAGGATGCCAATGAGCCCGAAGGTGACGATCCACCACTGGGCGTCGAGAAGATTTGTGAGGTCCATCACCGACGAGGGTACCGCTGGCAGGCGGCTCCGGGGTGCGAGAGGGTAGTACCTGAGGGCGAAGACCACGATGTCGGGGCGGCCCGCACCGTGCCGGTACACCCGACCGGCAGGTGAACGGAAGGGAACGCCGGGCCCAAACAGGAGCCGGGCTCCTCCTTCCTGGAACGCCGCCGCTTCGGAATACTTGCCCAAGGGTGCGTTGAGCCCTCCACCAGCCTGTTCGTTCCTCCTAGGGAGATGACTTCCGATGCCTATCGCGACCCCAGAGGTCTACGCCGAGATGCTCGACCGGGCCAAGGCCAATGGTTTCGCATATCCGGCGATCAACGTGACCTCCTCGCAGACGTTGAACGCCGCGCTGCGCGGTTTCGCCGAGGCCGAGAGCGACGGCATCATCCAGGTGTCGACCGGCGGCGCCGAGTACCTTTCGGGCTCGACGGTGAAGGACATGGTGACCGGGTCGGTCGCGCTGGCCGAGTACGCCCGCGTGGTGGCCGCCAAGTACCCGGTGACCGTGGCCCTGCACACCGACCACTGCCAGAAGGAGAAGCTCGACAACTTCGTCCGGCCGCTGATCGAGATCTCGCTCGAGCGCATCGCCCAGGGCAAGGACCCGCTGTTCCAGTCGCACATGTGGGACGGCTCGGCCTGCCCGCTGGACGAGAACCTCCAGATCGCCCGTGAACTGCTCGAGAAGGCCAGCGCGGCGAACATCGTCCTGGAGGCC
Source organism: Sphaerisporangium sp. NPDC004334 (assembly GCF_053602655.1). Classification (NCBI taxonomy): domain Bacteria; kingdom Bacillati; phylum Actinomycetota; class Actinomycetes; order Streptosporangiales; family Streptosporangiaceae; genus Sphaerisporangium; species Sphaerisporangium sp. NPDC004334. Next base: position 37,981 of record NZ_JBSGDZ010000039.1, read on the forward strand.
GAGATCGGCGTCGTCGGCGGCGAGGAGGACGGCGTCGTCGGTGAGATGAACGAGAAGCTCTACAGCACGCCCGAGGACGCCCTGGCCACCGCCGAGGCGCTCGGCCTGGGCGACCGCGGCCGCTACATGCTGGCCGCCACGTTCGGCAACGTGCACGGCGTCTACAAGCCGGGCCACGTCAAGCTGCGCCCGAGCGTGCTGAAGGACATCCAGGACGCCGTCGGCGCCAAGTACGGCGTCGAGAAGCCGTTCCACCTGGTCTTCCACGGCGGCTCCGGCTCCTCGCTCGAGGAGATCCGCGAGGCGATCTCCTACGGCGTGGTGAAGATGAACATCGACACCGACACCCAGTACGCCTTCACCCGCCCGGTCGCCGACCACATGTTCCGCAAGTACGACGGCGTCCTGAAGGTCGACGGCGACGTGGGCAGCAAGAAGGACTACGACCCCCGCTCCTGGGGCAAGTCGGCCGAGGGCGGCATGGCGGCGCGCGTGAGGGAGGCGTGCGAGCACCTGCTCTCCGCCGGCACGCGCCTGTCCTGACCCAGTGGCGATCTTCCAGTAGAAGACCGCCCTGACACGCATGGAACGGGCAGGTCACACGACCTGCCCGTTCCATGGGAATTTCCTGAGAGAAAGCGTAAAAAGAGATGACTACGCAGCTGATGTAACGATTAAGTGGTTAGCATGAGCTAAATGTTCGTCTCCTCCCGAGCGCACCCATATGTGTGCGGTGCCATCGGAAAGTGGGATGCACGCGTGGTGGACCGGCTGCTGTCGGCCTCACCGCGAGGGCTCGACGAAGTGCACCGTTCCCCGCTCGCCGTCCTGTGGTCGACCGGCGAGCCCGAGAACTGGTCGTCCGGGTCCCGTTCGGGATTCCTGTGGTGGTCCCAGGCCGGCGGGCTGCCGCAGCCGCACTCCTGGATGGACGCCGCCGAGCGCCGCATGGCCGCCGGGCTGGTCGTCGACCGGCGGGACGCCGTCCTGCACACCGATGCCCTCGGCCTCAACGAGCTGCTCGTCCGTCCCCTCGGGGACGCCCTCTACTTCTCCGCCCGCCTCGACCCGCTCGTCCGGCTGGACGACGCCCCGCTCCACATGGACTGGTCGGCCTGGGCGAACCTGCTGGTGATGTCGACGCCGCTCGCGGAGGAGACGCCGTTCCGCGAGATCAGGCGCCTGGCCCCGGCGACCGCCTGGCGGGCCGGCCTGGGAGCGGGCGGGCCGCGCGCCGAGAGCTTCGAGCCGGCGTGGCTGTCGGCCGGCCCCGGCAAGCCGCCGGCGCCCGAGGACATGGTGGACCTGATCGCGGCGCGCATCCCGCACCGCGCGGGCCCGGTGGCGATCGGGCTGAGCGGCGGCTGGGACTCGCGGCTGCTGGCCTCGCTCGCCGCCCGCCGGCCCGGTGCGCGGCTCGAGGCGTGGACGACCAGCACCGACGACGGCCTGGACCTTGACATCTCCCACGCCCGCGCCGTGGCCGCGGCGCTCGGCCTGCCGCACCACGTGGTGGTCCCGGGTCCGGAGGCGTGGCTGGAGGAGCACCGGGTGGTGTGGCGGCGCACGGAGTACCAGACCATGCACCACGGCTGGGCGATGCCGTACGCGCGGGCCGTGCACGGGCTGGGGGCGCCATTGATCGACGGCTGTCTCGGCGACGCCCTGCTGAGAAGGGGCGGCCCCGCGCCCGGCGAGGACGGCGCGGACGCCGCGGGCGCCGGCGCGGGCCAGCGGGCGCGCGCCGCGACCTGGCGGTCCCTGTCCGGGCACTTCCCCCGGCACCCGGAGCTCTGGGCGCCGGGGGTGGGCGACGCCCTGGCCGACCTGAGCCTGACGGCGTTCCACCGGGTGACGCGCCCGGTGGAGGGGCACCACGCCATGCCGGTGCTGGCCCGGCTGCTGACCCGCTACCGGGGGATCTACTCCTCGCCGACCCGGCTGCTCGGGCCGGAGGCGGAGGTGTGGCTGCCGTTCGCCGGGCCGGACGTGGTCACCGCGGCCCTCGGCGTCCCGATGTCCGCGCGCGAGGACCACGCGTATTACCGGGCGATGCTCGGGTACGGGGCACCGGATGTGGCCGCGCTCCCCTCCACCAACGACCCCGGCGACCGGCCCGCGCCCGGACCCCGGCGCGCGACCACCCCCGCCGCGCTCGCCGCGCTCGCCGAGGACATCGCGGCGAGCGAGGAGGCGCGCACGCTCCTCGGCCCGCGATTACTCGCGACCCTGCACGACCCCGAGGCACGCGCGCGACAGGCGCGCTGGTCGGGACCGCTCTATGTCCTTCAGTGGGCGAGCATGCTCGCTCGCTGGCGCGGTGAGTACGGCTCCCGCGTCTCCTGGGAGCCCTTTACCTGACACTGCATACTCTGGGATCCCCTGCCTGAAACATCCAGAAAGGGAACATATGCGGACATTATCCCCACGCCTCCTGCTGATCGTCAGCGGCGCTCTCGCGGCCGCCGTCGTGATCACGCTGGTGCTGCTGTCCGCTACGGGGGCCGTCCCCCCGATCACCGCGGTCGAACTGGCCCTGTCCGTCCTGACCCTGGCCGCGGCCGCCGTGATCGTCCTCGGCGCACGCAGGACCGACGGCAAGGCGCTGCGCATCGACGCGCGGACCAAGCGCCAGGAGGCCGCCCTCGCCCGGACAGAGCAGAGCGTCACGCGCCTGACGACCGCGCTCGACGGGCTCGCCGGCCGCTTGGAGGACGCCGCCAGGGAGCAGTCCCGGACCGTGCTGGCGGCGCTCGGCGAGGATCGGATGGAGCTGACCGCGCAGGCCGGACGGCTCGACCGGCTCGCCGGCACGGCGTCCCGCATCGAGACCACGCTGCGCCAGGGCGCCGGCGACCTCGAGGACCTGCGCAAGCTCCGGCACGACCACCAACAGCTCACCGCGCTCACCAGCACCGCCGTCCGCGATCTCGGCGACCGGCTGGAGGCGCTCGCCGGAGCGGTGCGGGAGGGGCACGCGGACCTGGCCCGGTCGGCCCGCCACGACTACGCGCAACTCGAAGCGCTCATCGACGTGCGGGCGCTGCTGGAGCCGCGCGCGCCGCTCCCCCGGCTGCGCGGCTGGGCGGCCTCGCCCGACGTCCTGCGCCTGCTCGTGGAGCGCGTCGCGGCGGACCACACCAAGCTCATCGTGGAGTGCGGCAGCGGGGCCTCCAGCGTCTGGCTCGGATACGCCGTCCAGCGGTTCGGCGCGGGACGCGTCGTCGCCCTGGAGCACGACGGGCGCTTCGCCGAGGCCTCCAGGGACCTGGTCGCCGCCCACGGCCTGCAGGACGTCGTGGAGGTGCGCCACGCCCCGCTCACCACCTGGACCGCCCCGCGGACCGACTCGCGGGAGGCCGGCGCCTCCGGCGGCGAGAGCTGGCCCTGGTACGACACCGGCGCCGTGGAGGACCTGCACGGCGTCGGCCTGGTGTTCGTGGACGGCCCTCCGGGGGCCACGGCCCCGCTGGCGCGCTACCCGGCGCTGCCGGTGCTGCTGCCGCGCTGCGCGGCGGACGCCTGGTTCGTGGTGGACGACACCGTCCGCCCCGACGAGCGCGAGGTCGCCGACCGCTGGCTCAGAGAGCACCCGGAGCTGACCGGCTCCGCCTACCCGGCCGAGAAGGGCGCCATGATCCTCAGGCGGACCCCCCGATGAACCCCCCGCACCGTCGCGGCCGCCGTGATCTTCACGCGGACCGTCCCATGAACCTCCCCCGCCGTCGCGGCCGCCGTGATCTGCACGCGGGCCGCCTGACAAGCCTCCCGCGCCGTCCCGGTCACCCTGGAGGCCCGGCATGACCACCGAGCTCACACCGTCCGGGATGTCCGCCGACCTGACCCGGGGCGGCGGCAAGGTCGCCGTGGCCGTCGCCGGGGTGGAGACCTCCGACCTGGACGGCCTGCTCCCGGGCGTGGCCTTCGAGGCGGCGGACGTGGACAGCATGGGACCGGAGCCCTGGGCCACCGCCGAGCCCTCCGCCGTGCTGGTCGTCGCGCGCACCCCCACCGACCTGCGCCGGGCGGTGACCCTGAGCGGGGAACTGCCCGCGGCGCCCATGATCGGCGTGATCGTCGTGGAGTCGCCGCCCTGGTGCGACGCCCCGGGCGTGCCGCTGTCGCCCGGGCTCGGGCGCCGCTTCCTTCGGGACGTCGGCGTCTCCCGGTACGGCAGCACCGGCTGGCGGGTGAAGGCGCGCTTCTCCGAGCCGCGACCGGCCGGAGAGGTCGCCGCCGCCGTGGCCAGGAGCTTCGGCGGCCACCACCTGAGCGGGTACCCGCTGCCCATGGCCGGGCTGGCCGGTCCGGGCCTCGCCGACTGGCGGCCGGGCGACCCGAACGTGACCGTCGCCGACGAGCGGGGGCCGGCGCCCGAGCGATCGGGCGTGTCCACCGCCGACCTGGCCATCCGGGCCGTCCCGCCCGCGCCGGAGTGGATCGACGAGCGGGTGCCCGCCGTCGACCGCCCGCCCGCCCTCACCTGGGAACGCCTCGGCTCGCCCGGCGGGTACCAGGTCCTGTCCGGCGAGCGGTTCGCCCCCGAGGCCGTGCCGCCCGTGGACGAGCGCTCGGTCAACCCGCAGGGCTTCCTCAAGCGGCCCGCGCTCGGCGTCGCCGACCTCCTCCAGCACGACGGGGCCTGGGAGGTCCGGGTCGCGGACCGGACGCTCGCCCGCCTGCCCGCCTCCGGCGGCGTGACCGACGCCGACGTCGGCCGGCTGCGCCGCCTGCGCGGCGTCCGCGTCGCCTGGCGGCCCGCCCACACCGGCCCGATCGCCGCGGCCCGCGCCGTGGCCGGGCTCGCCGCCGCCGGCGTCCCCCTGCTGTCCGGCCCGCCTCCGGAGTGGGCCGCACTGGCCCTCGGACCCGACCTGGCCGCCGAGCTGACCGCCGCGACCGAGCGGGACCTGGAGGACGACCTGCGCCGCGAAGAGCACAGCGTCCGGCTGCGCCGAACAGCCCTCACCCGGCACGGGACCATGGCGCGGTGGCGCGAGCTCGCCGCCCGCGCGGGCATCGCCGTGCCGGCCCCCGCGACCATCTCGGTCGTCATGTGCACCCGGCGGGCCGGGCTGGTGCCGTTCGCCCTGGACCAGATCAGGCGGCAGCGCGGCGTGGACCTGGAGGTCATCCTCACCCTGCACGGCGTGCCCGCCGCCACCCCGGAGGTCGCGCGGGCCGTCGCGGCGTTCGACCGGCCGATCACGGTCGTCGAGGCGGACGCCTCCATCCCCTTCGGCGCCGTGCTCAACCGGGCCGCCGGCCACGCGAGCGGCTCGTTCCTCAGCAAGTGGGACGACGACGACTGGTACGGGCCGGACCATCTGGCCGACATGATGCTCGCCCAGTCCTACTCGGGCGCCGAGCTGGTGGGGGCCGCCTCGGAGTTCTTCTACCTGCAGCAGATCGACGTCACCATCCGGCGCGACTGGACCAGCGAGACGATGTCCAACCACGTGGCGGGCGGCACCTTCGTGATCGCCCGCTCGGCCTTCGAGGCGCTCGGCGGCTTCCGCCCGGTGCCGCGCTCGGTGGACGTCCAGTTCTTCCAGGACCTGCTGCGCGCCGGCGGGGCCATCTACCGGACGCACGGCCTGGGGTTCGTCGCCCGCAGGGCGGCGCGCGGCAGGCACACCTGGCAGGAGCCGATCGGCTACTTCCTGGCCAGGGCCAAGGACCAGTGGCGGGGATTCAGGCCGAGCCGACTGATGGAGTGGGAGCAGTGACGCAGCAGCCGACCGGGCCCGAGCGAACGGCCCAGCCGCGGATCCGGCACAACGACTACGGGGTGCTCACGCCGCCCGAGCCCGGCGCCTGGACGCCCCGGCTGACGGTCAGCGTGGTGATCGCCGCCTACGGCCACCAGGACAAGCTCGACCTCACCCTCGCCGCCCTCGCGGCGCAGAGCTACCCCCGGCACCTGCTGGAGGTCGTGGTCGTCGACGACGGGACGACGCCCGCGCTGCGCCTGCCCGAGATCACGCCCGAGAACACCCGGCTGATCACCACGCGGCCGGGGGCCCGCGGGCGCTCCGACGCCCGCAACGCCGGGCTGGCCGTCGCCGGCGGAGACGTCGTCCACTGGCTGGACGCCGACATGGTCACCTTCCACGACGAGGTGGAGGCGCACATGCGCTGGCACCACCTCGCCGACTACCTCGTGGTCATGGGGTACGTGCGGTACGTCGACCACCGGCCCGGCGGCCCGGCCCCCGCCGAGGTGCGCGCGGCGGTGGAGGCCGGGGCCGCCGAGCTGCTCTTCGACGAGGCCGCGAGCGAGGCGCACTCCTGGATCGTGGACCTGGCCGAGCGGACCGACGGGCTGCGCACCGCGGGCGACACCGCCTACCGCGTCCACGTGACCAACGCGGCCTCGGTCAACGCCCGGCTGCTGCGCGAGGCCGGTCCGCTGGACACCGGGCTGGTCCTCGGCGAGGACACCGAGCTCGGCTACCGGCTCGCCCAGGCCGGCGCCGCGTTCGTCCTGGCGCCCGAGGCCCGCAGCCGCCACCTCGGCAAGTCGATGATGATGCGCGACGGGGAGCAGGTCAGGCGGTACAACCAGGTCTTCGTGCCCGACCACATCCCCGTCATGCGATGGCTGCGCACCCACCCCCGCCGCCAGTGGCTGGTGCCCTACGTCGACGTCGTCGTCCAGACCGAGGGCGCGACCTACGACGAGCTGCGGGCCACCGTGGACGGCTTCCTCGCGAGCACGCTGAACGACATCCGGATCACCCTGATCGGGCCGTGGGACTCGGTGCGGGAGGACCGCCGCAACCCGCTGGACAGCCCGGCCCTGGACCTGGTGATGGTGCGCGGGCTGTACCGCGGCGAGCCGCGCGTGCGGTTCGCCGGGCAGGTGCCGGCCACGGCCGCTCCCGTGCCGTACCGCATGTTCTGCCCCGCCGGGTGGGTCCCCGGCCCCGAGACGCTCCGGCGGCTCGTGGCGCAGGCCGCCGAGCGCGGGGACGGGCTGGTCAGCGTTGCCCTCGACGAGGAGGACGAGGTGATCACCGCCCGGCTGGAGCACACCGGCGCGTTCGCCAGGGCCGCCCTGGTGCGCGGCGAGGGCGAGCCGCTGGACGCCGCGGTGCACGAGGTGTACGGCACGCGGTGGGTGGACGGCAGGACGCTGGGCTTCCTTCCGGCGGCCGAGGCCGAGCCGCCCAAGCGCGGCAAGGCCGAGGACCCCGCGCTGACCCGGGAGATCGCGCGGCTGCGCGCCGAGAACGCCCGTCTCGCCGACCGGCTCGCGGCCGCCACCAGGGACGGCGCCCCGGCCGACGCCGACGCCGGCGACGCCGGCCCCCGCGACGGCAGGCGGTTGACGGTCTGGCCGCGAAGGGCGGCGGCCCGCCGATGAGGTCCCCCGATGTGCGGGCGCACCACGTGACCTGACGTGCGGGCGCACCAATGACCCGACGTGCGGGCGGACCGAGCATGACCCCACAGGCCCGGCGCAGGTATAAGACTGTGCTCATGGAAACGCACGAGAACCTCATCGCCGGGCCGCCGCCGACCCACCTTCCGGACACCCCGGAAGCCAGGCAGGCGCTGGAAGCCGGCGCCAAGGCCAGTGACATCGCCGCGCGCTTCCCCGCCTACTCGGCGGCATGGGCGGCGCTGGCCGACGAGTCCTTCGCCGCCGGGCACGCGGTGACCTCCTACGCCTTCGCCCGCACGGGCTACCACCGCGGCCTGGACCAACTGCGTAGGGCGGGATGGAAGGGGCACGGCCCCATCCCCTGGGACCACGAACCCAACCAGGGGTTCCTGCGCTGCCTGCACGCCCTCGCCCGCGCCGCCCAGGCGATCGGCGAGAAGGACGAGGCCGAGCGGTGCGCCCAGTTCCTCCGCGACAGCAGTCCGGAGGCGGCGGAGGCGTTGAATAACGGGTAAGTCGCGCTTGGGCGGCATCGGCATGCTCGGGTAGTCTCTCAACGCAAGAGCCCCTGTCGCGCTTGCGCCAGGGGTTTCGTTTTTGTGCGCGGGAGTTAACCATGCCGGCTGTCGTTCTCGTGGGCGCCCAGTGGGGCGATGAGGGCAAAGGTAAGGCCACCGACCTGCTGGGCGGGGAGGTGGACTACGTCGTCCGCTACCAGGGCGGGAACAACGCCGGCCACACCGTGGTCATCGGCGACCAGAAGTACGCGCTGCACCTGCTGCCCACCGGAGTGCTGTCTCCGGAGGTCGTCCCGGTGATCGGCAACGGCGTCGTGATCGACCCCGGCGTGCTGCTGGCGGAGATCGACGGGCTGAAGGAACGCGGCATCTCCTGCGACCGGCTGCTCATCTCGGCCAGCGCGCACCTGATCATGCCCCACCACAAGGCGCTGGACAAGGTCACCGAGCGCTACCTCGGCAAGGCCCGCATCGGCACCACCGGCCGCGGCATCGGCCCTGCCTACGGCGACAAGATCGCGCGGATGGGCGTGCGCGTGCAGGACCTGCTCGACCCGGGCATCCTCGGCAAGAAGATCGAGGTCGCCCTGAACGAGAAGAACCAGGTGCTGACCAAGGTCTACAACCGCAGGGGCATCGAGCCGGCGCGGGTGCTGGAGGAGTACCTCGGCTACGCCGAACGGCTCAAGCCGCACATCGCCGACACCTCGCTGATCCTCAACAAGGCGCTCGACGAGGACAAGGTCGTCCTGCTCGAAGGCGGCCAGGGCAACCTGCTCGACATCGACCACGGCACCTACCCGTTCGTCACCTCCTCCTCGCCGACCTCCGGCGGCGCGTGCATCGGCTCGGGCATCCCGCCGACCCGGCTGACCCGCGTGATCGGCATCCTCAAGGCCTACACCACGCGCGTCGGCTCCGGCCCGTTCCCGACCGAGCTGACCGACGACATGGGCGACTGGCTGCGCACGACCGGCGGCGAGTACGGCGTCACCACCGGCCGCGACCGCCGCTGCGGCTGGTTCGACGCGATCATCGCCCGGTACGCCACCCGCATCAACGGCGTCACCGACTTCTTCCTCACCAAGCTGGACGTGCTGTCCGGCCTCGAGCGCATCCCGGTGTGCGTCGCCTACGAGGTGGACGGCGTGCGCCACGACGAGATCCCGATGACCCAGACCGACTTCCACCACGCCACGCCGGTCTACGAGGAGCTGCCCGGCTGGCAGGAGGACATCACCGAGGCCAAGACCTTCGAGGACCTGCCGAAGAACGCGCAGAACTACGTCAGGACCCTGGAGGAGCTGAGCGGCGCGCCCATCTCCGCCATCGGCGTCGGCCCGGGCCGCACGCAGACCCTCTCGATCCGTCCCCTGGTCTGAGGCTCGCCGGGGCCGCGCACGGCCCCGCCTGAGGAAGGCCGGGGAGGGTGGACGATAGGGTGCGCCATTGTGCAGGTTGAAATACACGGCCACCGGGGGGCACGGGGCCTGCGCCCGGAGAACACCCTCCCCGGCATGGCCTTCACGCTGGGGGTGGGCGTCCACGCCATCGAGTTCGACGTCGCGCTGAGCGCCGACCGCCGGCTCGTCCTCACCCATGATCTGACCGTGTCGCCGGTGACCAGCACGGACACCGGCCCGGCCATCCCCGGGGACCCCGCCTTCCCCTACGTCGGCAAGCCGATCCGCTCGCTGTCCCAGCAGCAGCTGCGCACGCTGGACGTGGGGGTGCGGCACCCGAAGTCCCCCTCCGACCGGTTCGCGCGCACGCAGGTCCCGGTCCCGGGCACCCGCATGCCCACCCTCGGGGCCGTCCTCGCCCTGGTGGACGCCTACGGCGGCGACGGCGTGCGGCTGAACGTCGAGCTGAAGTCCGACCCCACCCGGCCCGACCTGTCCGGCGACCCGGCCGAGCTGACCGAGCTGGTCGTCGCCGAGCTCGACCGGCACGGCCGGCTGGGCGGCGCGGCGATCCTCAGCTTCGACTGGCGCGTGCTGCGCGCGGCCGAGAGCCTGATCGCCGAACGCTACGCCCTGGTCGAGAAGGCCACGCTCACGCCCGCGTGGCTCGGGCTCGACCACGTCGCCGACTTCGGCGGGGACATCGCGGCGGCGGCCCGCTCCATCGGCGCCACCACCCTGTCCCCCGACCGCGTGCTGGTCGACGAGCGGCTGATGGCCCGGGCCGCGGCGGCCGGGCTGCCCGTCGCCGTCTGGACGGTCAACGACCCCGAGGAGGCCGGGCGCATGATCGACCTCGGCGTGGCGGCGATCGTCACCGACTACCCCGACCGGATGCGCGAGCTGTGGAGCTCGCGCGGCCTGCCTCTCCCCGCCCCCGCCGCCGCCCTGCGTCCCACCCCCGCCTGACCGCGACGGCGCCGTTCGTCCGGGTTCGCCGGAGATCCGGGCGGCTTTTCCGCGCGTCCCAACATCAACTGCAGTGCTCGCGGGAGTAGGGTGCGAGAAACTGAAGCGTCAGGGCGCCGGAGGCCGAGGGCACGTCCCCGGCGGCCGCACGGCCGGGCCCACGGGAGGTCAGCGATGCAGGCGGAGATGTCGGCGTGGGCCGTCGAGCGGTTCGGCGAGCGCGCCGCCTCGGTGCGCGGACGGCTGGCCGCGTCCCTTCTCGAGGCGGCCTCCAACGCCCAGGACGCCCAGAAGTCCTCCAGAAGCGACAAACGGTACGCCTACGGGTCCACGCTGATGGCCCGCCGCTACGAGGCGCTCGTCGACGCCTTCCGGCACGAGCCGGGGTTCCAGGTCGTCCGGCCGCACGGCTCGCCGCACCACCTGGTCGTGCTCGACGGCAACCTGCTGCTGCCGTTCCGCTACGCCGACGACGACACCACGCCGATCAGCGAGGCACGGGTCGGCGACGGCCGGGTGTCCGCGCTGGTGCGCGAGCTGTTCACCCGGTTCGGCCCGAAGACCCGCTTCGAGCAGGAGGTCCTCGACCTCGGCATGGACGACGACGGCGAGGCGGCCGGGCTGCGCGAACTGGCCGCCGCGCGTCCCCTGCTCGCCCAGCTCCCCGCCGACACCCGGCTGATCCCGGTCGCGTACGCGGCGAACGCGCAGGCCAGCCTGCTGAAGCTCTACTGGGGCGAGGCCGAGCTGATCGACGACATGGGCCGCGTCCACTGGGTCCACTGCGAGCAGATCCCGCTGCTCACCGCGCTGCCGTGGGTCGTCCAGGGCGTCCCGGCCGCCGAGCCCGGCGCGGCGCCGCGCTTCGACCAGGGCGCCGAGCCCGGCCTCCCCCTCACCAGCCGGCCCGGGGCCGACCGCGCCGACGGCGGCCCGTTCCCGGCGGACGGCGAGCTCGGCGTCGAGCCCCCATCCACGGGCACCACAGGGCGCTCCTGACCACGCGGACCCGACCCGCGACCACACCGCGGGCCCGCCCAACCACCACATGGCACGCCCGACCACGAACCCGCCGCGGACCCGACCGCGAACACCCTGCGGACCCGACCACGACCACACCGAACTCCCGACCACGACGACGACGCGGACCGACCCGCGACCACACCGAACGCCCGACCACGACGACGAACCGGCGAACCGACGACCGTGAGAACGACGATCAACGACCGTGAAGGCGGCCGGGGCAGGCGCCCCGCCAGACGGCTCGGCGCCCCCGGCGGCGAACCGAGCCCGCAGGCCGTGGCCGACGCCTTCGACCAGGCCCGGCTCACCCAGGCGCGCCGGCTCGCCGCGATGACCAAGAAGGACCTCGCCGAGCGCGTCGGCGTGACCCCCGCGGCGATCGGCCAGTACGAGACCGGCACAACCCACCCGCGGCCCGACCTCATCCCCCGCCTCGCCGACGCCCTCGACGTCCCGCCGGCGTTCTTCCTGTCGGGACGGCCGCACGGCAAGCTCGACGGCTCCATGGCGCACTTCCGCAGCCTGCGCTCCACCCGCGTACACCAGCGGGCCAAGGCGGTCGCGTTCGTCGAGCAGGTGTGGGAGCTCACCCACGCGCTGGAGAAGCGCGTCCAGCTCCCCCCCGTCGACCTGCCCGGCTTCTCCGGCGGCGAGGTGCACGCGGGCGCCGAGCCGCCCCGCGACCCGGCCGCCGCCGCCCGGGCCCTGCGCGGCCACTGGGCACTCGGCACTGGGCCGATCGCCCACCTCGTCCGCCACATGGAGGCCCACGGCATCGTCGTGGTGCTGCCGCCGCCCGACGAGGACGCCACCACGGTGGACGCCTTCTCCACCTCCCACCTGCCGCGCCCCATCGTCGTGCTGACCGCCAACCGGTTCGACGACATCCACCGCTACCGCTTCACCGCCGCCCACGAGCTCGGCCACCTCGTGCTGCACGGCGACACGGCCGCAGGCGACCTGCAGCAGGAACGCGAGGCCGACGCCTTCGCCGCCGAGTTCCTCACCCCCCGCGACAGCATCCTCCCCGAGCTCCCCCGGCGCCTCGACCTGCGCAAACTGGCCGAGCTGAAGAACACCTGGGGGGTCTCGGTCGACTCGCTGCTGTACCGCTGCCGCGAGGTCGGCCTGCTGTCGGACTCCTCGACCGGCCGCGCCTACCAGCGCCTGGCCGTCCTGCGCGACCAGCCCGGCTTCGCCAACGAGGCCATCACCGGCTTCCCCGGGGAGCACCCCGTGCTGCTGCGCCAGGCGTTCGACCTGGCCTCCGCCGAGACCGGCCTCACCATGCCCGCACTGGCCGCCCAGCTGGCCTGGCACCTCCCCCGCGTCCGCCAGCTCCTCGGCATCCACGACCACCGCCCCCGCCTCCACCTGGTCCCCTGAAGCAAGGCGCTCCGGCTCAGGTTGAGTGGAACAGGCGAAGGTCTTCGCCTCCGCGCCCTAGAGGGCGCTCCGGCTCAGGGAGCATCTTGTGGGGGGCTCCGCCCCCGATCGAGGGCTCCGCCCTCGAGCTCCCGCCAGGAACGTTCACGCCGCCGCTTGCGCGCGTACTTGTTCGCGGAATTCACGCACGCCAACATGGTCCACGTAAGGCTCCAGGCTTGCCGCGAACCTACGTACCCGTCCGGCCAGTCGCGGCGAGGACAGCGACGGGATCGTCGGCATGACGGCTCCCGCGTGATCGAGCGCCTGTTCCAGCTCTCCCGCGCCGAGATACGCCTCGGCGGCGTTGATGCGGGCGAGCTGCGCCGAGCGGGTCGTGCCTTTCTGGGCACCCAGGGCCGCCTCGGCCCGTTCGACGGCCCGCTGATGGCGGCCGAGCATGTGCCAGGACCGCGCCGCCTCAGAGACGATCTTCGTGGCGTCGTACGGCGGGAGCCACGCCGGCTCGCGCTCGGTCGGCTCCTGCGCGTACGCCCGCTCGGCCTCGCCCAGCAGTCGCTCGACCTGCCTGACGGTGTGCAGGTCTTTCGTGTCGGCGTGCTTGACGACGAGCGCCGTCGCGAGTGCCTGATCTCCCAGCGCCAGACGTCCCATGAGACGTGCTGGGGCCTTGGCCTGACGGGCGGCGTCGGCGGCGGCGTTCGCGAGGCGCAGGGCCTCCGTCGGCCGGTCCAGGTAGATGGCCTGATGGGACATCACGTTGAGCACCCAGCCGGCCATGACCGAATCGTCCGCCGCCTTGGCCATCCGCAGTGCCTGGGCGAAGTGACGCTGCGCCAGCCCGTTACGACCGACGTCGAACGCCATCCATCCGGCCAGGCAGGTCATGTCGGCGGCGGCCGTCATGAGGGCGGCACCGGTGCGGTCGTCGTAACGTCCCCGCAGCAGCGGCGCCACCGAACCGTTCAGGTACCTCACCAGGGCCGGGCGTACGAGCCCCGCGCCGAACTCGTGGTCGATGCGGGCGAACGCCTGCTTCGCCTGACCGACGCGTTCCACGTCCGCCGCCCCGACCTGGGCACCCGGCCCGAGCAGCGTCTTCGAATCGACGACCGGATCGTAGTTCCAGGCGGTGAGCCACTCTCCGATCGCGGCGGGGACGAACGGCAGCGCCGCCAGCAGGTGGCGTCGTGACGGGTCCAATTCCGACCTCCAGAGTTCCAGGGCCGCTTCGACGGTAAGCCGCAGACCCCCACCCCAGAAGTCCGCCAGGGGACACAACGCCGTCTCCCCGTCGACCCAGCGCGCGACCTCCGCAGGATCAACCCTGAAGACCACCGCCATGCGCCCCCGGTGGACGGCACGCACCTGTTGGACGCCCCGCTCCCACCTCCCCCAGGTGGTAGGCGACACGCCTATCGCGTCCGCCGCCTCCTCCTGGGTGAGACCACGTCGCTTGCGAGCCGTGATCAGCTCCGGACGACCAGCCTGGAGTCCTGCCTCGCCCATGCTCTACCCCCTTGCCCTTCCCGTCACCGCACGCCAATGACCAAGTGTGACGCAACAAGCACAGAACGCGATGAGGGGGAGGTGGAACGACCTGCGAACGACCGATCGGCGTGAGGCGGGCGCGTCCCGGCGGAACGCCGCACCGGCCGTCCTTCACCCACCCCTCGCGACGAGGTTCTCTACTGCTCCCGGACCACATACGAACGGAGCGCGCTATGCGACCAGGTGACGACGTCGTTCCAGAGCTTCATTTCGCTGCGAGATATGCGGTGCACGCGACCAGCGGCGACCACGACGCGGCGCGCATCCGGCTCGTCGAAGTCCTCCCGCCCGGCACAGCGGGGCGCCGCGCCAGAACCGTGCTGCGTCATCTGCTCAAAGAGGCGGGCGCGGGACCGGAGGCGGTCGCCGATGCGGAGATCATCGTCTCAGAACTGGCCGCGAACGCCGACCGGCACGCCGCCGGGCCGTACGAACTGCGCGTCCTGGACAAGGCCGGGGTGCCGGTCTGGTGCGAGGTCGTGGACGGGAGCCCCGACTTCGGAGAACTCACCACGCGCATTGAGCGGCTGCGAGGGGCGAGGGGCGCCGATCTGCCGTCGCTGGCGGAAAACGGGCGCGGTCTTCTCTTGGCAGTCCGGCTGTCCGGAGGCGACTGCGCGGTGTACCCGGCGAGATCGTCGTCCACTCACGCACTCGGGAAGGCGGTAGGTTTCGCCCTTGCAACGCCCGTGTCAGGGCTGTTCTGAGGCGGTCTGGGGATCGGACCAGAAGGCGATGAGTTCTTCGGGGGTCAGCTGGTGGGGTGGGCCGGCGGGAGGGGTGCGGCCGGTGCGGACGGCCCAGGTGGTGATCAGCAGGCCGAGAAGCTCGGCGTCCAGGCGGGCCTCGCGGGGGTGGGGGGCGGCGTGGCGCGGGGGCTTGGCGCCCATGCGAGCGGCGCGGGTGACGGTGGCGAAGGACAGCATCGACTTCTCTCTTGGACTGAAGGGGTGCCGAATCCACGACGGAGGACGCCTCGCGAGGCCACGACCGACCCGGAACATCCCTGGCGACTCCGGAGCCTACGTTCCAGGACCGACTTTTTCGGATGTAGCCTCGTCCGGCTCCGGTGTCTAGCTACTTGCCCCCTGAAAAAGAGGCTTTGAGGCTCGGGCGGATCTTGCCGGTCGGTTGAGGCTTGATCGAGTTGGCTGGGTGTCGGCTCTGCCGGAGCGGCAGCCGGTAGTCAGCCGCCGATCACGGCCATCCGCTGCAGGTTGTAGGCGAAGATCCCCAGCCCGGCCCAGGTCTGAGCGCCTCCGAGACGGCGTAGCCGGGTCCGGCGGAGTCCGAATGTCCGCTTGAGGTGACTGATACGGGCTTCGACTCCCACCCGCCAGTTGCGCATCCGCCGGAAGCTGCGGGTGTGCTCGTACTCACGCCGGGACTTGCTGAGGGTGCCACCACGCTGCAGGCCGATGTGCCGCACCCCCAACTCGGCCAGGGCCTTGTCCGCTGCCGCGGTACCGAATCCGCGATCGCCGACGACGGTGGCCGGGACACGGCCGGTCCGCTCGATGACCTGCTCGACAGCCGGGACAAGTTGGGGAGCATCACTGGGATTGCCCTTGTTCAGCCGATGGAAGCAGATGAAGCCACGTTCGTCTTCGGCCACCAGCAGGGTGTAACCGAACTGGGTCGGGTGCTGGGGCTTGCCCTTGCGGATCGGACGGGCATCGGGGTCGGCCAGCGACACCATCCGGTCGGGGATGGTGCGGTTGCCGGCCAGGCGTTGCGTGGTCTGAGCCAGCAGCCGACCGGTGCCCGACACCGTCTGCTCCAGATCGTTGATCAGGCGTGCGAGCCGCCTGGAGGGCCGACGCGATAGGGCACGGCGGGCATTGCGGATCACCTGCGCCACCTGCGCCGACGTCGTGGCCGCGATGCCGGCGATCTCGCCGGTGAGCCGATCGATCTCCCCCAGCGCCTGGCCGGTGCGCCGCCGCAGGGTGCGGCTGATCTGCTTCAACCGGCGCCCCGCTGAGCGGCTGCGGTTGCGAAACGGGGTCCGGATCGCCGCGCCCGCCGCTTTGATGCGCCGTACCAGCCCACCCAGTTTTCGGACCCCATGCTCCAGAAGGTCGGCATCTGTGGGGTGGTCGATGTCGGCTTCGACCACGGTGGTGTCGATGCGCAGCTTGTGTCCTCGCAGTAGCTTGTCCTCCGTCAGCTTGCCCACCAGTGCAGTGTTGAGCTGGTCGAACACCTCTGGTCCCGCCCGCCGGACCAGTTTGATCAACGTCGTTGAGTGCGGCACCCGCCCATCCAGTGGAATGCGGCAGAAGCGACGCCAGCTGATGGAATCGGCGACTTCCCGGCACAGCGATTCATAGCCCAGCTGGTAGCGGTGTTTCAGGTACAACACTCGCACCAGGCAGGAGATCGGCACCGACGGGCGGCCCAGCCGGGCGTGGAACAACCCTCTCCAGGGTGCAATGAACCGCTCATCATCAAGGTAGGCGTCGATCCGGGCCAGCTCCTGCGGTAGCCGCGTCACCTCCTCCGGCAGCAGCGTCTCCCACAACGCGATCTGTTGCCCCGAGACACGCAGCACCGGTTACCACCTCCGGCGGGAACGACATCGACGTCATTCTCAACCGGCCGAGCCTCCCAGCGCTGTGATTGCCGAGGTCAGAAGTGCCTACCTCGAACCCTTCTTCAGGGGCAAGTAGCTAGGCCCAGCAGATGAGGCACCTTTCTCGGTTCCGGTAGGCGGTAGCCGGTCAGCTCACCGCTTGGCCTTCAATGGCGCTCAGCCTTGGCGCCGGCCGGGACGCCCCGGGTTGCTCGCGATTTTCGCTCGCTCCGGGCTTTCACCGCCTTCTCCGCAGGACGTTCTTCACTGACAATGCCGCTATGGACTGGGTACCCCTCGTTTCAACCGTAGCCGGAGCCGCTATCGCCCTCGCTGGCACCGTGCTCGCAGACACGCTCCGCCGCCGGGATGAGCGCGGGCGCAGCTGGCGCTCCGACCGTCGGCAGTGTTACCTGGAGTTTGTGACGGCGGTGAACGCGGCGCATGGTCTCCTTCGAGGCGCCGCCTCCGATGATCCGCAATCGAACATTCACAGGGCGACCAACAAGGCAATCAATGATTCGCAGATCTACAGAGCCAGGGAGATTTTTCTCGTCACGGCCGAGCCGTCCGTGGCAGGCGCTGGTGAGATCACGTTCAAGCGGTTGATGGCGATCCGCGATGCGGTGCGCTCGGGTACCAAGCCTGGTAGCGAGGAGTTCCACGACCTTTACACGATTTCGCCGAAGCCATATGGGGGCTGAGGATGGCTGCGCGCGTCGACCTTGGCTCTGGAGGGTTGGCGCCCGATGACTTACATCAGATCTCGTGGTCCGAAAGAGACACCTGCGACCTGTGTGCGACGCATTCACCTTTATGAATCTCGGTCACCCATCTATAGAAAGCGGGACCGGTTCGTGCAGGGTCACTTAGCTTTTCATCCTGCTTCGCGTAGCTGAAGGACAGGAATCACTCTGACGAGTCGACCTGCGCGAGGAGAACAAACGCGGTTTCCGCAGGTCGCACCATATCGGGAGAAGGTGCCGGCTCAGAAGACGGTGCAGATGCCGCCGCCATAGCTAGAAAAGTTTGGCTGTTGCCGGGCGAGAAGCAGCGTGGCGACGATGCCGCTAAGCAGTACCTGGCCGAACACCACGAGCATGGCGGTGAGGACATCCTTCTGTACACGCGGAGGCCGCGAGGCAGTAGATCCCGGCCGTATGGGCTGCGCTGGCAGGTTGATGGTTCGCCGTGGTTCGGCCCGTAGGGGGCCGGTGACTCAGTGACCTGTCGGCCTGGGAATTTGTTCGTGGTCGGTGTCCCGATAGCGTTCGTCGAGATCGCGCTCCGGCATGGCGCCCTCGCCTTTCGGATGACGACCTGATGTGTCGCTGTAGGTACGTGCCCGGACTTCCATCGCTTCACTGTGCGTGCGGCGCCGATAACAGAGAGCACCATTGATGGGACTTGCCTAGTATCTGCCTGAGCCGATTCGGACCAGGATCGGGACGATTAGGCTTGGGCGGAGACTGAAACGCGGGAGTCCGGTGGACCGGGCTGAGAGTGCGGCTGGGTGGCCGCAGACCGCTGGAACCTGTCCGGGTCATGCCGGCGTAGGGAGTTGCTTCATGACGACGTCCGAATCCGTCGTTCCGTCGCAGGCGCGGCCGTACAGCGAGGAGCTGTGGGAGGCCATCGCGCCGACGTACAAGGCCATCCTCGACCACCCGTTCATCAGGGGGCTGGTGGACGGGACGCTGCCCCGCGCGGCGTTCCGGCACTTCGTCGTGCAGGATTCGCACTACCTGCGGGACTACGCCCGCGCGCTGGCCCTGTGCGCGGCCAGGGCGCCCCGTGAGGAGGACGTGCGGGCCTTCGCGAGCGACGCGGTGGGGGCCATCGCCGCCGAGCAGGAGATGCACACGGCGTTCATGGCCGACCTCGGCGGGTCGGCCGAGCAGGCCGCGGGGCAGCCGGTCGGGCCGACCACGCGCGCCTACACCAGCTACCTGCTTGCGACCGTCTACGGCGGGTCGTTCCTGGACGGGCTCGCGGCGGTGCTGCCCTGCTATTGGATCTACGCCCGGGTGGGCGAGGCGCTGCTGGAAGAGTCGTCACCCGACCCGCTGTACCGCCGGTGGATCGCCGCCTACGGGGACGAGACCTTCCAGAGCGTGGTGCGCCGGGTGGTCTCCCTCGCCGACCACGCGGGCGCCGAGGCGACCGGCGGCCAGCGCGCCCGAGCGCTGGAGCACTTCGTCACCACCTCGCGCTACGAGTGGATGTTCTGGGACGCCGCCTGGCGCCAGGAAACCTGGCCCGTCTGACCGAGGCGCTCCTTGGCGAAGGGCACCCGGATGCGGGTAATCCCGCCACGCGGTCAGATGATCTCGTGTCACCGCGAAGGGGCGCCGTCCTGCGGGGTTGCGCAGCAGCCATCGCCACACTCCTGGGCGACCTGTCCCGCCGGACGCGTGGCCGCGGTCGGGACGCAGCATCCCTCGCCGCGCCAGGCCTCGCGGCCTTCCTTCACCGCCACCGCGGCGATGACGAGGGCGGCGACCGGATCGGCCCACCACCAGCCGAAGGCGCTGTTGAGGGCCAGGCCGGCCAGCAGATAGGTGCACAGCAACGTCTGCTTGGAGTCGGCCACCGCCGAGGCCGAGCCGAGCTCGCGGCCGGCTCGGCGCTGCACGGCCGACAGGACCGGCATGACCAGCAGGGAGGCGGCGGCGAGGACCAGGCCGGCCGTGGAGTGATCGGCCGCCTCGGCGCCGGCACGCCGGGAGTCTGTTCCGCCGCCTCCTCCTCCGGCGCCCTAGACGAGATAAGTCCTAAGTCCGGTCAGTGGGCGTAGGCGATCAGTGACCGGGTGATGGGCGGTGGCCGCCGGAAGCGCCTGCCGCACCCGCGGCGGCAAGGTCGCCCCCAAGTACCACACCCCGCGCATCGTGCTCGTCCTCCAGCTCCGCACCGAGCTGGAGGTGCGCGCACTCGGGCGATCTGGGCGAGGGACGGCGCGGTGGCGTCATCGTGGCCGGTGACGTGCCGAGGGCGGCGCTGCCGGCCAGGCCGAGCCCGAAACGTACCCTGCGACGAACCCGGCGCCGAAGCAGCCCCCCGCGCCCGCCGGGTCGAGCGAGGTGTCCAGCTCGCCCTGTGACCACGCGTCCGCGAGGACCCCGGCGAGCCGGGTGCGCAGCCAGGCGAACGTCTCCTCGACCGAGCGGCGCAGCTCGGAACCGGAGAACTCCGCCTCCGCACGGGCGCGCAGGTCGTTGGCACTGCGGGCGATCGCGGCCGGCGCCAGGTCGGACCGGCTTCCGACGGGCCGGCCCCGCGCTTGGCGAAAGAGCGCGGGTGACAAGTTCACCCGCGGGCGCCGCTACGGCAGGGCGGGCACGGCCGGCGCGGTGTTGGTCCAGCCGGCCTCGAGCACGATCTGGGTGCTCGTCTCGTTGAGGGACAGCTTGCCACTGATCGCGGTCGTCTGGCTCTGGGACAGCAGAAGCATCGTGCCGGTGTCCACGACTAGGTCGGTCTTCTCTTTGATCGTCAGTCCGTTGTCCTGAACGGCCTTCGGGTGGTCGATCGACAGGGCCGCGCCGGCTCTGCCCATGCTGTCCTTGGTCTCTCCCTGCGAACGGACACTGGGCATCGTCAGCAAGAGCTGGTAGGCCGCGGCGCGGACGTTCTTGGGCGCCGGAAGCTGGTTGAGCATGCCCGGCAGCGCCCCGGTGATGTACTGGTCCACGTTGTTCTGCTTGACCCGTGAGACCCGCGCGGCCTCGGAGAGCCAGGACTTCAACGCGTTCGGGTCCGCGGGCAGCCGCTGGACCTCCTCGTACGTCAACTTCTGCCCGGCCAGAAAGAACTGGTCGTCGTTGCCGCGTACGGGCCCGACGTGGCCCTTGTCCGGCACGGTCGACAGCTTCACGACCTGGCCGTCGGCCGTGCGGGTCCACTTGGCCGGCGAGCCGTCGCGGCGCCACGCCTTCCGGTCCGTCGCGCTCTTCGGGTGCGCCCCAGCCTTCCGGTATCCGAACCAGGCCTTGCCGTCGGGCGCGGTCCATTCCTCACTGAGCTCCTGCTCCACCACCCAGTAGCGATTCGCGCCGCTGCCCATTTGGCGGGGACCGGTGCGCTGGGTCAGCACCCTCGTATGCCAGTAGGCGCCTTCAGGCGGAGCCGACGCGGCGGCCGCGAGCCGCGTCTCCGGCGCCTTCAGGACGCTCGGCAGGCCCAGCAGGGCGGCGGTGCCCACGGCGGCCAGGCCAGTGCCGACGGCGATCAGCGGCCGGAGCGGTGCTGTCGCGAGCTTCATGTGTTTCCTCCAGAGGTCCGAAGTGACGTCCCCCAATACGCCTGGGCGCCTCACAAGGTTGCCTGCGGCACTCGGGCAACTGCTGGAGGATCCAAGGCGTATTAGGAGGCGTGAAACGGGACAGACAGACGTGAGCGGCGCGGAGCACGACTTCGGCGCATTCGTGGCCGCAAGGGCCACGACGCTGCTGCGGGTCGCCTATCTCGCCTGCGGGAACGAGGCGGAGGCGGAGGACCTGCTGCAGACGGCGCTGGAGCGTACCTACAGGAACTGGGACAGGGTGCGGCACGACAGCCCCGAGCCCTATGTGCGCCGCGTCATCATCAACACCGCCATCAGCCGGGCCCGCCGCCGGGCGATCCTGAGCATCATCCCGATGCGCATCCTGCCGGAGAGGGCGGCGCGCTCGACCGACGTCGATCTGCGCCACCTGCTCATGGACGCGCTGCGTGGCCTACCTCCCCGGCAGCGCGCGGTGGTCGTCCTGCGGTACTGGGAGGACCTCAGCGAGACACAGACCGCGGAGGTGCTCGGCTGCACGGTCGGCACGGTGAAAAGTCAGACGTCGAAGGCGATGGCCAAGCTGCGTGCAGCGCTCGGCGAGGCATCCGTGGAAGGAGTGATCGGCAATGCCCACGCTTGAGGAACGCCTCCGCCAGGTCATGGCGGACGAGACCGCGAGGCTGTACGCCGCGCCCGACCTGGTGGACCGGGTCGTCCGGTCAACCCGGCGGAAGAGGAGGCGGGGCGGGGGCGGGGTCGCGGCCCTGGCCACGTCGGCGGCCGTCCTCGCGGCAGGCTCCCTCTACCTGACGGTGGCCCCGGGCGCCATGCAGCCGCCCGCTGTCTCGGAGACGCCAGCCGTCTCCGAGACGCAGGGGCCGCCCGCCATCGACGACATCCCGCCCGTGCCGTCCGCCCCTCCCAGCCTCGGGGACCTGGGCGACGGGAAGACGCTCAAGCACGTCAAGGTGGGTTACCTGCCCGAGGGCCTGCAGTGGGGCCACTGGTCGGTGGACTACGGCGACAGCTACTCGACCTCGTGGAACTTCGATGGCGACAAGCACAGCTTCTACTGCGTGCAGATCTTCGTGTACGAGGGTAAGGCCGTCCAGGAGGTCGACGACCGTGTGCAGGGGTACCGCGACGAGGGGGAGGGCGAAGAGGTGACCGTCGGCGACCGGACCGGCTATTCGGTCATCGCAGACGTCGGCGAGGACGGCATGAAGGGCACCCCCACGCTCATCCTGAACATGGGGGAGCAGCGGCGGGCCGAGATCATGTTCAGCCCCACGTACGCGAAGAGATTCGCCAACGCCGAGGCCGTCGACCGCGAGCTGACCAAGATCGCCGAAGGTCTTACCGCCGACAACTAATCCGAGTAAGTCCTAAGTCGCTTTGAGGCGGGCTGTGGGGAAGGGTGAAGGGTGTCGATGATCCGTTTGTGACGACAGACATCAACACCCTTCTCACCGCACTGTACGTCAAGATCGATGACTGGCTGCGGCGTCCGACCCGGATCGGACGCCCGCCCAAGCTCACCGACGCCGAGTTGCTCACCCTGGCCATCGCCCAGGCCCTGCTCGGCATCCGCTCCGCTCCCACTCCCGCTACTTCTGGGGCCTGCGCCTGCACCTGATCTGCACCCCGGCCGGCCTGCCGATCACCTGGGCCCTGGCCACCCCGAAGGTCGACGAACGTCAGGTCCTGATGGCCGTACTCGACCACGACCCGCACCTGCTCGCCGAACGCCCCGGCCTGCTGATCTTCGCCGACAAGGGGTACATCTCGGCGGAACTGGACGCCTACCTGGCCGAACGCGGGGTGCAGCTGCTACGCCCGTCCTACCGCAACCGCACACCCCGCCCCGGCGAACAGCACCTCAAACCCATCCGCGGTGCTCGGGCCTGATGTGTCGGCCGAGGACGGTACAGCGCTCGCGGACGGCACGGGAGTGGCCGACGGCGCCGGGGACGTGCGGGCGCCGGGGCGGGCGGTGGAGGCGCACGCGGCCAGGAGCAGACCGATGGTCATCGCCAGAAGCACCGCCGCCGGCGCGCGCCCGCTCATCTGGGGATCGTACGACCATACGGGGCGCCGGGCGGGGCCGCCGTAATCATCCCCCCGGCGCGAGTCGCCGGGATCGTCGCCGGCGGTCCGCCGGCCGTCACGGCTGCCGTGCCGGCACGCGGCGGGCTGCCCGGAGGTCAGAGCCAGCTGTTGCGGCGGAAGCCGCGGTAGAGGAGGGAGCAGATGACGAGCATGACGCCGATGACGAGGGGATAGCCCCAGACGGCGTTCAGTTCGGGCATGTGCTTGAAGTTCATGCCGTAGATGCCGGCGATCATCGTGGGCACGGAGACGATGGCCACCCAGGCGGAGATCTTGCGCATGTCCTCGTTCGCCAGGGCGTTGGACCTGGCCAGGGCCGCCTGCAGGATGGAGTTGCACAGCTCGTTGGACGACTCGACCTGCTCGCAGACCCGCGAGAGGTGGTCGACGACGTCGCGGAAGTACTCGCGCATCTCGGAGGGGATCATGCGGCGCTGCGGCAGGGCCCCGAGCGGCGTCTGGAGCGGCGTGACCGCGCGCTTCATCTCGATCATCTCGCGCTTGAGCTGGTAGATGCGGCCGATGTCGCGAGAGCTGACGTCGGCGAAGACGGCCGCCTCGACCTCCTCCAGCTCGGCCTGCATCTGGTCGGCGACCGACAGGTAGCGGTCGACGACGTGGTCGGCGATGGCGTGCAGGACGCCGGAGGGGCCGCGGGAGAGCAGCTTGGGCTTGTCCTCCAGACGGCCGCGCACGTCCGCGAGCGGGCAGTGCTCGCCGTGGCGCACGGTGACCACGAAGTCGGGGCCGACGAACACCATGATCTCGCCGCTGGCGATGATCTCACTGGAGGCGGTCAGCTGGTCGTGGTCGAGGTAGGCGATGGTCTTCAGCACGACGAACAGCGAGTCGCCGTAACGCTCGACCTTCGGCCGCTGGTGCGCCTTGATGGCGTCCTCCACGGCCAGGGGGTGCAATCCGAAGACCTCGGCCAGCCACTCGACCTCGGGGGCCTCCGGCTCGTGGAGCCCCACCCAGACGTAGGCGCCGCCGGTCTCCGACGCGGCGTTGTGCTCGCGGACCAGACTCACGGCCTCCGGGATGCCGGACACGTGGACACGCTTGCCGGCGATGTACGCGCCGTACTGCACAAGGGAGTCACTCGGCGGAACGCAGCGGCCGTTGAGCGGCTCACGACGCAGAGAGGTGACCGGCGCCGAGGCGCCGAACCGCACGTGAGTGGTGCGCTGGTGCAGGTTGATCCGCTGGAAAAGGGTGGACGAGCGCATGGCGGTCCCTTCCCGCCCGACCTCGGTAACCCACACGCGGAAAGCATCAAAGTACGACGAACGTCGCAGAAAAGAACAGGCGTGTGGCTCTCAGTCGGACACCGAATTGGAGTGGTCGGGTTTGCGCACGACGTACGTGCGCGAGCACGTACTGCTGGGATCACCAGATGTCATCCCGATTCCACCTCCAATCTCCCGAGAGACGGCCCAAAGCCGCCCTAACTTACCACAGGCAGGCTTCAGCCCATAGCTTACATCCCCACGGGATCACTCGATCATGTGGAAGCTCACAAAAGGCCGCCGCCCGGCCTGTGAAGACCGGCCGTTCTTTCCCGGCGGGCGCCCCCCTACATGCCCCGACCTGCGGCGACACGCGCGGCGTCCGGCGACCCCAGACCCGCCCCGTAGACTCCCCACGTGCGCGTTCTTGTGATTGGAAGCGGCGGCCGCGAGCATGCCCTGTGCCGCGCCCTCGCCCTGGACCCCGCGGTGTCCGACCTCCACTGTGCCCCCGGCAACGCCGGCATCGCCGCGGTGGCGACGCTCCACCCGGTCGTGCCCACCGATCCCGGTCAGGTCGTGGCGCTGGCCACGCGCCTCGGCGCCGAGCTCGTCGTCATCGGGCCCGAGGCGCCGCTGGTGGCCGGCGTCGCCGACGCCGTCCGCGCCGCGGGCATCCCCTGCTTCGGGCCGTCCAAGGAGGCCGCGCTCATCGAGGGCTCCAAGGCCTTCGCCAAGGACGTCATGGTGGCCGCCGGCGTGCCGACGGCGGGCGCCCGCGTGTGCGTCACCCCCGAGGAGACCGAGGCCGCCCTGGAGGCGTTCGGCGCTCCGTACGTCGTGAAGGACGACGGGCTCGCCGCGGGCAAGGGCGTCGTCGTGACCTCCGACCGCGCCGAGGCACTCGCCCACGCGGCGGCCTGCGGGCGCGTGGTCGTGGAGGAGTACCTCGACGGCCCGGAGGTCTCGCTGTTCGCGCTCTGCGACGGCGCCACGGCCGTCGCGCTCCAGCCCGCCCAGGACTTCAAGCGCGCCTACGACGGCGACCAGGGCCCGAACACCGGCGGCATGGGCGCCTACACGCCGCTGCCGTGGGCGCCCGAGGGTCTCACCGAGCGGGTCATGGACGAGGTCGTCCTGCCGTCCATCGGCGAACTCGCGCGGCGCGGCACCCCCTACACCGGAGTCCTGTACGCCGGGCTGGCGCTCACCGCGTCCGGGCCGAAGGTCATCGAGTTCAACGCCCGCTTCGGCGACCCCGAGACGCAGGTGGTGCTCGACCGGCTGGAGACGCCGCTGGCCGGGCTGCTGCTGGCCTGCGCGACCGGCGCCCTCGACCGGCAGCCCGCGCCGCGCTTCCGCGACGGCGCGGCCGTCACCGTGGTCGTCGCCGCCGAGGGCTACCCCGCCGACCCGGTGAAGGGCGACCGCGTCGAAGGGCTCGACCCCGCCGCGAAGGACGCCTACGTCCTGCACGCCGGCACCGCGCTGGACGCCGAGGGACGGGTGGTGTCGGCGGGCGGCCGGGTGCTGAACGTCGTTGGCACCGGCTCCGACATCGCCGCCGCGCGCGCCGCCGCGTACGCGCAGGTGGAGCAGGTCAGGCTGCGCGGCTCCCACCACCGCTCCGACATCGCCGCCCGCGCCTGACGGCACGAATGATCGCAAACCGGTAGCGCTGGGGCGGCCGGTCGCGATAAGCCCAGGGGGACGGGCGAACCCTGGAGGAACGTATGGCACCCGAACCGGCCGTGCGATCGGACGAGGCCGCCGAAGACGGGGCGGACGCCGTCCCCAGGACGGACGGCGCCCCGACTACGGACGGCGCCCCAACTACGGGCGGTGCCCCCAGGACGGACGGCGCCGACGGCCCGGGGCCGGGTGAGGCCGCCCGCCCGGCGAAGTCCGGCGGGAACGACGGGCTTGGTGCGCTGGACGACATCGCCGGGCTCAGCGAGCAGGACGTGCTGCGCTGGCCCGGCGTGTGGCGGGTGCACATCGCCTCCCGCGCCCAGGAGATCGCGGCCGACGCCGGGCGGTGCCTGGCCGCCCGGCCGGACGAGCGGGGCCTTCGGCTGCTGCACACCGCCATCGAACGCCACCTGGCCGCCGCCGCGCGGTACGCGCACGAGCGGCAGGGCTGGCGGCGCTGGCTGACCGGGCAGGCCATCGAGGCGGCGTGGTCGAACATCTACGGCGCCACCATCCTGCTGTACGGGTTGCTGCCGGCCGGCGAGCTCAACGCCCGCGCCCCCGAGGTGCTGGCCACCGGGCGGGCCTACCTGCCCGCCGACGACGCGCGGCTGGTCGGGCTCACCGCGCGCGTCGCCGCGGGCGACATCGGCGAGAGTGACCGGTCGCTGCTGCAGGCGGTGCTCCGGGCGGCCTACGGCATGGCCTCCATCGAGAGCGGCCGGGTGCGCAGCTTCCGCAACCTGCTGCTCGGCGGGGTCGCCATCCTCACGCTCATCGTCGCCGGGCTGGTCACCGTCGGGGCGATCTGGCCCGGGGCCATCCCCATGTGCGGCAACGGCACGCTGCTGGCGAGCCTGGGGCCGCGCATGGGCACCGCGTGCCCGGCCGGCGCCGGCGCCCCGACCCACGGGGACGTGCCGCTGGTCGCGCTCATCGGGATGCTGGGCGCGGCGCTCGCCACGGCCACGAGCCTGTCGACCCGCTCGGAGCTGTCCACCCGCTACTCTCTCGCCGTCGCGCAGAACCTGCTCAAGGTCCCGGCGGGCGTGGCGACGGCGATCGTCGGCCTGCTGATCCTCAACTCAGGCTTCGTGCCGGGGTTCGGCGGGCTCAGCTCGCAGACCTCGATCTTGGTGTGGGCGATGGTGTTCGGGTACGCCCAGCAGCTCGTGACGCGGTTCGTGGACCAGCGGGCGAACACGCTGCTGACCGCCGCGTCGCCCAGTGCCGGGACCAACACCTCCGTACGCTGAATGATCTGCGCTTCGCTGGGTAGCGGAGTGGCGCCAAAGTGGCCGGGCGGCCATCCCGAAAGGGCTACTGTGGGCGGATAACTCTGCCGCCGTCCGCTTAACTGGCGCGTCATTAACCAGAATTCGAGGAGCCTCTACATATGGTTCGATACCGCGTGCGCGGCGGCAACGCCCTGCGTGGAACCGCGTTCATCCAGGGAGCCAAGAACGCCGTGCTCCCGATGATCGGTGCGGCCCTGCTCGCCGCAGAGGGCCGCACGGTTCTGCGCAACGTACCGATCATCGAGGACGTCCGCCGGGCGGTGGAGCTGGCCGAGTCCGTGGGGGCGAAGGTCGAGCTGCACGAGGCCGAGCGCACTCTGGTCATCGACGCATCCCGCCTGACCAGCCCGGTGCTGCCCGCCGAGATCGCGCGGCGCTTCCGTGGGTCGGTGCTCTTCGTCCCGGCGCTGCTCCACCGCCTCGGCGAGGCCGTCATCGAGGGCGTCGGCGGGTGCAACCTCGGCAGCCGCAACCTCGACTTCCACTACCTCGGGTACAAGCGGCTCGGCGCGGTGGTCGACGAGGGCGAGAGCGTCATCCACGTCAAGGCCGCCGGCCTCACCGGCGCCCCGCTGTACCTCGACACCCCCTCGCACACGGGCACCGAGAACCTCATCATGGCGGCGGCGCTCGCCAAGGGCACCACCATCATCGAGAACGCGGCCCTGGAGCCGGAGGTCCTCGACGTCATCGACATGCTCACCAAGATGGGCGCCCGCATCAGCGGCGGCGGAACCGGTTTCATCACCGTCGAGGGCGTCGACGAGCTCACCGCCGTGGAGCACCGGGTCATGCCCGACCGCCTCGACGCCGGCGTGTTCGCGATGGCCGCCGCCATCACGGGCGGCGAGGTCAACCTGGTCGGCGCCTCCCTGGCGCACCTCGGCGTCGTGCGCTGGAAGCTGGAGCAGATGGGCGTCGAGTTCGCCACCGACGGCGCGGTGCTGAACGTCCGCCGCGACCGGCCGCTGCGCCCGATCAACGTGATCACCGACACCTACCCCGGGTTCGCCACCGACCTGCAGTCGCCGATCATGACGGTGGCCTGCCTGGCCGACGGGGCGAGCTACATCCACGAGCGCATCTTCGACGGGCGGTTCGCGCTGGCCGGCGAGTTGAACAAGATGGGCGCCAACATCGAGGTCGAGGGCAGCCGCGCGGTCGTCCACGGCGCCACCCCGCTGACCGGAACCGACGTCACGGCGCACGATCTGCGTTCGGGCATCGCGCTCGTGCTCGCGGGCCTGGCCGCGGACGGCGAGACCGTCGTCTCGCCCGGCTACCTCATCGACCGGGGCCACCACGACCTCGCGGCACGCATGAAGGCCCTGGGTGGAGATGTGGTAAGAGAGATTTCCCCTACGACCTGACTGAGCCCGTAAACCGCCTCTGACCTGTTCATATAGCCATCCTTGCCATGCCTACAGGGCATGGGAGAGCCGCTTTCCGGCAAATCCGGGCGTGACATTAGTGCCTTGGCGAGCGATCGTTCCAAAGAGGACTAGACCGGATGGGAGACGAACCCGAGCCGGAGACGCCGCATGCCGCCTTCCGGCGGCCTGACCGGCGCCCCCCGCGAGGCGGACTCGACCAGTGGATTTCGCGAGGAAGCCACGCCGGGCGCCCACCGGGCCGGACACGCCGGCCGCGGGGTGCCGCGCGGCGCGGCGCCTCCATCGAAGGTATGGCGGGATGGGACGAACATTGGTCGAAAGGGCCGAAGAAACTCCGCGAGGATCACGTGTGGGCGCATCGGGCCCGGACCTCACCATCGGGGTGGTGGGGCCTCACGACCTGGTCGAACGCGTGATGCTCATGGGCCACGCGGCGGCCCCGGTTCCGTGCCGGCTGGTCGCCGCGGCCTACCGTGACGAACAGGAGGCGGCCGACAAGGTGGTACGGCTCGGCCCGGGGGTGGACGCCTGCCTGTTCGCCAGCCCCGTGCCGTACGAACTGGCCAGGCGCTCGGGCGTGCTCACGATCCCCGCGACGTACGTCCAGCTCGGGGGCCCCGCCCTCACCGCGGCCCTGGCCAGGGCCGCGCTGGACGAGCGCATCGACCCGCGCAGGGTCAGCGTCGACCTGCTGAGCCGCTCGGACGTCGAGGAGGCTTATGCCGACCTCGGCATGCCGACGGGCGGGGTGCAGACGCGTGAGGAGCCGGGGGCGACCGGCACGGTCGCCGCCTACCACGAACGGCTGATCAGGCAGGGCGCAACGACGGGCGCGCTGACCTGCCTGCCCGCGGTGGCCGACCGGCTCGCGGCGGCCGGAGTGCCGACCGTGCGGGTGCGGCCGACCTCCGCGGCGGTGCGCACGGCGCTGCACACCGCGGCGCTGCTCGGCGCGCACCACAGGCTGGAGGAGTCGCAGCTGACGGTGGTGCTCATCGAGGTGCCGACGTTACGCGAGCCCGTACGGCGGGCGGCTCCGAGGTACTGGCGTGACGAGCTGCGGCTGTCACTGCACCGGTTGCTGGTGCAGGAGGCCAATCGGATGAACGCCGCCGTATGGGCGATCGACGACCACAGCTACCTGGTGACGGCCACCCGCGGCTCCATGGCGGCGGCCACCGACGGGTTCCGGGTCCTGCCCTTCGCCGCGCGCATCCGCGACGAGCTCGGGCTGGCCGTGGAGGTCGGCGTCGGCATGGGACGCACGACTCATGACGCCGAGACGCACGCCAGGGCGGCGCTCGCCCGCTCGCAGGCCGGCAAGCAGCCGCAGGGGTTCGCGGTGGACCGCGAGGGCCGGACGCTCGTCCCTGCGCCGCGGATGCCTCCTCAGGCGCCGGGGCAGGGCCGGCCGAAGGGCGTCGAGGTGCTGGCGAGGCTGGCCGCCAAGCTGGAGGGCGGGGACACGATCGTGGACGCGGAGAGCGCCGGGCGGATGCTCGGGGTCACTCCCCGCACGGCTCGGCGGCTGTTGCGCACGCTGGTTGACGAGGGACTCGCGTGGCCGCTCCCGCCGAACCGCACCCCCCAGCCGGGGCGCCCGCGCCAGCTCTACCGCCTGATCGTGGAGAAGCTCGGCCCACGCTGATCTCCGGGGGCGGGTCGCCCGTGTGGGGCGGGCGACCCGCGCCTCCGAGAGGCGCGGCGGCGGCGGCGGGTCGTCCACAGCCTGTGGATAACTGGGCCCGCTTGAGCCACGAATTGTTACATTTCCGCATCTGGGGCCGGAGAAAAGAGCCGAGGCCCGGATCGCCGGTTATCCACAGCCTGTGGACAAAGCGGCCTCCGGCGGGCAGCGCGGGTGATGGCGCAGGTGAGCACCGGCGGCGGATCGCGGGGGCACATCTCACGGTCCGATACCCGCGTGTGCCGCCGTCGGGCCGATCGATATTGTCATGAGCCATGGTCGAGAACACTCGTGACATCAAGGTATGGGCGGCGCTCGCGGCGGTGTACGTCGTGTGGGGGTCGACCTACCTCGGCATCAGGCTCACGATCGAGACCATGCCGCCGCTGGTGAGCGCCGGGATGCGCTTCGTCGCGGCGGCGGTCATCCTCGGCACCGTGCTGGTGCTGCGCAAGGGTCCTTCGGTCCTGCGCATGAAGGGCCGGCAGTTGTGCGGTGGCGGGCTGGTCGGGCTGCTGCTGCTCCTCGGCGGCAACGGCATGGTGGCGGTCGCCGAACAGCACATCTCCTCCGGGCTGGCCGCCCTCCTGGTCGCCTCGGTGCCGCTCTGGCTGGTCATCTTCCGCACCATCGCGCGCGACCGGCCGCGCCTGCTCTCGCTGGCCGGGGTGCTCATCGGCTTCTGCGGCGTGGCCGGCCTGTCGCTCACCGGCGGCGGATCCTCCGACTCGACCGGCATCGTGGTCGTGCTCGCCGGCTCGCTGTCGTGGGCGCTCGGCTCGTTCCTGTCCGGACGCATCCCCATGCCGGAGGACCCGTTCGTGGCCAGCACCGTCGAGATGATCGTCGGGGGCGCCGGGCTGCTCATCGTCGGCCCGGCCGTCGGGGAACGCCTGCACCTGGACCAGGTGAGCGCCGGGTCGTGGCTGGCGCTGGCCTACCTGGTGCTGGTCGGCTCGCTGGTCGGCTTCACCTCCTACATCTGGCTGCTCGGCAACGCGCCGATCTCGCTGGTGTCGACCTACGCGTACGTCAACCCGGTCGTGGCGGTGCTCCTCGGCGTGGTCGTGCTCAACGAGCGGGCGACCGGCCAGATGATCGCCGGCGGCCTGGTGATCGTGCTGGGCGTCGCCCTGGTGGTCTCCACCGAACGCCACGCCCGCCGCCCCCGCCCCTCCGCCCAGGCAGGCGAGACCCAGCTCACCCGCTCCTGACCGACGACCCCACACGGGAGGATCCCCCCGGCCGGCCGGACGTTCTCCGTCCAAGGCAGGCCCGGCGCGGTCGAGGACACGCGGATCACCAACCGGCTGCGCATGATCAGCAATACGCGCGGCACCGCACTCTGACGTCAGTCTGGTCGGTGACCAGGTGATCACTGCCGGCATGTCAGCCATAAGGTGGACTCGACATCACAGCGGACCCCGGATGGGAGCACAACGGTGATGAGCGAAGCCGTCGCCACGGCATCCAAGCAAGTAGTGGCACGCTATTTCGATATGTGGAACACCGGCGATGTCTCCGCCGCCCCGGACATCCTCCGTCACGACTGGACCGATCACGCCCACCCCGAGGTTGCCGGCCCGGCAGGTGTGCAACGTGCGATCGAGCAGATCAGAGCGGCACAGCCGGACCTTCGCTTCCACATTGAACGCATCCTTGCCGACGCTGATCGCATCGCGGCCATCGGCAGCGTTCGCCGAGGACAGGACCTCAGCACGCCGGGGACGGGCATGATCTGGCTGATTCGGGTTGAGGATGAACGGATGGCCGAAATGTGGACATACCGCAGCACCACCTGACGAGTGAGGTGACCACCTACGTTCACCGGGCGCGGCTCTCCACCTCCGGCCACGTGCCGCGGTGATCGGCGCCGGGTCGGCGGGTCGTGGTACGGCGATGCCGGCGCCTGCCACGGCGCCCGAGCCGGTGAACGTCCGTGGACGGCGCACTGGCCGAACCGGGCACCGCACCACCCGGCCAGAACAACGAACACGCTGCTCTGCCGGGTGGACGGGCGCTGGGAGTCGGCGGCTGGGGGGTCAGCCGTGGGCGCCGAAGGACTCCGCGGCGGCGAGGAAGGTGTCGTTGGCCTCGGGGGAGCCGATGGAGACGCGTGCGCCCTCGCCGGCGAACGGGCGGACGGCCACGCCGTCGACGGCGCAGCGGTCGGCGAACTCCAGCGTGCGGTCACCGAGGCGCAGCCAGACGAAGTTCGCCTCGGTGGGCGGCACCTGCCAGCCCTGCCCGAGAAGGGCCTCACGGACGCGCGTGCGCTCTTTGACGACCGTCTCGACGCGCTCGAGCAACTCGTCCTCGGCGGCCAGCGAGGCGATCGCCGCGGCCTGGCCGATGCTGTTGACGGCGAACGGGACCATGGCCTTGCGCACGGCGGCGGCCACGGGCTCGTGGGCGATGAGATAGCCGACGCGCAGGCCGGCCAGCCCGTACGCCTTGGAGAAGGTGCGCAGGACGGCGACGTTCGGCCGGTCGGCGTACAGGCCCACCCCGTCGGGCACGTCGGCGTCGCGGACGTACTCGCGGTAGGCCTCGTCCAGGATGACCAGCACGTCGCCGGGGACCTGGTCGAGGAAGGCCGTCAGCTCGGCGGCGCGGTTGACCGTGCCGGTCGGGTTGTTGGGGTTGCACACGAAGATCATGCGCGTCTCGGGGGTGATCGCCGCCGCCATCGCCGTGAGGTCGTGGGTCTCATCGGCCAGGGGGACGCGCACCGAGACCGCGCCGGCGAGGTCGGCGAGCAGCGGGTAGGCCTCGAAGGACCGCCAAGCGTAGATCACCTCGGCGCCGGGGTCGCTCACGGTGGCGAAGAGCTGCTGAGCGACCGTCACCGAGCCCGCGCCCAGCGCGATGTGCTCGGGAGGCACGCCGAAACGCTCGGCCAGAACCTCGGTGAGCCGCACGCAGGCGGGGTCGGGATAGCGGTGGACCTCCGCGGCGGCGGAGGCGATGGCCTCCAGCACCGAGGGCAGCGGCTCGTACGGGGACTCGTTGGACGACAGCTTGAAGGACCGGCCGTCGGCGGAGACCACGGCCTTGCCCGGCCGATAGGCGGCCATCTCGTCGAGGATAGGGCGGAAACGCGGCATGGCCTTACCTTATGACGCGGCGCCCCCACGAGAACCTCCGGCCGCGCCCCCTGTGGAAAAGTCCCCTCCACCCGGCCTCCCCTGTGGACCACGCCAGCCGAGCAAGGCGAACAAGCCTCCTCAAGAACGCCCTAAACCGCCAAGCCATCCCAGCGGATCGGCCACAAGGACCCGCTCGGGGCGCGGCGGTGTTCTGAGGAGGAGAGAGCGAGTGCGAGGAACGAGCGCTCGTGAACGACGACGAAGGACGCCGCCTCAAGGGCGCCCCGAGCCCGTCGAGCGGAGGGAGGCCAAGCAAACACAGCCTCAACCCAGGCGGAGCATCGGGGGGTGGAGGAGCTCGGCGGGGCCGCGGCGGTAGAGCATGGCGGGACGGCCGCCGTCGCGGGTGGTGGTGCGGCCCGTGGGCACCAGGAAGCCGTCGGCCTTGGTGACCTTGCGGTGGAAGTTGCGCGGGTCGAGCGGGCGTCCCCACACGATCTCGTACACCCGCCGCAGATCGGCCACCGTGAACTCCTCCGGGCAGAACGCCGCGCCGAGGGAGGTGTACTCGAGCTTGGCGCCCGCGCGTTCG
Organism: Sphaerisporangium sp. NPDC004334; assembly: GCF_053602655.1. Taxonomy (NCBI): domain Bacteria; kingdom Bacillati; phylum Actinomycetota; class Actinomycetes; order Streptosporangiales; family Streptosporangiaceae; genus Sphaerisporangium; species Sphaerisporangium sp. NPDC004334. The sequence goes on from NZ_JBSGDZ010000039.1 coordinate 72,153, forward strand.
ATGCCGTCGAGCATGATGCGCCGGTGGTCGAAGGCCATGGTCTGCAGGGAGGACACCGGCTGCCAGCTCATGTGGGCCTCGGTGGAGGCCGGAAGGTCGGGCGCGAGCCCGAGGTAGGCCACGCTGACCACGCGCTGGCGCGGGTCGCGGTCGGGGTAGCCGTAGGTGCGGAGCTGCTCGAGGTGCACCGGGGCGCCCGGCAGCCCCGCGCGCTCGGCGAGGACGCGGGACGCGGCGGCGGGCAGATCTTCCTCGAGCTGGATGAAGCCGCCGGAGAGCGCCCAGCACCCTTGGTACGGCGGGCGGTCGCGCCGCCAGACGAGGGCGCTGAGCTGCTGGCAGCGCACGGTGAGCACGACGAGATCCACGCTGACGGGAATGCGCGGGACCATGGCAGGCACGTTACACCGGTGACGGAGGGCCGAAGACCGTCATGTGCCCCGATTGAGGTAGACCGGGGCGTTGCTCTGCCGTCCGTCGGGCGAGGTCACGTCCACGCGGACCCAGGCGTCGGCGGGGATGGACGACCAGTCGACCGGCACCCAGATCTTCCGCACGGCCCCGGGCAGGCCGGGGATCGGCGAAGGGTCGGACCATCCGGCGTCGGCCGCGTCCACCTCGCGCGGCTCCGACCCGCCGTACCAGCTCAGCGTGACCTTGGCGCCGGCGACGTTGTAGCCGCGCACCTCCAGTCCGTCCTGGATGCCGCGTTTGGCGGCGATGGCCTGGATGGGGATGGGGCGGCTCCAGTCCTCGGCGACCTGGTCGGCGAGCGTCGGGGTCCCGCAGGTGAAGAAGCTGCTCCACTTGTAGGAGATGATCTTCGAGACGTACGGCCCGACGAAGGTGACCGCCGAGTCCAGGCGCTTCTTGTCGGTCACGCCGCGCTTGCCGCCCGCCTCGCAGGCGCCGTCGCCCTCGGGCTCGAACGCCTCGACGTTGGCCCACAGCTGGACGTCGTCCCCTTCGGCGCGCAGCTCCGCGAGAGCCTCGGCCATGGCGCGGTAGTAGTCGCGCGTGGCGCCGTAGTAGGCCTTGCCGTAGGTGGTGTCGCCCACGATGGGCTTGAGCCGGGAGTCGACCTGCTGCCCCTTGAGGTTGGGCCAGAACAGCCCGACCTTGCCGGTGCCGCGGCTGTCCTGCGGGGCGACGATGCCGACGCCGGTGCGCGCGAGCGCCTTGAACCCGGCCTTGACCTGCGCCGGAGTGGAGGTGAACTTCTTCTCCCTGCGCCCGTCCAGGTAAGGGCTGACCATGATGGGCTTGCCGGGCAGTTCCTGTTGCACGATGTCGTGCTGTTCGGCGTACACCTGCAACGTCGGGACCACCGACGGGTCGGGCCAGTCTCTGATCTGCAGCTCGAACGGCTGGTAGACGCCGCCGAGCGACGCGCGGTCCTTGAAGCGGTCTCCGTAGTCCTGCAGGACGCGCCTGGTCAGCGTGGTCAGGGTGCCGATGTGCCGGGGGTCGGCCCTGGTGGGCTCGACGCGGTCGCGCGGCGCCACGGGCAGCGCCGGGAAGACCTTCATGGCGAAGCGGTCGGCCAGGTCGAGGATCTCGGTCAGGCTGTCCTTGGGCGCCCCGTCCACCAGGATCAGGTGGTAGCCGAGCCCCTTGGAGGTGAAGTCGCAGGTCGGGTTGTCCGAGCCGTCGTCGGGGGTGATCACGCGGTAGAAGACGTCGTCCCCGACGGTGACGGTGTGCTCCATCTGCGGGCACCGGAACAGGTCGGGGCCGAAGGCCTCGTCGGTGCGGTAGATGTAGGTCCAGGTGATGCGGTTGCCGGGGTTGGCGGCCTTCAGGGCCGACTCCGCGGCCTGCACGCACGTCAGGCCGTTCTCCTGGCACCTGTCGAAGCGCGGGTCGGGCTCCTTGCCCTGGGCGTCCAGGACGTGCCCGTCACCGTCCACGGAGCGCGGCTGCAGGCCGAAGCCGAGGCGCACGACGGTGTCCCCGCCGACGCTGTGGATGGCCTGGAGCTGTCTGCGCCAGGTGCAGTGGTCGGAGGTCGGCACCAGCCAGTAGCCGGTGACCGCGTACGGGGTCGGGCTGGTGGTGTCGAAGGTTCCGCAGGGATCGCTGAACACGCTGGTCGAGGGCGTGGGGCTCGCCGTCTTCGTCTTCTGCGCCGGGGTCGTCGCCGCGCTCTTCGAGTCGCCAGGAGAATGCGGAAGAACCATGACGATCGCCGCGACAGCGGCCAGAAGGGCCGCACCCAGTAGCAGTGTGAGGCCGCGCACCTTCAGGAGATTACCGTCCTTAAGTTGTGGCCCTCATAAAAGTCGATCAGGGCCGCATCGGCGTTCCGGCGCGCCCGCGCACGGGCGTGCACCGCCCGGCGGGCGGCGTCCGGTGGCCTATTTCTTCACACCGGCCCAGGCCTCGAGCTGTGTCACGAACCTGCGCGCCGAGTTCGGCCAGTGGTGGTTCGCCCGGGCGGCGGCGTACCCGCGCGCCCCGGCGCCCTTGCGCGCCTCCGGATCGTTCCGCAACCGCAGGACGGCCCGCGCAACGGCCTGTGGATCGCGCCAGGGCACGACCACGCCGCTCTGGTAACGCTCCACCAGCTCCACCGCCCTGGGTGACGGAGTGGTGATCACGGGGATGCCGTGCGCCATGTACTCGACGATCTTGGTGGGCATGGAGTGCCGGTAGTTGGGCTCGTCGTGCAGCAGGGAGAGCCCGGCCAGCGCACCGTCAAGCCGCTTGAGCGCCTCGTCGTTGGGCATGAAGTCGCGCCACTCCAGCACCCCCTCGGCGACGGCCTGGTTGAGCATCGGCCTGCTCTGCGGGTCGGCGTAGCCGATGAGCTCCACCGCGACGCGGTGCGGCTGCAGCAGCCGGCCCACCTCCACCGCCTCCCGGACGCCGCGGGCCTCCGACAGCCATCCCAGGTACACCACGCGGTCGTCGGACGGCTCGCTGACGTGGTCGGGCACCCAGGTCTCGTTCGGCACGACCAGGTGCGCCTGCCGGAAGCGGCCCGCGTAGGCGGTCTCGGCCAGCAGCAGGTGCAGGTGGCGCTCGGCGGTGCCCTCCAGCAGCCGGGCGAGGAAGCGCGTCGGGGGCCGCAGGAAGGACGGCAGCCAGGGCTTCAGCGACAGGGTGGCCGGGGTGTCCTCGTGGACGTCCCAGACCACCGGCGGCCGCTTGCGCACCCCCGCGACCGCGAGCAGCAGCTCGGGGTCGTGGATGAGCGCCAGGTCGACCTGGCCGCGCAGGCTCTTGAAGAGCC
>NZ_JBSGDZ010000040.1:0-65101 GCF_053602655.1 Sphaerisporangium sp. NPDC004334
GGGTCGGGTTCCCAGAACTCGGTGGGCGGCTTGGCGCCGTCGCCGCGTTCGGGGGTGAAGCCCTCCTCGACGCTGAGCGGGGCTTCGGGGGCCGGGGGGTCCTCCAGGGCGTCGGGCTGGACCGGGAACCCGTCGGGGTGCCAGCTCTCGGTGCGGTTCTCGGCCGCGGTGAAGGAGGCGTCGGCGCCGGCGAACAACCGCTCGGAGGGGGCGGGGCTGGCCAGGATCGGCATCCGGGTCATCAGCGCGGTCATGGTGACCCCGGACGTGGCGCCCTCGCAGCTCTTGCACGAGCGGATGTGCCGGGTGATGTGCGCGCGCAGCAGCCGCGTCGGCGACTCCGCCCACGACTTGACCAGCCCCGGCAGCACCGAACAGCGTGGTTCGGTTCCCCGGGCGTCCATGACCGCGGCCAGCCACTGCTCGGCATGACGCCGCCCCAACCGGGCCGCCGACTCCACCGCGTCCACCGAGATGTCCAAAACCCGAGCCACCTCGTCGGACTTCAACCCATGACGAAGCGTCAGATCGAGGATCTCCCGCTCACGCGGCTCCAGGCTGGCCAGCACCTCCAGCGCGACCTCCGGGGCGCCGTCGCGTCCCCGCCGCGCGGAGGCGCCCTTGTGCCCCATGCCGTCCTGCCGTGCCTGGCACTCGGCGCGGGCCAGCGAGTACAGCCACGCGCGCGGCCGCGTCGCGTCGCGCAGCCGATGGGAGTGGGCGAGGGCCGCCTGCAACGCCCCGGCCGTCGCCGCGAGGGCTTCGTCGTCGTCCAGCGCCGATCGGCAGTAGTCGTGGAGACGATCGCCGTACTCCCGGCACAGCCGCTCGTACGCGGCCGGATCGTCCCTACTGAGCACAGGGATCAACACTCCTGACGTAGACCAGGACGCTAACGAAACTAGCAAATGAGCGCCGGCATCGCCCGGTTCCCGGCCGGTGGATCCTTCCGCCTGTACAGCGCGTCGCATGCGAGTGTGGACTCATACCATTGTTAGTACTAGTACAAAGATGGTACGGTACCACTATGGAGGACAACGCAGGCGGCGCCGGTCGGGCGCGGCCACAGGAGGCGTCCGCGCCGTCCCGGCACGAGCGGCGGCGGCGTGAGACGAAAGACCGCATCGCCCGCACCGCGCTGGCCCTGTTCGCCGGGCGAGGGTACGACGCGGTGACCATCGCCGAGATCGCCCAGGCCGCCGACGTCGCCAAACAGACCGTCGTCAACCACTTCCCGGCCAAAGAGGACCTGCTGCTGGCCTGGCACCGCCCGGTCGAGGCCGATCTGATCGACATGATCGACCAGCTCCCGCTGAGCACCCCGCTGCCGGAGTTCCTCAAGCAGGAACTGCCGCGCATGTTCGCCCACCTGCCGCCGCTGCCGGAGGCGCCGCACGGCGACGACCCGCGGGCCGCGGCAGACGACCGGCTCGCGGGCGTCTTCGCCATCATCCAGAACAGTCCCACCCTGCAGGACGCCCTGCGGCTGCGCGGCGCCCGCTACCAGGAGGACCTGGCGGCGATCCTGTCCGACCGGGTGCCCGCCCACCTGGGGCCCGTCGCGGCACGGGCCATCGCCGCCTACATCCTGACCACCGTCGGCGCCATGATCGAGGAGGCGACCCGGCTGCGCGGCGCGGGAGCCTCGCCGGAGCGGATCGCCGCCACCCTCACCGACACCGTCGGCCGGGCGCTGGACATCCTGCACACCGGCCTCGGCGACCCGGCCCGGCCGGACAGACCGTCCGGCAACCCCTGACGGTTCACCCACCCACGCGGGCCGAGGAGGGTCATGCGAACGGAACAGACATCGGTGCTGGTCGTCGGCGGCGGGCTGGTCGACCTGTCGGCGGCGGTGTTCCTGTCCTGGCACGGGGTCCCCACGCTGGTGGCCGAGCGCCATGCCGCGAGCTCGCCGCACCCACGCGCCGTCGGCTTCACGCCACGCACGATGGAACTGCTCCGGGCGGTCGGCCTGGGCTCGCACGTGCCGCAGGTGCCGCCCGGCGCGCGGCTGCGCCGAGCCCGGGTCCAGAGCCTGGCCGGACCGTGGTCGGAGGAGACCCCCTGGACTCCGCGCGGCGATGACGGGCCCGCAGATGAGGCGCCCGCGATCGAGTACTCGCCGTGCAGAGGCGCGGCGATCGCCCAGGACCGGCTCGAACCCCTGCTCCGCGACAGGGCCGCCGAACTCGGCGCCGACCTCAGGTTCGGCACGGAACTGCTGACCTGGCACCAGGACGACGACGGGGTGCTCGCCGTGCTGCGCACCGGCGACGGCGACGAGCGTCAGGTGCGGGCCGGCTACCTGCTCGCCGCCGACGGGACCCGCAGCCCCGTCCGGGAGACGCTGGGGATCGGCCGAGGCGGCCGGGGCCACCTCAGCACCTCGCGCAGCGTGCTGTTCAGAGCCCCGCTGGAGGAGTACCTGGAGTCGGGGGTCAGCCAGTTCCAGATCGACCAGCCGGGACTCCAGGCGTTTCTCACCACCTACGGCGACGGCCGCTGGGTGCTGATGTTCGCCGACGACCGGGAACGCGACCCGCACACGCTCAAGGCCACCGTGCTCCAGGCGATCGGCCGGACCGACCTTCCGGTCGAGCTGATCACCACCGGCCGCTGGGAGCTCAGTGCCCTGGTGGCGGACCGCTTCGCCTCCGGCCGGGTCTTCCTCGCCGGGGACGCGGCGCACACGCTGCCCCCCTCCCGCGGCGGCTACGGCGCCAACACCGGCATCGAGGACGCGCACAACCTCGCCTGGAAGCTGTCCTCGGTGCTCTCGGGCGCGTCGGCGCCCCGGCTGCTCGGCACCTACGACGCCGAGCGACGCCCGGTCGCGTGGCTGCGCCACGACCAGATCTTCGCCCGGGCCGACCACCGCCGGTTCACCGAGACCCCCGGCGACGCCGGTACGCCGATCCTCGACGAGGAGGCCATGGAGTTCGGGCAGTTGTACCGGTCGGCCGCGGTGCTGACGGCCGGCGAGGAGCTGCCGCCCGCGGCGCGGCCCGAGCGGTGGGCCGGGCAGCCCGGCACCCGCGCGCCGCACCTGTGGCTGAACGGGGACGGCGAGCGGCTGTCCACACTGGACCTGTTCCAGCGCGGGTGGGTCCTGCTGGCCGGCCACGACCACTGGGCCGCCGCGGCCGAGCGGGCGAGCGAACAGACCGGCGTACCCCTGGAATGCCGGCGGATCGGCGGCCGGCTCCGGCCGCGGGAGCCGCAGGAGTTCCCCCGCGCCTTCGGGCTCGGCCAGGACGGCGCGAGCCTGGTCCGGCCGGACGGCTACATCGCCTGGCGCTCCCGCGAGCTGCCCGCCCGGCCCGCCGGCGAGCTGGCCGCGGCGCTGGCCCGGGTGTCCTGTGCCGCCCTCGCGCCGGCCCCGTCCAGGTGATGGAGGTCACAACGACAGCGCGTACTTCGGCACGGAACGCAGGACCGGACGCTCCTACCTTGAGCTCATCGGGACTGCAAGAGAACAGCCCCCTGAGAAAGGAACCGATCATGACTGTTCGGCGGCGAATGACGGCACTGGCGGTGAGCGCCGCTGCCGCGGCGGCCGGCTTAGTCGGGACGGCGGGCGGCGCGCACGCCGCGACCGCCACCATCCACGGCGAAGCCAAGCTCTGCTACACCGGTTTCACCTGCCAGACGGTGCAGTTCGAACACGAACTCACCCCGACCCGCCACGCCTTCCGAGACAGCGTCACCGTGGACGCCGGCCTCCGGAAGATCACGATGCGGGTCGCCAGCGAACTGGGCGACAACGCCCGGCCCGTCTTCCGCATCTCCCAGATCACCATCCAGGACTTCAACGGCAAGACGCTCAAGCGGCAGACCTACGACACCAACAAAGCGGCGGCGGCCGCACCCAACCTCGCCGTCGACAAGCAGACCCTCGACGAGACGAGCACCATCAACGCGGTCGGCACCGCCTTCGCCAACTTCACCTCCTGAGGTCGGTGAGCCGTACAGCTCCCGACGCCGGCGGCCACGGGCCCGGCATCCTGGGGAGCGAGCGATGAGCCGCCCGACGTCGGCCCGCCCACGCGGGGCGGGCCGGTCGCAGGGCCGGGCCGTTCACCCGACGACTACCAGGGCACCGGGCCGTCCTCGCTGAAGAAGCCGCCGGTCGGGCCGTCCGCGCCCAGGGTGGCCAGGTGCACCACGACCGCGGCGCCCTGCGCGGCGGTGCGGTGCCCGCGGAAGTTGTTGATGTCGGTGGCGCAGAAGCCCGGGCAGGCGGCGTTGACCAGGATTCCGGCCTCGCGCAGCTCACTGGCGTACTGCACGGTCAGCGCGTTCAGGGCGGTCTTGGACGGCACGTACGCGGCCGACTGCGGCAGCCCCGCCAGCGGGCCGTCCGGGTCGCTGGTGATGGTCAGCGACGCGCCGGTGCTGCTGAGGTTCACGACGCGCGGCGCCGGTGAGCGCCGCAGCAGCGGGAGCATGGCGTTGGTCACCGCGATCACCCCGAAGACGTTGGTCTCGAACACCGCGCGGACCATGCCGGTGTCCACGGAGCTCGGGATCTCCCCGCGGGCCAGTTCCGGCGCGACCTGGTCCATCCCGGCACCGGCGATACCGGCGTTGTTCACCAGCACGTCAAGGCGGCCGAAGCGCTCCTCGACCCACGTCGCGGCCCGCCGGATCGTTTCCGGGTCGGTGACGTCCAGGGTGAGGGCGTGCGCGTCGCCGCCCGCCGCGCGCAGGGCCGCGGCGGCGTCCTCGCCGCGCCCGGGGTTCCTGGCGCCGACCAGGACCGTCATGCCCAGCGCGGCCAGCCGTCCGGCGGTCGCGTGGCCGATCCCCTTGTTCGCCCCGGTGATCAGTGCCACCCGCCGCTGTGTGGTGTGTTCGTTCATGACCGAGCTCCCGTCCGAGCGTGTCCGTCTGTGCGAAGTCAGGTGAAGTCGCGTGAAGCCGCGTGCCGCGCGGATCGTTCGCGCGGCGTCCTGACGGACACCAGATGCCGGCGGTCCGGCCGCTGTGACAGCGCGCCCGTGTGACGTGCGCCACCGGCCGCGGGTGTCACACATTGGTGCGGGCCGGCGTCTTGTGCGTGTGGCACAGTCGAGAACCGACAGGCGGGAGCCGGCGATGAACGAGGGCAGCGAGCCGACGACGGGCACAGGGGAGGCGCCCGCTCACGGCGACCGCATGGACTCCGCCACCGAGGTGTTCATCGCCCACCGCAACCTGCTGTTCACCGTCGCCTACGAGATGCTCGGCTCGGCCGCCGACGCCGAGGACGTCCTGCAGGAGAGCTGGCTGCGGTGGGCGGGCGTCGACCTCGGCGCCGTGCGCGACCGGCGCGCCTACCTCGTCCGGATCACCACCCGGCAGGCGCTGAGCCGGCTGCGCACCCTCGGCCGGCGCAAGGAGTCCTACGTCGGTCCCTGGTTGCCCGAACCGCTGCTGACCACTCCCGACGTGGCCGAGGACGTGGAACTGGCCGACAGCGTCTCGATGGCGATGCTGCTGGTGCTGGAGACGCTCGCGCCGACCGAGCGGGCGGTGTTCGTGCTGCGCGAGGTGTTCGACCTGGACTACGACGAGATCGCCGAGGCGGTCGGCAAGCGCCCGGCCGCGGTCCGCCAGATCGCCCACCGGGCACGGGCCCACGTCGCCGCGCGCCGGCCGCGCGGGGTCGTCTCCGCGGCCGAGACCCGCGGCGCCCTGGAGGCGTTCCAGCGGGCGGTCCAGACAGGTGACCTGCAGCGCCTGCTCGACATGCTCGCGCCGGACGTCGTCTTCCTGGGGGACGGCGGCGGGGTCCGGAAGGCCGCGCTGTCGCCCATCGTCGGGGCCGTCCGGGTGGCCCGCGTGCTGACCGCCGGAGTGCGCAAGATCGGCCAGGAGATGGCGGTCGAACCCGTGCAGGTCAACGGCTACCCGGCGCTGGCGCTCCGGCTCGACGGCGAGATCGACACCCTCATCGCGGTGCGCATCGACGACGGCCTCATCACCGGGCTCTACGCCGTACGCAATCCCGAGAAGCTGTCGCGGGTGGACAGAGAGACCGCGCTGAGCCGCTGACCCGCGCCCGCCCCTTCCGGGCGCGCCTGTCCTGCTTCGTTCAGGACGTGAGCCTGAAGGCGCCGGCGTTACGCGCGCACCAGTCGGCGAACGTGCGGGGCCTGCGCCGGAGCAGGCGTTCCACGGTGTCGGTGCGGAACCCGGTGGTGTCGGCGCGCATGAGATGGAACCCCTCGGCGATGGCCTCGGCCAGCGCGGGGGGCGCCCCGCCTGGGAAGCGGGAGGCGACGGCCTGCTCCGCGGTGGTCACCGTCCGTACCTCCAGGTCCCGGCCGGCCGCCGCGGCGAGGATCTCGACCTGCTGGGTGACGGTGAACAGCTCCTCACCGGTGAGCACGTACTCCCTGCCCTGATGGCCCTCGCCGGTCAGGGCCAGAGCGGCGACGGCGGCGATGTCGGCGGGGTCGATCGGCGCGTACCGGCCAGGGCCGATCGGATCGAGGACGTAACCCGCTTCGCGGATGGTGGGCAGCCAGTCCAGGGCGTTGGTCATGAAGCCGCCAGGCCGCAGGAACGTGGCCGGGATGCCGGACGCGCGGATGACCTGCTCGCGTTCGTGGTGCCAGCGGCCCATGGCGGGCATCGGGTCGCCGAGCACGTTGAAGGAGGACAGGTGCACGATGTGGCGCACCCCGGCGGCCTGGGCGGCGGCGACGGCATGCCTGGTGTGGTCCAGGCCGATGCCGGGGGTGAGCAGGAACAGCCGGTCGGCTCCGGCGAAGGCGGGCGGCAGCGTCGCCGGGTCGCTCAGGTCCCCTACGACCCGTTCGGCCCGCCCGGGCAGCGCGGCGGCGCGGACCGGGTCGCGGATCAGGATGCGCAAGGGCGCGCCGGTCTCCTCCAGCCCTCGGACGAGCTCGCGGCCGACGTTCCCGGTCGCGCCGGTGATCAGTATCATGAGAGCTCCCAAGTCATGTACCGGTTAACGATGGCAGAACGTTAACCGGTACATGATCTGGCCGTCAATCGAACCGCACCGCGTCCCCGACACCGGAAGGCCCTGTCATGCCCGAGTTCCTGGACCTGCACAGCAAGATGTCGAAGGCGCTGCGGGCGGCGGCCGAGGTGGCCATGCGCCGTCACGGGGTGCACCTGGGGCAAGATCACCTGCTCGCGGTGTTGTGGCGGCAGGACGGCCGCACCCCCGGCGAGGTGGCCGCCGCCCTGAACGTCACCACCCCCAACGTGGTCAAGGCGGCCACCCGGATGGCCGCGGCCGGCCTGCTCACCAGGCGCCGCGACGACCGGGACAACCGGCTGGTCCGCTTGTGGCTCACCGACGCCGGAAGCGCCCTGCGGGCGCCCATCGAGAGGGAGCGGAGGTTGCTCGAGGAGGCGGTCACCGCCGACCTCACCGAGGCGGAACGCGAACATCTGCTCAGCGCCCTGGCGAAGATCCACCGCTCGGCGCGCACCCTGCTGGACGCCCCCGTCGCCCACCGTGACTCGGCCACCGCCTGACGCCATTCAGCCGGACGCGCCGGATCACCCGGCGCGAGCAGGACCGGGAGCGCGAACATCACCAGGGCGGCAGCCACGATGGCGCCGATCACGATGTCCACGTACCGGAAGGCAGCGTGGGAGAACACCGTCCCGCGCCGCACCATCGCGACCAGCCGCCACACCCAGACCAGGACAACCTGGACCGTCACGACACCTAGGACCATGATCACCAGGAACGGGTGCGCAGGTAGGCGTAGTGCGCGTCCAGCTCCTCCTGGTCGATGGCGAGCAACGGCACCATCACCGTCTGCACGAACACCGACCCGGCGAGCAGCGCCACGGGCACGACGCGCAGCGCGAGCACCGACAGTCTCCCCATCATCTCTCCTTCGATCGACTAACGATGATCATCTATCGACTATCGATATACCAGGGAAGAGGTCAGGTCGTCGGGACATGGGCTGGGTGAGGACGAGCACCACGGCCGGCGCGGCCCCGCCGGCGAGCTCGACGGCCGATCGCGCCGGCGGCGGGTTATGCCGGCGGCGCCGCGACGGTCCGGGGCCGGGGGAGTGAGGCGAACAGGCGCTCGACCGCGGTCAGGTCGCCGGACACGGTGACCTGACCGGCGCTCGCGGCCTCCTGGACGCCGAGCTTGCCGGTCATCAGGCCCGCGAACGTCCGGGTGTCGGCGGTGACGGTCGCGTCGGGCGCGGACGGCTCGCCGCGGGCGACGTCGATGCGGCCGCCGGAGACGCGCACCGTGATGTGGTCGTCGCCGAAGACCAGCCCGTAGGTCGCGGTCAGGCCGCCGCTCGCCTCCGCGTCGAAGTCCCCCTGGAGCGCCAACATGAGCGCGTCGACGCTGATGCCGGCGTCGAGGTCGCGGAACGGGGACAGCCGGCCCCAGTGGCCGAGGTGCACGAGCACCGGCTGGAGCTGCCGCCCCCATTCGGTCAGCTCGTACACCCAGAACCGCCCGGGCGGCCCGAGCTTGCGGCGCCGCACGATGCCGGACTCCTCCAGTTCGCGCAGCCGCTGCGACAGGCGGTTGGGGCCGGCGTTCGGCAGCCCGGCGCGCAGGTCGCTGAAGCGTTTGGGGCCGAGCAGCAACTCGCGCACCACCAGCAGGGCCCAGCGCTCGCCGACCAGGTCAAGGGCGTGCGCGGCGGCGCAGGCGTCGCCATAGTTCCGCGTGCCTCCCACGTCGCCGAGTCTAACCGAGCCCTCGTATCGAAGAGAACCGTCTAGTTCCGATGTTGTACTAACAGGTATCGATATGTACTGTGCATCGCAGGCCCCCTCGGGCGGGAGGCCATCCTCCGAACAGGAAGAAGAAGCGATGATCCTCATCACAGGCGCGAACGGGCGTCCCGGCTCGGCGGTCGTGCGTGAGTTCGCGCGGCGCGGCCGGCCCGTCCGGGCGCTCGTGCGGGAGCCGGCAAAAGCCGAAGGCCTGCGCGGCCTGCCGGGCGTCGAGATCGTCCACGGCGACATGCTGTGGCCCGAGACGCTGGAGCCGGCGCTGGCCGGGGTCGACCGGGTGCTGATGATCTCCGGTGCCGGTCCGCTGATGCTGGAGACCCAGTGCACGTTCATCGACGCCGCGGTCAGGGCGGGCGTCGGCCACATCGTGAAGTTCTCCGGCAAGGACTCCACCGACGGGTTCGACAACGAGAGGTTCCGGTCCAGCCGCAGTCACGAGCAGATCCAGCGGTACCTGTACGCCTCCGGCGCGCTCTGGACGGTGCTGCAGCCGAGCCAGTTCATGCACGTGTACTTCGAGGAGGTGCCCGACATCGTCGCCTCCGGCGAACTGCGCCTCCCGCTCGGCGACACCACGCTGGCCCCGGTCGACATCGACGACATCGCCAAGGTGGCCTACGCCGTGCTCACCACGCCCGGCCACGAAGGCGCGATCTACCCCATGACCGGCCCCGAGGCCCTCACCATGACCGAGGCCGCCCGGCACATCTCCGACGCCATCGGCAGGCCCGTCCGCTACCGCGACGTCTCCCTCGAGGACAAGCAGCGGTCCTGGACCGAGGCCGGGTACCCCGCGCCGCGCGTGACGGCGTTCGGGCAGCTCTTCGCGGAGCGCCGCAGGCTGGGCCGCTAGTCGACCTCGGCACCCACGAGCGCTTCGGCGTCGAGCCGACCACCTTCGCCGAGTTCGCCCGCCGCCACGCCGGCGTCTTCCGCGGCGACGACCAGTACATCGTCACCCCTGCCGGTCGGCCGGGTGACGGGACTTGAGCGGCAACCCTGCGGCCTGTGGCGTTAGCTACGTTAAGCGTCATCCCGCTTGTCCAGCCATTTGAGAATGGCCTGATTTGTTTCTTCGGGTTTTTCCTGCTGGATCCAGTGGCCGCAGTCCAGGCAGACCACTTCCACGTCGGGCACGAACTCTGCCAGTTTCTCCGACCTCGCGACCGGGTCCCGGTCGCCGTAGATCATGAGGGCGGGCTGGCGGATGATCGGGTCCACGTCCGCCAGGAGGCGCCAGTTGCGGTCGAGGTTCCTGTACCAGTTGATGCCGCCGGTGAATCCGGATGTTTCGAAGGCGGAGACGAGGACGGCCAGTTCGCTGTCGCTCATGATGGGTTCGCCGAGGGGTGTTCGCGCTCTGGCGAGGTTGATCAGCGCCATGCCCGGCGCAGGCTCCGGCGGCGGCTGGTTCTTCCGGTACAGGTTGCGGAGGAACCGGGCGGTGTTGTCGTCGAATACGGCGTCGGCGACGCCCGGCCGCCGGTTGAAGTGGACGAAGTAGAAGTCGCCGCCGAGCATGTCTTCCATGGACTCGATCCACGGCTTTTCCCCGCGCTCCTGGTAGGGCACGCTCAGGTTGATCACCTTGTTCACACGGGTGGGGTGCAGCAGGGTCAGGCCCCAGACGATGAACGCGCCCCAGTCGTGCCCGATGAAGGTGGCGTCTTGGTATCCGTAGTGGTCCAGGAGCGCGACGAGGTCACCCGACAGGTGTTCGATGTCGTAGTCGGTCACCTCGGCCGGGCGGGAGGAGTTGCCGTAGCCGCGCTGGTTCGGGGCGATGACGTGGTAGCCGGCCGCGGCGAGGGCGGGCATCTGATGGCGCCAGGTGAAGGCGTGGTCCGGCCAGCCGTGGCAGAGCACGATGGGCCTTCCCGCGTTCTCTCGGCCCGCTTCGAAGACTTCGAGTTCCACACCGTTGACCGGAATGAGGGTGGGCTTGGGGAAATCGGTTGAGGTCATGGCACCATCCTGACGCCGAAACCCGGTCACCTCATGACCGCTTTGTGTGGGAGTTTTGTGGGCGTGCGAACCGACCGGCTGGTGGCCGTCCTCCTCATGCTGCAACGGCGCGAGCAGGTGACGGCGGCAGAGGTCGCCCGGGAGCTGGAGGTCTCCGAGCGCACCGCCCGCCGCGACCTCGACGCCCTGGCCATGGCCGGGGTGCCCGTGTACTCCACACAGGGACGGGGCGGCGGCTGGCGCCTGGTGGGCGGCGCCCGTACCGACCTGTCCGGGTTGACCGCGGGTGAGGCCCGCGCCCTGTTCCTGGTCGCCGGCCCGGCCTCGGCCGCGACCCCGGCCGTGAAAGCAGCCCTGCGCAAACTCGTCCAAGCCCTGCCGGAACCCTTCCGCGCCCAAGCCGAAGCAGCGGCATCATCCGTGGTCATGGACCCGCGACGATGGGGGTCGAGCCGGGTCGAGCACCGACCACCTCGCTTCCTCGACGACCTCCAGGACGCGGTGATCCGCGGCGTCCAGGTGCGGCTCGGCTATGTCGATAGCAGAGGCGCCGAAACCGAGAGGACCGTCCACCCGCTGGGCATCGTCGCCAAAGGCCCGGCGTGGTATCTCATCTCCCACACCGAGACCGGCCGACGGACCTTCCGGATCGACCGTGTGACATCCGCCGACCCGACCGGCGATCCCGTGCACCGGCCCGAGGACTTCGACCTCGCCGAGAGCTGGCGCGAGATCGCCGACGAGATCGACCGCAAACGAACACCTCTGGAGGCCCAGGCCGTCTGCGCGCCCCACGCCATAGGCATCCTCCGGATCGGGTTCGGCGACCGACTCCAAGTCGGAGGCACCACGACCGACGGACGCATCGACGTCGTGATCCGCGGTCAGGACCACTACACCCTCGCCGGCGAACTCGCCGGGCTGGTCGAATGGCTCGAAGTGACCGGCCCCCCGGGTGTGCGAGAGCACCTGGCCTCGATCGGCAACGCGCTCGTCGGGCGATACAGCTGACGCCGGCACGGGCGCTCAGCCCACGTGCTGAGCATGCGCGACGAGCATGATTCGATCGCGGGAAGGTATTGCCGATCGCCTTTCCGTCATCTTCCTGCGATGCCAACGGTTCAGCGAAGCGCGGGTACGCTGACGCGACCTGCGGCTGTTGCACTTCTCGGACCGCGCACCAGCGGAGATCCTCACGCTTCTTGAAGCGGACAAGACGGACTTCCGACGGCACGGTTCTGGTGAGCAACGTGGGTTCGTCTGTTCTGGCGGACATCCGGTCACGACGTCGGCGGGTCCGTCGGCCTGGCTCGCTGAGGGTGGATCGTCTCGTGCCGGGCCAGCATCGCCACGTACTCGGCGATCTTCCGGGTGCGCGTCTCGGCCCGCTTGACGGCATTGACCCGGGTGATGAGAGAGAAGCGGTTGGTCTTGGTGAGCACCTCGAACATCCCCTGCGCCGCTGGGTCGGCGGCGATCGCGGCTCGCAGGTCGGCCGGGACCTCCGCTTCCGACGGCGGCGCATAGGCGGCCGTCCACCGCCCGTCGGCCTTCGCGGCTTCCACCGCGGCACGGCCCGCGGGCAGCATCAGGCCGACCGCTTCCAACCGGGCCACGTTGGCGACGTTGCGCTGGGACCAGACACTGCGGGACCGGCGCGGGGTGAACCGCCTCCAGGAACTCTCCTCGTCGCGCTTGCGGGCCTGCCCGTCGATCCAGCCGAAGCACAGTGCCTCATCGACCGCCTGCTGCCAGGTCAGCGTGGTGACGGAGCCGCCCTTCCTGGTGAGGGCGAGCCACACGCCAGGAGAGGCGGTGTGGTTGGCCAGCAGCCACGCGCGCAGCGCCGCGCTGTCAGCCACGATCAACTCGTCCAGTTCGGTTCCGGTCACCACCGCAGGCTAGTCCCGCGACCCGGTGTTGCGACTGTCCGGGTGGCTCGTTGAGCCGGCGACGTCGGCGCCGGCGGCTCCGCCGGTGTTAGCGTCCACCCACATCGGACCGGTCAGTGGCGGTAAGCCCTGCACCATCGGCTCGCTAACGCCTTCGGCCGCAGGGTTGCTGCTCGAGCCCCGTGACGGCGCCGGGTGAGCGCCTGGCGTGATCGTCCGACCTCGCCCGGCCATGGGGTGCGCGCCACCGCGGCCGTGACCCGAACCGGTCAGAGGACGGTCGTCGTCGTATGGTCCGTCGGGGCGGAAGTCAGGGGTGATCTCAGGGATGTCCTCCGCCGGTCGGAGGAGCGGCTCAGCCGAGCGGCGTATGGAGGAACGAGGGTCCCGCGCGGCAGGCTGGAGCCAACAGGACCGGCATTCCCGGTGCCGGTTCGTGAGCTCACGGGGGCCATCCCGGTGGAGAGCAGGAGCCGAAGTGAAGCACACGGCGCTGACCGGAGCAGCCGTCGCACTCGCCACGACACTTCTCGTCGCAGCGTGCGGACCGTCACCCACCACCGGATCCGCGGTGGCCGGGCACGGGACCACCTCCAGCTCGCCGCAGGCGAGCACGGGCACGACCGCCGGCACGCACGCCGGCCACGGGGGACCGTTCAAGGCGCCTCCGCCCCAGCCGTTACGCCCGTCCGAGCGGTTCGTCGACCTGAAGCCGCCGAAGCCGTACACCCCGGCCGCCCCCTCGGGAGGAACCGACGAATACCGCTGCTTCCTGCTCGACCCCGGCCTGACCGGTCCGGCGTTCCTCACCGGCAGCCAGTTCCTGCCGCAGAACACCGCGATCGTGCACCACGCGATCATCTTCCAGATCGGCCCGGACAAGGCGCAGGCCGCCCGTGACCTCGACGCCCGTACGCCCGGCGAGGGATGGACGTGCTTCGGCGACGCCGGCGTCCAGGACGGCGCCTGGGTCGGCCACTGGGCTCCGGGGGCCAACGAGACGCTGTTCTCGCAGAAGGTCGGCTACGCGATGGCGCCCGGCAGCCGGCTGATCATGCAGGTGCACTACAACCTGCTCGCCACCGGCGGCAAGCCCGGCCAGAGCGACCGGTCGGGGATACGGCTGCGGGTCGCCGACGGCGAGAAGGGCTACACCCCGTTGCAGACCGCGCAGCTCCCGGCCCCCGTCGAACTCCCCTGCGCGAGCGGCGAGTCCGGCCCGTTGTGCGACCGGAAGGCCGCCGTCGGCGACCTGACCCACCGCTTCGGGGCGCAGGCCGAACAGACGCTCGGCATGCTCAGCGAGTTCTGCGCCAAGGGCGCGGCCGTTCCCCCCGGCCCGACCCAGCACTGCGACCGCCCGATCCCGGGGCCGGCGACCATCTACGGCGTCGCCGGGCACATGCACCTGCTCGGCCGGTCCATCACGATCCAGCTCAACCCCGGCAAGCCCGGCGAACGGACCCTGCTCGACATCCCGGTCTACAACTTCGACGACCAGGCGATCCGGCCGCTTCCGAAGCCCCTCGCCGTCAAGGCCGGGGACACCCTCCGGGTGACCTGCACCCACGACGCGGGGCTGCGCAGGATGCTGCCCGCTCTGCAGGGCCTGCCGCCCCGGTACGTCGTGTGGGGTGAGGGCACCAGCGACGAGATGTGCCTCGGCCTGCTGATCTGGTCTCCGGCCGGCCGATCCAAGGGCTGATCGCGGGCCGGCGGCGGGGCACGGTGATGCACGCGATGAGCGTGTGCCCCGCCACGCGCCTGTGTGGTGCGTTAAATCCGTTGTCGGCCGCCGGGCGCGTCACCGATGATGGCCGCCATGGCCACGACACGACGAGCGGACATGTTCACCGCGGACGGCAAGCCCTCCGACGACGACCCGCGGGAGAACGGGCCGACGTTGGGCGACGAGCGCACCACACTGATCGAGAACCTGCGCTGCGCACGCCTCACACTGGAGATGAAGTGCTCCGATCTCGACGCGGAGGCCATGGCGCGGCGGTCGGTCGAGCCGTCCACGATGTCGCTGCTCGGGCTGGTGCGACACCTGGCCGAGGTGGAGCGCGCGACGTTCCGGGTGCTGATGGCCGGTCACGACGTGCCCCGGCTGTACTGCTCCGACACCGACCGTGACGGTGACTTCGACGGCGCCGTTCCCGACCCCCAGGTGGTGGCGGAGGCGTGGGAGGCGTGGCGCGCCGAGGTGGACTTCGCCGAGCGGTACGTCGCCGAGGCGCCCGATCTCGACGTCACCGCCGACGACCCCGAGAACCTGCACGGCAGCGGCGGGGGACTGATGTCGCTGCGCGAGGTGCTGGTCGGCATGATCTGGGAGTACGCCCGCCACATGGGCCACGCCGACCTGCTGCGCGAGCGCATCGACGGCCGCATCGGCCAGTGATCATCCCCGCCGCAGGCTGTGCGCGCCGTCCAGGTTCGCGCTTGGTCAGCGTGACTCGGGCGGTAGGTACTCGAAGATCGGCCCGGCCGTGGTGCCGTCTTCGTCGGGCGTTCGCATCAGGGCCTGGGCCTGGGCCTTGAGCGCGTACATGGCGCGCGTGGCCTGCCCGAGCAGCTCGGGGTGGCCGTTGAAGGCCTGTTGCAGCACCTGCAACAGCTCGCGGTAGCCGTGGCCGAACTCCTCCTGCGCCACGCGTATCGGGCTGCCCGGGGCGTGGTCGGCCAGCCGCGGGTTCCGCCGCATCGGCAGGACGCCGGCCGGGTCCATGGAGATCGTCTCGCCGGTGGGCCCGGTCTGCGGGGTGTCGCCCCGCCGGTAGCGCCGACCGGCCTTGAGCTCCTGGAACCGGTAGTAGTGCGCGACCTCGTCCCGTTCGGGGTGGAAGACATCCTGGTCGCCGTCCCAGACCTCGCCGCCCGCCGCACCCTCGCCCTGCTCGACGATCTCTTCCAGCGCCGCCAGCGCGGACTTCAGACCGTCGACCGCCGCCAGCCGCCCGGCGGTGTGCCGGAAGTGGCCGGCGCTCACCTGGCGGGACGGATCGCCGCAGAAGACCGCCTGCTCGCCGAGCCGGTCGCACAGGTCGCGCAGTCCTTGCTCGATCGCGGCGTAGAACTGCCCGATCGTCTCGTAGGCGTCTCCCTCCGCCGGACCACCGGGCGGTGCCGGCCGTTCGAGACGCAGGAACATCTCCAGCGCCTCGGCGCCGAAGGGAAGCAGCGACAGCTCCAGGGACCTGTCGCCGTGCGGCAACCGCCGCGGGTGCGGCGGCAGCATCTCCGGCCTGTCCAGCCGTGGCCGGCCACCGACGGCGTTGAGCAGGTTGGCGGCCAGCACGAGGTGCAGCATCTCCTCGACGAAGACGCCGCCCACCACCTCGGCCGCCTCCGGGTTGCGGTCCGGGTCGAGCGAGTAGAGCGCGCACAGGTACGGCGGCAAGGTCGCGTGCTCCAGCTCGATCGCCCACTGCAGGTGCTCGCGGAGACTGTCGAGCGTGTCGATCCGTGCCGCCGAGGCGGCGGCGGACTCTGGCGGTCGCGGGTGTTCCATGGGTGTCCTACCTCGGTGTTCGGGAAGGGGCGGATCGCACCGCCACCAAAAGGGACGCTCGGGACGGGTCGCGCACATGGACGCCGGACCCCGATCGCCAGCTAAGACAGGACAGCCCACCGGCCCTGTGACAGAACCCGCGAGAAAATCAGCCGGCCCACCCCGCCCGCGCCGGGCTCGCGGCGACATACGAGCACTCGGCTCGCCCGGGCCGGCCGAGGCTCCTTGCGACCGCACGACCATGCGGGCCGCCGGACCGGGATCCATCACGGGCGGAGCGGAGAAAGCTCAGAGGACACTCGACCCGATCGCGGCGAGGTGGTCCGACACCGCGGACGAGCGGCGACCGGCGCGCCCACCAGCGCGGCGAGATCCCCTCCCATGCCTGACCAGGCGCGACCGTCGGCCCGGGCAGGGCACCCGGCCCGGGCGAGGTGACGGCGAGGTCAGTACGGCCAGCCGGGGACGTTCAGCCGGACGCGGTAGAGGCCGAAGTTGCCGCTGTTACCGCCCCGGGAGGGCGTGCCCGAGGTGATGTACAGCGTCCGGCCGTCGGAGCCGCCGAAGGCGACGTTGGTGGTGTTCAGCCCGGCGGAGATGGTGCCGAGCTGAGCCCCGGACGGCGCGTACACGTGAACCTTGCCGTCGTTGTAGGACACCTGGTAGAGGTTGCCGGCACAGTCGATCGTCGCGCCGTCCGAACCGTTCAGGGACGCGAAGTCGGCGCGCGTGCCGACGCTGCCGTCGGCGTTGACCGGCCACTTGTAGACCTTCCCCGAACCGTTGCCGCCGACGTAGAGCGTCTTGCCGTCGGGGGAGAGCACGATGCCGTTCGGCTCCCGGATGGTGTCGTCGATCAGCGAGACGACGCCGTTCTTGACCCGGAACACGCCGGTGCGGCCGGACATCTGGTCCGTGCGGTTCGCGCGCTGGAAGTCGGGGTCGGTGAAGTAGACGGTGCCGTCGGCTCCGACGGTGAGGTCGTTAGGCGAGTTGAAGGCGTGCCCCTGGTAGGAGGAGGCCACCACGCCCCGCGTCCGGTCCGACAGGCGGAAGGAGGAGACGCTGCGCTGGTCGTGCGTCGCGGCCAGCAACGTGCCTCCGTCCCGGCTGAGCGCCAGGCCGTTGCTGCCGGAACCGGCGATGAAGGTCTCGAAGGTGTTCGGCTCGGTGAAGCGCAGCACGTCCGCGGGCTGGACGCCTTCCGAACCGGTGCCGTCACGCATCAGCGACAGCAGCAGGGTCTGGGTGGTGGCGTCCCAGACCGGGCCCTCCAGGAAGTTGAACCCGTCGCGGATCTTCGTGGCGGACACCGACGTCGACGGCAGCGGGTTGGGGTAACTCGTGCCCGGCGTGCACGGCCCGACGCCCGGGCGTGGCGTCCCCGGCGAGGGGGTGGGCGTCGGCGTCGGCGTGGGTGTGGGCGTGGGCGTGGGTGTGGGTGTGGGTGTCACGGTCGGTGTGGGCGTCGGCGTCGGGGAGGGGGTGGGCGTGACCGTGGGGGTGGGGGTGAGGGTCACGGGCCCGCTGCACATGACGCCGTTGAGCCAGAAGGTGTTGGGCACGGGGTTGGCGCCCGTGAGACTCGCACTGAACCCCATGCCACTGGCCGTGGCGTTGGTGGCGATGGAGCCGTTGTAGGACATGCTGGTCGCGGTCACGTGCGCGCCCGACTGCGTCCACGTGGCGTTCCAGCCGGACCCGATCCTCTGGCCGGAGTCGGGGAAGTCGAACTCCAGCTTCCAGCTGCTGACCGGGTCGCCGAGGTTGGTGATGGCCACATCGCCCTGGAAGCCGCCGCCCCACTGATTGACGATCTTGTAGGTCACCTTGCACCCGGCGGCGGCCGCCGCCGGCATCGTCACCGCTGCGACTCCACCGGAGACGACCAGCGCGGCGGCCAGTCCGGTGACCGCGAAAGTGGCGAGACTCCGTCTCATCTGGGCGTCCTTTCGGCAACGACGACGGGCAGCCGCCGCCCGCCTCAGAGCGCCGGTCGGGGACGGGGTCCACCGGCACGCCACGCGGCGCACCGCCGACCGACGTCCCGGGATCAAAGATTAGGTGGAGGGTCGCGATCGGTCGCCCGTCACGGCGTCCGCCGGGTGATACGCCGCCTGATCACCCTTCGCGCGGCGGCCGGTCGCTGCCGCACCGACGCCCGCCTCAGCCTGGGCGAACGCCACCGCCTGCCGGTCCCGGCGAGCCGATCGGCGACCGAGAAGAGCCCGGGCCGCGGCGCTGAAACGTTCAGCCCGCCTCCGAGCGCCTGGGATGTCAGTTGACGGCCGGGGCGTTCTTCCGGCGTTCGTAGTGGCGGCGCGCTTTCATGCGGTTGCCGCAGCCGGCCATCGAGCACCATCGGGCGCTGTTGCTCTTGGAGTGGTCGACGAAGAAGAGCGTGCACTCGTCTTTGTTCTCGCAGGCGCGGAGCCGGCCGGGGGCGGTGTGCCGGAGTGCGTCCCAGGCCACGATGGCTCGGGCTGCCAGGATGTGCTCGCGAGGCGTCGCCAGCCGCCAGCTGATGCCGGTGTCGCTGATGAGCGGCTGGTAGCTGACGCCGTGGAGCGCCGGGGCGAGCGCCGCCGGCGTGGCCTGGTCGTGCACCAGTGCCTGGAGCGTGTCGCGGGTCGAGCGCAGAAGTGCGAGGTCTTCGCCGAGATGCGCTTCGCCCGCGTGCTCCGCGATCCAGGCGCCGGCCTCCTCGGGGTCGGCGAGACGATCGGTCACCTCTCCGGCGACGGTCGGGGTCGTGTTCAGCAGGGCCAGGAGCAGCCCCTCGTCCAGGCTTTCGACCTTCATCGTCGTTCTAACCTCCATTCTTGTTTGACAAGGTTACACTCCCATGCTTACCGTCTAACCAACAAAGGTGACTATGGGGGTTAGGGCGATGAGTGCGGTGGTGCACCACAGGTACGCGACGGTCGAGGGGCACCGACTCTTCTATCGGGAGGCCGGAACGGCGGGCATGCCAACGATCGTGTTGCTGCACGGCTTCCCGACGAGCTCGTTCATGTTCCGCGACCTGATCCCTCGGCTGGAGGGGTACCGGGTCATCGCCCCCGATCACCTCGGGTTCGGGCTCTCCGACGCGCCTCCGGTCGAGGAGTTCGACTACAGCTTCGACGCGCTGGCGGACCTCACCGCCGGAC
This sequence comes from Sphaerisporangium sp. NPDC004334, assembly GCF_053602655.1. NCBI lineage: Bacteria > Bacillati > Actinomycetota > Actinomycetes > Streptosporangiales > Streptosporangiaceae > Sphaerisporangium > Sphaerisporangium sp. NPDC004334. Next base: position 19,272 of record NZ_JBSGDZ010000040.1, read on the forward strand.
TGCTCGGGCAACTGGGTGTGACCCGCTACGCGATCGGCGTCCAGGACTACGGCGCCCCGATCGGCTGGCGGCTGGCGATCCGCGACCCCGACGCGGTCGTCGCGGTGATCAGCCAGAACGGGAACGGCTACGACGAGGGCTTCGTCGCCGACACCTGGCAGGGCATCTGGCGCTACCAGCGGGAGCAGACCCCGGAGAACGAGGCGGCGCTGCGCGGGCTGTTCACCCTCGAGGCGATCCGGGACCAGTACGTGACCGGCGTCGAGGACCCGAGCATCGTCAGCCCGGACACCTGGCACCTCGACCACGCCTATCTCTCGCGGCCGGGCAACGCGGAGGTCCAGCTGAGCCTGTCCTTGAACTACGCCACCAACCCGCCCCTGTATCCGGCGCTGCACGAATGGCTGCGCAGCAAGCAGGTGCCGGTGCTGGCCACGTGGGGCAAGTGCGACCCGTTCTTCGGCCCGGACGGGGCCCGCGCGTTCGCCCGCGACACCGCCAACGCGGAGATCCACCTGTTCGAAGGCGGCCACTTCCTCCTGGAGACCGCCGGCGAAGAGGTGGCGGCGCTGATCCGCGACTTCCTCGCCCGACACCTGCCGGCGGCCTGAGATCTGCCGCGACGACGGAACGATCGCGGACAGAGGAGCAGCGCCGGTCAGCGTGTAGCCGGGGAGTGCGGAGGTGTGTCCCGCTGTGACCGGCGTCACATCTGCAGTTCGCATTTTCGACACCGAACAAAGTTCTGGAAGCGCCTACCGTCGGGGACGTCGAATCGGACACACATCGAATGGAGAAGAATCCATGTCCGTCAAATCCCCGCTGATGTCCCTGGCCGCCGCCGTGATGGCCGCCGGAGCCGTTCTCGCCGGACCGGCCGGCGCCGCCCACGCCGCCGCGGTCAAGGCGGTCGACTCGGCCGCGACCGTCTGCGTCAACGATCCCGGGCTGAGCCTGTCCAGGTGCTTCGGTTACACCTGGCACGACGATTTTGCGCCCGGGGAATTCCACGACCACATCCTGAACGCCCCAGAGAGCGGCCAGTCGGTCGGCAGGTACTACGCCGGCTTCACCGTCAGGGTGGGCGTGAGCGCTGTCAAGCTCACCTACGGCGCCGCTTACGCCTGGGCGGTGGAAAGGCACCTGAAGCTCGTCAGCAGCGACCGGACCGCCAACGCCAATGTCTACGACAAGAGCAAGCTGACGCTGTACTGGCCCCCCTCCACCGGCGGCTTCACCGACTCCGCGAAGGATGACCTCAACCTGGGCGCGCCGTACCCGGGCAGCACCACCCTCTCCTACACCAGCCATGCCTCCTGAACGGAACCGTCGGCGAATCCCGCAACGATGAGCAGACCGAGGCGACCCGTACGTCGACTTGATGGGACCGGTCGACGCGTGACCCACGCACCGGCGGCTCCTACGGGCCGCCGGTCTTGGTGGAACAGGCCGTCCCTCCGCAGACCGCAGATCATCTGCTCACCGTTGATGGCTGTACTCCGGCTTCCCGGCGCCGTACTAGAGTCGCGGGATGGAGAGCCGGGGCCGCGATCGTGCCGGAGACGTCCAGGATGTCGTGGCCATGCGGCTGCCCGGCTATCGGGTCCACTCGGTGGTGCTCCTCGGCGAAGGTCAGGACAACATCGCCTACGAGGTCAACGGCGAGTTGATCGTACGCTTCTCCAAGGAGCCGGACCCGGCGGTCCGGGCCGCGCAGGTGAGGGACGAGGCCGGCCTTCTGGCGGCCGTCGCGGACATCTCACCGCTGCCCGTCCCCGAGCCGAGCTTCACGGTCGCGGAGGAGGGCTGTCTGGCCTATTTCAAACTCCCCGGCACACCGCTCATCGACCTCCCCGCGTCGCGGCGATCGGCCGGCACCGCCGGCACCGCCGGCACCGCCGCCATCGCCGCCACGCTGGGCGAGCTGCTGAACGCGCTGCACGGTGTTCCGATCGGGCGGATGGCCGAACTGGTGGACACCGATGACCAGCCCAAGGAGCTGTGGTTACGTGAGGCCGCGGAGACCTACGCCATGGTCGCCGGCCAGGTGCCGCCGGTGTACCGCCACGCGGTGGAGGCGTTCCTCGACGCGCCGCCGCCCGCCGACGGGCACGCTCTGGCGTTCTCCCACAACGACCTGGGGATCGAACACGTTTTGGTCGACCCGGCCGGGCGGGCGGTGACCGGCGTCATCGACTGGAGCGACGCCGCGATCGTCGATCCCGCCTATGACTTCGGCCTCATCTACCGCGACCTCGGGCCCCTCGCCGTTCGTGCGGCCCTGAGCAGGTACCGCACCGGCGCCCACGAGGCCGAGGCGATCGGCGCACGCGCCGCCTTCTACGCCAGGTGCAGCGTCTTGGAGGACATGGCCTACGGAATCGACACCGGCCACAGCAGCTACCTCACCAAGAGCCTCACCGCACTGCGGTGGCTGTTCCCGGCGTAGTGCCACACTCTTGATGGGGACGTTCGACCGGGGTCACGCGCCGTCAACCGGGCAGAGGGTCTTGGCCGAGAACGCGGGCGCCGTTGGCGGCGGAGACGCGGACCGCGGCGAATCCGGAGTCGATCATTTCCTGCTCGTAGGAGCGTAGCGCGGGGACGAGCGGGCCGCCGTGGGCCAGTGCCGCGGTGAGCGCCGCCGTGTCGCGCAGGGCCAGGTTGGCGCCGGCCCCGGCCGCCGGGCTCATGGCATGGACGGCGTCGCCGAGCAGCGTGACGAGGGTGGTCCGCCAGGTTGGAATCGGGACGCTGGTGCGCAGGTCCAGCGGGAAGACTTCGTGCCACTGGGCGATCGTCCGGCGGATGAGGGGGTGCCAGCCGTCTGTCACGTCCATGACCAGGGCCCTGAGCTGGTTCTGCGTCATCGTGGGCAGGTCGGGCGGCAGGTCTTCGGTGCGGGCGCGCGACCTCGAAGCCAGTCAGCCGCATCCCGTACGTGATCGTCTCCGCCACGTCGCCCAGTAGGGGGGTCCTGGCAGCAATGAAGAAATTTCAACGAAGTACCGCCTGACCAGCGGTAACGGCTGCGCTTGACGGGTTGGTGATCACTGTCCGTGCGGGGCAAGACTCTGAGCGGCCGGAACACGGTCATCCACGGCGGTCAGGTGCTCTCCACGTACACCCATGTCTCCGATCAGTGGTCGACGTACGGCACGAAGATCATCGTGCTGACGGCGCGGGAGGCGCACTACGTCCTGGCTCGCTCCACAGCGGCCGCCGTCCTTGGCCGCGGCCGAACCTCGGCTCGTCATCGCCCGTGATCCCCACCGTAGATGTCTCGCGAACGCCGTCCAGGCCCTTTGCGTCGCCGCAGGTCAGGCAAATATGTTGGAAATTTCCCGGGACTACAGGTCAGTGGGGAGCCACTCAAGATCCACTCAATGTGGGTTTTGGGCTTATGTGGGCTGACACCCAAGATGTGCGGCTGGGGGACGGTCCTCGGCCTGGCTGGCCTACCACGACAGGTGCTGGCCCTTGGCCCCACTGGCGGCTTGAGTGTGCCCCCAGGGCACGGTGTTCGCTAGTGCGTGGAACACCATCTCGACCCAGGAGGACCGCCCGATGTCCGCACCACGACCCGACCAGACCCCGGCCACGGCCGCGCGCCCCAGCTCACCGCACCAGGCCGACGGCCTGGCACCCGGACGTCGCGGGCCGGGTGTCGACGGCTCCCGGCCGTTCGGTGCCCACGTCCGCATGAGCTGGTGGAGGCCGCTGGTCGTCCTCGTCGTGCCGCCGGTCGTGATGCTGCTCCTGCAGATCCTGCTGTACCAGGTCGTGGGCGTCATCGAGGACAACGACGACCCGATGTCCGCCACCTTCACCCCGCTGAAGCTCCTGGCCGTCAACCTGAGCGTGGGCATCGCGGGCGTGGTGGCGATCCTGCTGCTGGCGCGGCTGGCGAAGGTGCCGTGGCGCAGCCTGATCAGCTCGCCTCGAGCGTTCGACGGTCGGCGCCTGGCGCAGTACCTGCTCGGCGCGGCCCTGCTGGTGGGCGCCGGCATCGGCGTGGTGGCGCTGGTTGCCCCCGAGTCCCCGGGCTGGGTCGCGTTCGGTGTCTCCGGAACGACGATCCTCATACTGCTGATCACCGTGCTGAGCACCCCGATCCAGTCCGTCGGCGAGGAGCTGATGTTCCGCAGCGCCGTGCTGCCCGCCGCCGCGTCCTGGGTGCGCGCGGTTCGCCCGGCCCTCGCCGTCGGCTTGGTGGTCTCCAGCCTGGCCTTCGCGGTCGTTCACGGCTCCAGCGACCCCTGGCTGTTCGGCTACTACACTTTCATCGGCGTTGCCACGGGACTGATGGCGATCATCAGCCGCGGCATCGAGGCGCCGGCCGCGTTCCACATCGCCAACAACGTCCTGTTCTCGAGCGTCAACACGCTGATGGCAGACGGCGAGGCCTACACCATCGACCGGTCCACCGACACCGGTGACGAGGCAATCCTGATCCTCGCCGCCGTCAACATCGCCATGGTCGTCCTCGTCTGGGTGCGCGAGCGACGTGTACGGATCACGACCTAGAACCCGCACCGGATGACGAGGTGAGGACCCATGACCTGGAGCACACGCGAGATCGCCGACCTGGCGGGTACCACGGTGAAGACGGTGCGCTACTACCACCAGGTCGGACTGCTCGACGAGCCCGACCGCGAGCCCAACGGCTACAAGCGCTACGAGGTGCACCACCTGACGCGGCTCCTGCAGATCAAGCGCCTGACCGGGCTCGGCGTGCCGCTCGCGCAGGTGGCCGAGATGGGCACGAGCGGCGAAGGGCAGGCCTCGATCTTCCGGACCGTCGACGCCGAGCTCGAGGCGAGGGTCCGGCGGCTGGAGAGCATCCGGCGGGAGCTGGCCACCCTGGCGCAGCCGGGTGCGTCACCGGAGGTGCCGACCAGTTTCAGCGGCCTCGTCCAGGACCTGCGCGACAACGACCGCGCCCTGCTGACGATCTACGCCCAGCTCTTCTCGGAGGAGTCGATGGAGGTGCTGCGCCGGACGCTCGCGGCACACCCGAACGACGATCTCGACGAGGCGTTCCGCGACCTGCCCGAAGACGCCGACGATGCTACCCGGCAGGCCCTCGCCGAGCAGCTCGCGCCCTTCATCGTCCCGGGCGCCACCGAGCACGCCGTGACGCTGGAGCCGCGGGCCACCACACCAGGCCAGGCCGAGGCGGCGCGGCGCGCCGCCGGTCACGCCCTCAGGGCGCTCTACAACCCCGCGCAGGTCGACGTGCTCCGTCGAGCGCACCTGCTCCACGAGGCCGACGACGACAACCCCGCCCAGATCGATGTGCTCACCCGCGCCGGCATCATGGTCAGTGCTCAGCCGTCATCCGACGACCGCGGAGACGGCGAGAAGCCACAGTCTGCTCGGTGATTTGACCATGTTCTGGGAACCCCGCTTGTACTGGGTTTCGAGAACCACACGATGACCCGCGCGACAAGGAGTTCGCAACGTGAATGCCACATCGCCCGAGCCGCTCGACGGAGGCGAGCCCCAGCACGGCGGCCCTTCGCTGGCGGAGGATCTCCTGCTCCTGCTGTTCAGCCCGAATCCGGAATGATCGCCGCGGCCACACTCTCGCGGGCGCCGTGCTGAGCGACCTGACGCTGGCGGGTCGGCTCACATCCGACGGGGCTCATGTGAGCGCCGCACGAGCCGATGCCTCTGGCGAGGTCCCGCCCTTCGATGAGATCAACCGCTCCGTCTGGACCTATGTCGCCGAGAAGCCCCGAAGCGTCCAGGCCGCCCTCGCGGGGACCGGACCGCAGCTTCGGGCACAGCTGATCGCACGCGGCGATATCCAGCAGGTGCACAAGGAGGCGTTCGGTCTGTTCCACACCACCGCACTGGTCGAGAGAGTAACCGGTCGCCGAGCGGTGCTGCTGGAGAGCGTGCGTACCGTTCTCGTGGACGGCGGGGAGCCTACCGCACGCGTCGGCGCCCTCACGGCCTTGCTGTCGGCTAGCGGAACCCTGCCTCGATTCCACCCGCACATCCCCTGGACGACCCCGGTGATCACACGCGCGAAGCAACTGGAACAGGGCGACCGGGGAGCCGGCGCCGCGGCTGAGGCCGTGCCCCGCACAATGACCGCGATTCTCCTGAACAGCATCATCGTCGCGGCAGCCGCCCAACCACCCCCAGCCGGTAGAGGTGCCGGCTGCCCATGGACATGAGCATGGGTGGCGCAGATCTCGACGTCCCTCCAGACGAAGGGGCCGTCCTTCTCCGCGAGAGAGATCGCCTGCGGCGTCCAGGCGGGCGGCGACCAGGACGATGACGCCCTGCTGCTGCAGAAGCTGCCGCGGACCCCGCGCATCGTGGCCATGTCCGCGCACGCGACCCTGCACATGTTCGCCGGATGGCGCAGCCGGGTCGCGGTACTCACCGACGAGCAGACCGAGCAGCTCTGGCCTGCTCTGCCGCAGGAGAAAGAGGTCTCGCTGAGCGTGCGGGATCACGCCATGGTGCGCGTACTGGCCCTGGACGGGCGGGCCGGCTACGGCGAGTTCTACGGCTCACCGGACAGAGACCCTCGAACTCAGCGGTCAGGGTAGAGGCCCTCGAAGGCGCGGGCGACGATCTCTTCGTGCGACAGGGCCTGTCGTCCGGCTCTCGCCGACGTCGGCCATCCTGAACCTGTGGCCGTGCTCTGCTTGACCACCTCCTCGGGCGCTGTGAAGGAGTGGGCTCTGTCTTCGAACTCCGTGGAGGGTTCTATCTGGTCATCGTCGCCAAGGGCCAGCGGGTTGGGCTGGGCAGGACGTGGGCGGTCATCGTCGTCCGGCAGCGGAGACTCCAGAGGGTTGCCGTCCTTGTCCACCCGTGTGGTCTTCACATCAGGCTGGCGACCCGGTTCTCGGCTGATCGTCTGGATGGTCGCGCCGCCGTCGCTGTGATATTCGACCGCGGTCGTGCTCTGATTGCCTTGGCCTGGGTTGTCGGGCTTGTCGGTGAAACTGGCGCTGCGGTCGGTCATTTTCCCGTTCACGAAATGCTCTCTGACCTCCAGCAGGCTCTCTCCCTCGATCAGGCCCCCTGGGAGCATCGCCCGGTCGTCCTCATATCGGTCGGTGACCACTTTGCCGACGTCGTCGATCGTGGTGACCGTTTTGTCGCCGATAATGTGATAGCGACCATCCGCGTCCGTCTTTTCTTTCTGGGAATATTGTGACGTGGTCACCAGGCCGGACCTGTCGGTCGTGATCTCGCGCCGTTCCAGTGAGTCCACGCCACCGGGGACCGCGGTGCGGATCCACGATCCAGACCCCGTCGAGATCGTGCTGCAGGTGACCGGGTCGATGTTCCGTAGGGTGTACTGGTCGATGGTGCTGCCTGATCCCTCCGACACACTGCCTTCTTGCACCCGCACAAGGCGCCCGCCGCCGTCATAGGTCAACTGCCGGTAGGTGCCATCGTCGTTGGTCCAGCGGACGACCGTGGGGTCCCCGGGCAGAGTGGACGGCTGAGTGATGTTGGTCCGGCAGCCGGGCTGGGGAATGAACGTCATGATCGCCTCTAGGGAGTAGGCCAGCGAAAGACTCCCCTTCGTATCGCCAAGGGCACCTTGCGCATTACAGGGGTTTCCGTAGTAAGCGGCGAAGAGGCGGTAACGGCCAAAACAAGATGAACACGCAGAATTCGGGTGATTTCCCGCATTGCTGACCTGGCGTCCGGCGGCGATCTCCCTGTCCTGTCGTCGCCATTCGGCGAGCATGCCGGCGAACCCGGGCTCCAGGTGCCGCCGTTTCGTGTACGCCAATCGCTCCCCGGGTTTCCATGCCTTGCTCGACGGCAGAAGCCCCGACGTTCTCCAGTGGCGTCAGTGCGCGGCTCGCCTCATCGCGCCGGAGCATCGCGGCGGCGGCCTGGCGGGGCCGGTTCACGGCGACGCGGGCAAGCGCCTCATCCGGAACGGGCCGGCACCCCCGCCTCGGCGGGCAGCGTCGCAGGGTGTCCCGCATGGCCCGATCGCTTAAGGAGTTGACCGTTAAGTCCTTAATGGTTATGTTCGGGGTATGGAGCAGCCGGAAGACCTCCCCACCAGCCCCCTGGAAAGTCTCAGGGTCATCAACTGGGCCCAGGTGCGGGCGGGGCAGGAGTGGATCCGCGCGCGAGGACTCAGCTTGCAGCAGGCGTTCGTGCTGAGCCATCTCGCCGCCAATCCCGGTGCCATCCAGCGCGACATCGCGCGGGCGACCCGTACGAGCGCGGCGAACGTCTCCGGCGTCCTGCGCGGCCTCGAAGCGCGAGAGCTCGTCGAACGCCGCTTCGAGGACGGCGACGAACGCAGCAAGCGCGTCTTCGCGACCGACGCCGGGGTCGCGCTCATCGCCGGGCGCGACGAGGCCATGGCCGCGGCGGACGAATCGATCCTCGCGCCGCTGACCGAGTCGGAGCGAGCCACCCTCCAGGTGCTGCTCGACAAGATCACCGCCGGTCTGCCGGACCCGGGTGACGCGTAGCGCGCCCGATCCGGGCCCGTCGGACCGCATTCCTCGTTCCCTATTCCTCGTTCCTCGCCGTGGCGGCATGTGCCGCCGCGCGATCGCACCTGCCCGGACGCACGCGTCCAGCACCGAAGGAGCAGACCATGACGCGGGAGAATCCGCTGCTGACGATGATCCGCGAGGTGTGCGCCCTCGGGCGCGCCGAGTTGGAGCGGCCGTCCACCGCCGAAGGCGACCCCGACGCCGGGCGTGCGCTCGTCCGGGGGTTGCGGGCCATCGGCCCGGACGGCGAGCCCAGCGACATCTCCTTGTCCCTCGCACTCCTGGCGCCTCGCGCCGCGTACTTCGACCGGCTCGTGCTGGACGCCATCGCGGCGGGGGTCACCCAGGTGGTCAACCTCGGCGCCGGCTACGACGACCGCGCCCTGCGGTTGCGGCACTCCGGCGTGCGGTTCTTCGACCTCGATCTGCCCGGCATCGTCGCGGACAAGGCTCGCCGCCTCCAAGCGACGGGCACCGACACCGCGCACCTCGCCCTGGTCGCGGTGGACCTCCACACCGACGATGTCGCCGAGGTCCTGGCGCGCGCCGGGCACGACGCCCACCGGCCGACCCTGTTCCTCGCCGAGCACCTCGCCCTGTTCCTGGAACCCGGCGACGTCGCATCACTGATGGCGGGGCTCTTCGACCGCGCGGCGGCAGGGAGCACCCTGGCCATGACCGCCGAGGTGCACCCTGCCGACCTCGACTCCGACCTCGTCGTCGCCACTGTGGACGACGTCATGTTCGGCGGCGCGGGACCGCTGCACACGATCCAATCCCGCGACGCCTGGCTGGTACTGTTCGCCAAGACCGGTTGGCGGGTCGGCAACGCGGACGACGCGGACGAGGTGGCGGCGGTCGACCACTTCCACGTGACCGTGGCCGATCGCCCCACCCAGATCCAGACGCAGTTCCTCACCGCGACAGCGTGAGGAATCGCCCCTGTTCCGGCAGCTACCGCCAGGTTCGACGTTCTTCGTCGTCGAGGGTGGTGCCGGCACCGGCGAGCAGGCCGCTGGATGCGTGCGGCCGCCATCGCCCGCTACGACGCCGACATCGAGGTCGTCGGCCCCGACGAACTCACCGACGCCTTCGACCGCCTCGCCCGCCGATTCACCAGGACCGCGGCCGCCACGGCATCACATCACCGACTTCCTGAGGTGCCACGCCTGCGAAGGAAGTCCACCATGTTCCCCGCCGGGACGGCTGTTCCACAGGCGAGGGCCTATGGAGACGGCGACGATGCCAGCCTGCTCTGCTGGGCGACTCGGGGCGCTCGTGTCAGGGCTCACTCGCCTGCGGAGCGGCTGACCGGTCAGGACGTGGGGCCGGACTGTGCGGCAGGACCATGGATGATCTGTTCCAGGCAATCGCGGAACAGATCGTCGACGGTGCGGCCGGGTTGGAAGTACTCGGCCACCCCGGCCATCACGGTGGGGTACGCCGTGGCGTACGCGGCCATGTCGAAGCCGTCCAAGGCGTCGGCGTCGGGGCGGCCGGCCTGTTCCTCCAGGACGTAGCCGACGGTGAAGCGCAACACCGTCAACACGATCAGGCGAGCCTGCCGCAGGGGAATGCCCCGCCCGACCAGTGTGCTCATCGCCAGTTCGGAGATGGCGGCCATTTTGAGGGACAGTTGGGAGGCCGCGATGATCCGGGCTCCGTCAGGGTGGGCCAGCAACGCACGCCGCAGCCGCCCGGCCAGGTCGATCAGCCAGGCCTGCCAGCACTCCTCCGGCGCGGGGGATACCAGCTCGGGGAACTGCTGATCGAGGATCGCCTCGGCGATCGCGGTGACCAGCGCCGCCTTGTTCGGGATGTGCCAGTAGAGCGTCGGAGACCGCACGCCGAGCCGGGCGGCCAGTTTGCGCGTCGTCACGCCGTCCAGGCCCTCGTCGTCCAGTAGCGCGACGGCCTCGGTGACGATCCGCTGCTTGTCCAGAACCAATTCCGCTACCTCCCTTGCGCACTCTATCAGTGATAGAGTTCTCTATCACTGATAGAGAGACGCGTCAGAGGAGGCAACGATGAGACACCGGCACTCGCTCCGCGACCTGCTGCACTGGGCGACCCATCGCATACCTGGCATTCCGGTGCACACCGAGCGGCCGGCCGGCCACCAGGGACAGGTCCGCCACGGCCACGGGTGGAGGCACTCGCTCCCGCACCACCGTTCGCACGATGGCGCGCACCACCGTTCGCACCGCCACGGGTTCAACCACGCTCCGGCCCGTCCGCCTCGAGTGCTCGCGGCGTGGCAGACGCGGATCGCCCGCTTATTCGGTCAGGAGCTGGGATGAAGGCGGCGGTGCTCCACGAGGCCGGCGGCATCCCGCGCTATGAGGACTTCCCCGATCCGGTGGCCGGCGACGGCGAGGTGATCATCGACGTCAAGGCGGTCGCCGTCGAGAACGTCGACAAGGCGATCGCGGCCGGCACGCACTACGCCGGCGAGAAGTACCTCGGCCGGTTCCCGGTCATCCCTGCCTTCGACGGAATCGGCGCCCTCCCGGACGGCACGCTCGTCGGGTTCGGCGACATCCGCCTGCCCTACGGCGCGCTCGCCGAGAAGGCCGTGGTACCGAAGGGCTCCTACGTGCCGATCCCCGACGACGTCGACCCGGCCGTGGCGACCGTGATGGCCTCGGCCATCACCGCGATGTCGATGAAAACGGCCGCCGGGTTCGTCCCCGGGGAGACGGTGCTGGTGCAGGGCGCCACCGGGGTGGCCGGGCGGCTCGCGGTCAAGGTGGCCCGGCTGCTGGGCGCCGGCCGGATCGTCGCCACCGGTCGCGACGACGACCAGTTGCGCGAGGTACAGGCCATCGGGGCCGACACGGTGATCAACACCGCGGTCTCCGACGAGGCTCTGGCGCAGGCGTACCTCGACGCCAAGGGGGACGGCGGCTACGACGTCGTCGTGGACTACCTGTGGGGCAGGCCCAGCGAGACCCTGCTGCGCGCGCTGGTGCCGAGGTCGTTCGCGTTCGGCAAGCCGACCCGGGTGGTCCAGATCGGCGAGTCGGCCGGCAGTGAGCTCGCCCTCGCCGCTTCGAGCCTGCGCACGTCCGGCGTGGAGATCTACGGTGCGGCCAAGGGGCTCGACCCGCGGACCATGGAAGAGGTGTACCAGCAGATCCTGACGTGGACGCGGTCCGGCGAGCTCACCTTCGACGTGGAGAAGGTCCCGCTGAGCGACATCGAGACCGCCTGGCAGCGAAGCGACCTCAAAGGCAGGCGACTGGTCGTGATGCCATGACCGGCCACGGCACACCAGCGATGATCACCGGTCGGCGTTCCGAGCGCCGTCCTCACCCACGGCTTCGATGGATCCGTCTCGAGCGGCGGCGCCTGGTGCCGTGACCGGCACTGACCACCGGCTTCGCGCGTAGCCGGCCGCGCCGATCGGATGTGCCGCACCAGTCCGACCGGCGCGGGCCCCGGTCAGAATGTGGCGATCGGGTTGACCGGGCTGCCGGACGTACCGGCGAAGCGGACCGGCGCGACCGCGAGGTGGAAGTCCCACTGGCCGAGGTCGGCGGCCGTCGTCGCGCACGCCTCCAGGTCGCAGTTGTCGAGCATCCACAGACCCATGGCGACCAGGCTCACGGCGTGGACCGGCATCAACACGTCTTCGTACCCCGACGGCTGCACGTCCTGGGGGGTGTCGGCGCCGATCAGCGCGACCTCCCGTTCATAGAGCCACGGCAGGCAGGACGCGTGCCAGCCGGCCTGCGTGAAACCGCCGGCCGCACCGGTCTCGTGCCGGACGCGGCCATGGCCGGTCCGCAGCAGTACCGCATCGCCGGCTCGCACCCGCACACCCTGGCGACGCTCGGCCTCCTCGAGATCATGGGGGAACACGCCCTGCCCCGGTTCCAGCCACGGCACATCCCGCGCGCTCGCGATGTCCAGCAGGACACCACGGGTGATGATTCCGTTCGCCGCCGCCGTGACGGACGCCCACGACGATCCCGTCGCGGCGTCGACCAGCGAGTGCGACCGCCCGTTGTACATCGTGCCGTCCCAGTAGATGTGGCACGGAGAGTCGAGGTGGGTGAGGGTGTTGCCGTGGAAGGTGATGCCGAGACGCTCGGTCGAAAAGCCCCAGCGCCGGTCGTTGCGGAATCCGGGCGCCGGCATGTTCTCGGCACCCGGCATGTCGGCGGCGCACGGGCACGTCGTCGTCGACCGCTCCATCTCCTCCGGCACGGCGACCTCCCACGCGCACGACACGCTCCTGCCGTGGCGCACGGCCCGCGCCGCCGCCCGCCGGACGTCGTCGGTGATGTGGTTCAGAGTGCCGAGCTCGTCGTCGTCACCCCACCGTCCCCAGTTCGACAGCGTGTCGAAGTACCCGAGCACGTCGTCCTGTGTGGGCATCGGTCGCTCTGCCGTCATCTCAGCATCGGCTCCTCCGGTCAGGCGGTTCGAGACACCGAAGGCAGCGCGTCCCGCCCTCTCCTCTGACATGCCAAGGTCCGCTGAGCCGGCATGGTACTAGATCATCATGTCGGTCGCGTCCACGGACCGGCGCCTTCGGCGATGGGGTCGCGGATGAATGCGGCCGGTGTCAATGGGAGGCCGGGGCGTGGGCGAGACCGGAGTCCGCCGGTTTCGGCTGGTGGGACGAGCGGCTGTCGCGCCGGTAGCGTCCGGGCGCGAGGCCGAGTTCGCGTTTGAACGCGTTGGCGAAGGCGAACTCCGAGCCGTACCCCACCTGTTCTGCCACGACGCTCAGCGGAGCGTCGGTGTCGCGCAGCAGCCGCATCGCGGTCGTCAACCGCCACCAGGTCAGGTAAGCCAGCGGTGGCCGCCCCACGAGCGCTGTGAAACGACGGGAGAAGGCGGCCCGCGACAGTCCCGCGTGTGCGCCCAGGCCGGCGACGCTCCAAGGGTGCGCGGGATCGCGATGGATCGCCTCAAGGGTGGCGCTGATAGCCGGGTCGGCGAGCGCGGCCGCCCATCCGGTGGCCCCGCCGCCCACCGGTTGATCGGCGAGCCATGCCCGCAGGATGTAGAGCAACAGCGTGTCCAGCAGAGCGGGCACGAGGGCGCCGATGCCCGGCTGGGGCTCTTCGAGTTCCGCGCGGAGCAGATCGACCGCGGCGCGCAGCCGGGGATGGTGCCCGGGCCGTGCGGGCAGGTGCAGCAGCGGAGGCAGATCGTTCAGCAGCGGGTGAGCGCGAGCGGCGTCGAGTTGGTAGGCCCCGCACAACGTCACCGTGACCGGGGAGCCGGCGCGCGCCCGGCCGGCCGGTGCGGCGGCATATCTGCGTTCGAACCTGACGTCCTCCTGCGGGTCACAGACGTGGTCGGCCACGGGCGTGGACGGAGCGTCGGCCAGGCCGTGCCGGCTCTCATGCGGAAGGAACACCACGTCGCCGACGGCCAGCGGGAAGGGGTCACCGTCTTCGGGGATGAACCAGCAGGGGCCGCGCAAGACGATCTGAAATCCCGCCGCTCCCGGCACCGTCCGGAACCACTGCCCCCACGGCACCGGCCATTCGACCAGGGCCGATCGCGGCTCACCGGTGCGCATCACGGCGATCACATCGCTCAGCACATCCATCCCCGGAGCCTAGCGACGCTTCTCACCGCCAAGACGCTCTCTTAAGAATCCGAGATGAACACGCATTGTCCGTCTCAGGCATCGGTCCTACGGTCGAATCACTCAAAGATCAGCAAGGAGCGGTACCCGTGCGGAGCGAGGGCCTGGTGCCGCTTCAGACAGGAACACTCATGACAGCAGAACCCGTATCGGGCCAGTCCGTTGACAGTCCGGGCGCGTCGATGATGGCGGCGCGCGTCCACGCCTTCGGCGGGCCCGACGTGATCCGCCATGAGCAGGTACCCCGTCCGCACCCTGGACCGGGGGAGGTGCTGGTGCGTGTGGCCGCCGCCGGGTTCAACCCCTCGGACGTCGGCTTCCGGGCTGGCATGATGCAGGACATCGTCCCGCATGACCTGCCCTTCACCCTCGGCTCCGAAGCCGCCGGGACGGTCGTCCGGACCGGAGACGGCGTCGAACACCTGAAGGTCGGCGACCACGTCGTCGGCCGTCTTGACGAAGGCGGCGCGGCGGCCGACTACCTCACCGCCGCCGCTGCCCGGCTGGTACGCGCTCCTTCCACGCTTCCGATCGCCCATGCCGCGGCGATCCCGGTCGCCGGCCTCACCGCCTGGCAGGGACTGTTCGAACACGCCCGCATCGAACCAGGCACCCAGATCCTCATCAACGGCGCGGGCGGCGGCGTCGGCATGTTCGCCGTCCAACTGGCCCGCCATGCCGGCGCGCACGTCATCGCCACCGCCGGCCCCCGCAGCGCCGAACGAGTCCGCGCCTACGGCGCCGAGCAGATCATCGACTACACACGGGTCCCGCCGCGTCAGACGCTGGACCGCCCGGTGGATCTGGTGTTCAACCTCGTCCCGATACCGCCCGAGGCCGCGGAGGCGCTGTGCCGTGCCGTCCGTCCCGGCGGTTCGATCGTCTCGATCACCATCCCGGTGAAACCCCCGGCTGGAACCGGCGTGACGGCCACGCACTTCGTCGCCCGCAACGACCCCGCCCAGCTCGCCGAACTCATCACCCTCATCGACAGCGGCATGGTGCGCGTGGACATCACGGCAGCCCGCCCGCTCACCGAACTCCCGGCACTGCACCGCGACGCCGAGGGCGGCCACACAAGCGGCAAGACGATCCTCATCCCCTGAAGAAGAGCGCTCCGATACCCACCACCTTCATCCGCTCGGCCGCCCCGCGCCTTCGCCGCCCCGCGTACGCGGTCGGTGGTGCCGTCCTGGCGACGGCCCAGGCTGTGGGCTGCCGCCCGCAGTCTGGGCGTGGAACTTCACGTTGACCCCCGGCGACGGACGCCCGGCCCGGGTCGCCGGCCCGCCTCATCCACCTCAACCGGTCGGCGCGTCTGCTCGTCCCGGCGAGAATCGACAACGGTTCGGCTCGGCCCACCCTCGCGGGCATCATGGTAGCCATGCCAGAATTCGTCGATCCGACCGGCAGGTTGATGACATCGTTCCTGGCCGCGGTGGCGGAGTTCCGCGCCGACCACGACCATCCGGTTCCCTGGTTCGTCGATGACGTCGACCCGCGGGCTCTGGTCGACTCGGCGGCCTTCGAGGCGTACACCGCGCGCGTGCTCGGCGAGCGGAACCAATCGGGCGTACGGCCGGGATTCGTGCCCATGACCACCTTGTGGTGGGCCGACGGCGAGCACTTCCTGGGCAGATTGGCCATCCGCCACAGACTCACCCCGGCACTGGAGAAGCTCGGCGGTCACATCGGCTATGACGTCCGCCCCGGTGCACGCCGCCAGGGTCACGCGACGGCCATGCTCGCCGCGGCGCTGCCGATCGCCCGATCTCTGGGCATCTCCCCGGCAGCATTGGTCATGTGTGACACCACCAATACCGCATCGCAACGGGTCATCGAAGCCAACGGGGGACAACTGCTCGACGTCACCGAGCACAAGCGCCGATACCAGGTCCCGACCACACGGTCCTGATCTTCGCGACTGCCCGCGCGTCGCGCGGCGCGAAGACCTTCAGCCCCGCGAGGCCGGCGACGGCGAACTCGTCACGTCGCGAACGGGGCGGGGTTCACGCTAACGGCCGAGCATGCGCTGCAACAGCCGAGCGACCATCCGGCGCTCGTCCGCGTTGAGCCGGGAGGTCACGGGGGCCAAGGCGCGCTCGAGGTCCTTGCGGACCCCCTCGGCCAACACCAGACCAGCGGCGGTCATGGACACGTCGATGGCACGGCTGTCGACCGGGTTGCGAGCGCGCTGGAGGAGCCCGCGCCGCTCGGCCCGTTCGACCAGGCCGGACATCGTCGATCGTTCGAGCCCGAGGAAGTCGGCCAGCTCCGACATCTTGAGTGTGCGGTCGCGCAGGATGCCGAGGACCCGAAGCTGGGTGAGCGACAGGTCGTGCTCGGCGCCCACCCTGGTGAGCGCGCCCGTCACGACGAACGCGCACTGGGCGAGCGCGTCAACGATCGTCTCGCCGTCGGGCCGGGTCTCGGCGCCCCGCGTCGTGTGTGGTTTCACGCTCACCCGGCCAGCGTACTTGACTCAATTCGTCTTACGAACCATCCTTGAGATGATTCGTAATACCAACTATTCGGTCGGGAGCCCTGTCATGCGCGCAGCCGTCGTCACCTCGTTCGACTCCCCACCCCGCTACGGCGAGTACCCCGATCCGGTGGCCCACGGCAAGGACGAGGTGGTGGAGGAGATGTCGATCGAGGTGCGGCGGGTCACCGAGTTCGAGGACATCGAGCCCTACCTGACCAAGTAGCGCAGCGGCACATCCGGGTGGGGCCGCGCGTCCAGAGCGATGAGGTCGTGCGGCCCCTCTGAGGAACACCGCGTGCTCTAGCGGGCCAGGCGGTCCAGCAGCTCGCCGAGCAGCGCGCGTTCGCCAGGGGTGAGGTCGCCCGGGTCGTTGCCGACCAGCGCACGCAACGTCAGTGCGGCGCTCGCACGGGTCGCGGGGGCGTCGGCGGAGGGCGTGTGCAGGACTCCGGCCAGCGCGGCCTCGCGGACGCGTCCGGACAGCCTGAAGTCCGGCTCCGGCTGGCTGATCAAGGTGAGCGTGATGCCGACGTTGGCGGCAAGCACCTGTTCGGCGGCTTCGTCCGCTGGCACCTTGAGCAGGCCCTGGGCGGCGGCGGCGGTCAACCGCTCGCGCAACGCGGCGTGCGCGGGAGCGGTGACGGCGCAGGGCTTTCCCGGCTCGACGCGGCCGTATAGCAGCCCGTAGAACGACGGGTGCTCCAGCCCGAACCGCACGTGCCTGTCCCAGCCCTCGCGCAGGTCGTCCAGCGGGTCGCCAGAGCTCTCGACCGCCGTGTACTGGGTGAAGCCGTGGTTCAGCACGGCGTCGATCAGGCCCTGCTTGCTGCCGAAGTGGTGGTACAGCGTCGGGGCCTGCACCCCGGCGCGTTCGCACACCGCCCTCGTGGCCACCGTGCCGCCGCCCTCCAGCAACTCCGCCGTGGCGAGCAGGAGTCGATCCCGTGCGTTCTGCATGGTTGCTACAGTAGTCCATATAGCGCTACATTGCTCGCTATAGCGAGAGGAGAAGTCCATGAGGACTTGGTTCGTCACTGGTGGGACGCCCGGAGGGTTCGGCCTGGTCTATGCCGAGGCTGCACTGGAACAGGGCGATCAGGTGGTGGTGACAGCGCGTCGGCCCTCTGAACTGCAGGAATGGGCTGAACCGTACGGCGACCGTGTGCTGGTTCTCCAGCTCGATGTCACCAATGCCGAGCAGGTGCGTGCGGCGGTCAAGACGGCAGAGGAGCGGTTTGGCGGGATCGACGTGCTCGTCAACAACGCGGGCCGTGGCTGGTTCGGCTCGGTCGAGGGGGCCCCTGACGAGACGATCCGCCGCACGTTCGACCTCAACCTGTTCGCCGTGGTCGAGGTGATGCGCGCGGTCCTGCCAGGTATGCGGGCACGCGGCGACGGCTGGATCGTGAACATGTCGTCGGTGGCAGGCCTCGTCGGCGCACAGGGGTTCGGCTACTACTCGGCGGCGAAGTTCGCGCTCGAAGGACTGTCGGAGACACTGCGCCATGAAGTTGAGCCGTTCGGTGTGCGCGTGCTCGTCGTAGAGCCGGGAGCGTTCCGCACCAAGGCTTTCGCCGGCTTCCAGAACGAGCCCGTCAACGAGACCGTCGACGCCTACGTGCCGCTGGTCGAGGGCGTCAAGGCGGCGTTCGTGGAACATAACGGCAAGCAAGCGGGTGACCCTGAACGCGGAGTGCAGGCCGTGATCAGCGCGATGAACGCACCCGTTCCGCCGCAACGGATCGTGCTCGGCAACTCTGGCTACGACGTCGTTGTTGCGATGCACGAGAACGCACTCGCGGAGCTGCGCGCGAACGAAAAGCTCTCGCGCGGTGCTGACTTCTAAGCCTGTTGCCAGAAGTTGTGTCTGTAACTCGCGGGAGTTGACCTTGCCGCGAACGCGAGGAGCCTCGTCGAGGTGGATTGAGTTACCACACACAACCGACCCGACGAAGCCTTCATCAGTATGCGCCCCGCGCATGTCTATGCCGACTTGACCCCTGCTCGGCACCTCGAGCTGGTCACCGCGCTGCACGGCCCGTGACGGGTCGCCGCCCGCATCGTCATCGTGATGCCGAGGTGCTGCAGGGACGTGCCAGGACGCGCCCGCGTCCTGGCACCCGAGAAGACCGGAGAGCAGAAATGGACGACATCACCCTTCCCAAGGCTGTCGAGAACTTCATCGCGGCCACCAACGCGCACGACGCGAACGCGCTGGCCGCGGTCTTCGGCGACGGGGCCACCGTGCGCGATGACGGGACGACCTACGCCGGCGAGGCCGAGATCCGCGAGTGGATCCAGGGGCACCTGATCACCCCCAAGATCGTGATCACGCCGACCTCGTTCGCGGGCGACCGTCTGGTGGCCTCCGGGGACGGTGAGTTCCCCGGCGGGCCTCTGTCCTTCGCGTTCGTGTTCGGCATCAAGGACGACCAGGTCACCGACCTCGCGATCGACCCCGTCTGACTCATCACCGGCCGGGGCGGCCTGAGGGCTGCCCCGGCCATGAACAGAGGACCAGCCATGGGCACCATGGACGAATTGATCAACCCGACAGTGGTGACGCAACTAACCTAACGGGGGTGCTAGGTCTAGCAGGGCCGGCCGCTACGGATCGGGCGGTCATCGGGTATTCATGGAGCCATGGGTGGCCGTTCACGCCGTCGCCGAGACAGGCGACAGAGCCGGGTGTGGCCACTCATCATGTCGTTCTTCACGACCTTGGCATCGGTGCTGTCGGCCACTTCCGGCTGGGATGACGAGCCGACGCCCTTTCAAATCGCCAGCCTGGCCGCCTTCGCGGGACTGACCGCGTGGCTTGCCTACCGGGCTGCGGGCGCCCGGGGCAGTTCCCCGCCGCTGCGTGGTGTTGCCTCAAAAAGCGAGTCCACGGCCCCAGCCTCAAAGTGGGCTGGTCCGCACAGGTCATCGGACTTCCGAGGAGACGAGAGCGCCGACGGCGGGCACGTCGACGAGATCCGGGAACGATGGCCGTCCGTCGTTCCCGGTCTCCCCGCTGCGGCCGTCGGTGGCCGGCCAGACCCCGTGTAGTGCCGTGGCAGGCAACGAGGCCACGCTTCCCCGGCGGCGCGAAATCACCTCAATGCGGGAGTTGCTTTGGTACGGCTCAGCTTGGGCTCACCCAGTGCGCCGTGACTCCGGTGCGGCCGTCTTCGTTGCTAGCGATGGAGGCCGAGCCGGCCTGCGGATGGATGCGGGCCGCGTGGAGCGTCACGACGTCCCCGGCAGCGAAGGTGTGCGCGAACGTCTGTCCGGCGGTAGCTTGGATTATCTGATTCGGGCCGGCGATGCCGGTCACGGCCTCGGTTCCGGGGATACGCGTGCCGTTCTTGAACAACGCTGTGCGGATGTACATCGCCCCGCTCGTTGTTGGTTGAACGATCGGGCGGGCGTGATAGGAGAACTCCCACACGCCGGGAAAGGGAATCGTGAGTGCCGGGACCTCGGAGATTTGCTCGTAGACGCGGTCGGCACCGGTGAGGACGTGGTTGAAGGTGAGCGGATCGGTCTGGACCCATTCCTGGCCTCCCGATCGGGAAGCCACGGTGGCCGTGGACGCGCGGGCTTTGCCGGAGACGTTCGGCGTCTCGCCGGCGTAAGCCGGTGCGGCCATGAGGGCCGTCAGCAATGCGCTGCCGACGGCCGCGTTGACGACGGCGATTGACCGTCTGGATCGAGCGTGGGTTCGGGTGGTTGCTGCCCGCATGGAGATCTCCGTATCTGTTCCCGGCGACGAGGCTGCTGCGCGCCCGCCGGGTACCACATGTCACTGAATCATTACCATGCGTTACCGAACATGTCGATCATCAGGCACCGTGCGGTGCGGCGTTGGCCAGCGCTGTCTGAAGCCGACGCTGCGTTCCTCCGCCCTCGATAGAGGTGCCGGCACAGCCTCGGGCTCAGCAGTGATCAGCTCGCTGATCTCGCACTGGAGTACCGCGCAGAACGCGTCCAGTTCTTCAGGACGCAGCACGTTGGGCCGACCCGACCACAGCCCGGACATCTTTCCGACGCTCATCTCCACGCCGCGCTCGGCGAGCATGCGTCGCAGCTCGCTGGCCTTCCAAATGCCTCGGTTTGCCGCCGCCAGGCGCAAGTTCCACTTCATCGAATCAGCCCTTCCCACCGTTGGGCGGCACGTTGCTGGCCGCGCATGATCGCGTCCTCGATGCGGGTTCCGTGCAGGTGGACATAGCGCATCGTTGTAGAGATTTAGAAATGTCCAAGGAGCTCCTGGACTGCGAGGATGTCCACGCCCGCCCGGTAGAGCTGGCTGGCGCAAGAGTGCCCCAGCACGTGCGAGGTCAGCTTGCCCGTCCAGCCTGGCAAGTGCCGGTCGACCGCCGCCGCCAACGCGCGCCGGACGACATCAGTGCCTGCGCGCGCTCCCGGTCCATCAATCTGCCGACGCTCCGAGGGAAACAGCGGCGCGCCCGGCAGGGTGTGGTCGGTGTCGAACTGGCTCCAGACGTCCTGGACGAACCACGTCAGCACGCTGTCTGCGCCGTTGATCAGCGGAACCATGCGCTGCTTCGGCCCCTTCCGGCGGGAGCCTTTGCCGTGCCGGACATTGAGCTTGCCAAGGCGCCCGAGCTCCCAGCGCACGTCGTCCAGGTCGAGCATGCAGGCCTCGTTGATCCGCAATCCCACATCCGCAGCCAGGCGAGACACCGCGTAGTTCCGGGCCGCTGGCGCGAACTTGCGGCAGGATGCCAGCTCTTCGCGCAGCCGGCGAACAGCTGCTCGATCTCCGCCTCGGTCGGCGGGATGCGGATCTGCGCAACGACCGACATCCGGGGGCGGTTCATCTCATCGATCGGGCACTCGACCACGCGGCCCGTCAGCTCGTGCAACTCGACCTTGTGACGCAACTCCAGAAACTCGAAGTAGGTCACCAGCACCTGGGCCCGCGCCGCCCGGGTCGCCATCGACGCCTTGCGCAGGACAGTGCCGAAGTACCGGTCCGCGTCCTTGGGTTCCATCTCCCACAGCGGTCGGTCGAACCAGTCTCGGATCAGCTGGAGGTGGCTGACGTCGCTTCGAATCGTGCTGTCGGCCAGCCCTGCGGAGAGTCGCGCGAGGACGAACTCGGACAGCACGTCCAGCTCGAAGTCGGCGAGTTCCTCTTCCGTCGCTGGCCCTCTCACGTCCCGCAGAGGCCGCACCACCGCCAGCGTCGACTCGCCCCCTCGATGTTCACTGTGGCTGAAACATCTTCAACCGGGGCATGATCCTTTCATCCAGAATCGTCTCTCTTCGAGTCGATCTAGAGACCATCTTGTATCGGTGCACGCGGGGATGCAGGTGCGGTGATGCCTCATCTGGCCACACATCAGCCCAAGGGAACCGATCGTCTATTGCCTAGGACGGGCCGCGTTGAGCGACGAAACACCCCGCCTCGGCGGGCCGGGGCGGGGTGGGGACTCGATCTGTAGTCCGGGTCACGCGCCCGGCCGGTTGGCGGTCATCTACGCGACCCACTCGGCCGAGTGGGTGACGCCGATGTAGTCCTCGAGTTCGGCCGGCGGCAGGCCCTCGTCGTAGAGGCCGGCGCGGATCTCCTCATCGTCGCCGCAGCACTGCTCGCACCCCTCGATGTGGGTGACCATGTCGCGGTTCTCGGCGGCGGTGTAGCGGTGTGTCATGCGCCGGCCCCGGTGTCGCGGGGGTCGGCGACCCCGTTGTTCTCGATCGCGTCGGGGGTGATCTCCTTGGCGTCCCACAGATCGATCAACAGATCCTTCATGCCGTCCCGGCGTGCGGCCATCCACATCTCCTCCGCCAGGTCGTCCACGCGGTCCTGGTCGCCTTTCTGGACGGCTTTGACGATCAGGTCGGTGAGCTCGTGTCGCAGGCTCTCGGTGTCGCGTGTCACCGTGCGGCCTCCGTCCGTGCGGCGCGGGCCCAGCGTTCGTGGGCGGACTGGCGGGTGATGCCGACCGCGGCGCCGATCTCGGCCCACGAGTGCCCGGCCTCACGCGCGGCGAGCACCGCGGTGTTGAGCCGGGTCTGGAAGGCACTTGATGGTGGGCGACGTGAGCGATCCCCCGGAACGACTCGTAGCGAATCTACGCCGAAGCGGTATTTATGCGCTGACCACACACAGCGGGGGCTGTGTACTGATGTTGTCTTGGGCCACTCGGTCTCAAGCACATCATCAGGGGGTTTCTTCATGTCCGCATCACAAAACTTGCGCCGCACCATCGCGATGACGCTCACCGCGATGAGCTTATCGGGGATCGGCGCGGTGATCGCCTCGCCAGCTCACGCCGAGGTGTTCAAGGAGCTGGAGTATCGGGGTAACAACGCCAAAACGGTGCTCACGGCCTCCGCCAACTTCAACGGGTCAGATGTCGTGCTCAAGAGCGACACGAACAGCAGCTTCGGTCAGTGGGCGCAGACGGCCACCGTCTCGTCCGGTGGCGGTCAGAGCGCCTTCATCTACACCCTGCGGGCCAGTATCGACAGCGGCGCTCCGCTGTGTCTGACCGCCAAGAACACGGTGGACGTCATCGTGGCGACCTGCAACAACACCGACAGCCAGAAGTGGTTCCATCCGACTGCCGTCGCGGGCCCGGGTGGCACCCTGCCGACGAAGAACGTCCAGACCTTGAGGCATCTCGGCCAGAGCCAATCGACCAGTGCCGTTCCCTTGTCGCAGTTCGCCCAGATCGGAATCCACTTCTGGGCCAAGCGCACCGTCTGACCGTCTTCGGGTGTCAAGACCCAGACCGCAACGTCAGCCGATCGGCGCCGATCAGCGTGTCGAGCCGGTCGGACAGCAGGCTGGTGTAACGGGTGACGGCATCCATGCCCGGCACGTCCGCCGGCGCGGTGAAGCCGCCGTCGCCCGGCTCCACCGCCCGGCGTACGTCGACCTGCTCAGCTCACCACTCGACGTACGCCGGACGGTGAGCTGAGCAGCTCGCGCAGGCCCATCAGCGCGAACACGTTGGGCCGGCACCCTCTCTCCAGCGCTCTTACCGGATAGGGCGTGTGCAACCGGCCGGTTCACCACACAGGCCGCCGTCCAGGTGGGGGCTCATCTACGCCCAACGCGAGCCGGGACACCCATGGCCAAGCCTAGGTACCTAGGTGCTTGCCTATGCAAGGACCTAGGTGGCCACCCGCCCAAGTGGGTGGGCTTCTACAGCCCCGTGACGGGGTTGTCGGCCCAGCGGTCGCCCTCTTCGAGGTAGCCGAGCAGGGCGCGGGAGCCGTCGGCCCATCCGCCGTGGCGGCCGATGCGCTCCAGGTTCGCGCCGGCGCGGCGGGCGGCGGTGGCGAATCCGCGGCGCAGCGAGTGGTCGGTCCACCGGCCCTCCAGGCCGGCGGCCGCGGCGATGCGGGCCACGACGTCGGCGATCGCCTCAGGGGTCATCCGGCCGTCGGGGACGGCCGCGTCGGCCTTGCGCGGCCGCGCGGCCGGATCCTTGGCCAGGGCCAGGCGCTCGCGGTAGCCCGACAGCACCTTGCGGGCGCCCTTGGTCTGCGGCGGGTCGGCGTCGGCGGCCTGGTGCATGATGCGGATCGCGGCCAGCGCGCGCTCGATGGACGGCGGGGCCAGCGGCTGGCCGGTGCGCACCGAGGGCGCGACGGTCAGATGGGTGACGTACTCGGTGACGGTCTGAGCCGTCGCGGGGATCGGGACGCGGCCGCGCTCGGCGCACCAGGCGAGGAACGCGCTCCAGTCGCGGGCGTAGGCGCGGCGACTCCGGCACGCCGGCCTCGATGGCGGCGCGGGCCGCGGCGCTGAGCGACAGATCCGCCTCGCTGTGCCCGCCGAGGGTGAGCGGGCCGGTCGGGCGGGGTGCGAGCACGGCCACTGGTGTGCCTCCCGGGGCGGATGTTGACTTTTGAGAAGGAACAATCTTGAGGCGGTGGCTAAGTGTCCGATGTCGGACACGGACTGTATCTGGCGGATTTGTGCAGGCGGCGGAGGATGAGCAGGGCGGCCGAGGTAGAGGTCGCCCTGCTCATCCTCCGCCGCCGGTATGGAGCCACGACGTGTAGCGATCGTGATCCGGACCGGCGTTCCCTAGCGCTGTTCGAAGGATGTCTCATGACAGGAACCCGCCCTGCCCTGCCCAACGCCACCACGCCGGAATTCCAGGCCGAAGCACTCGCCGAAGCCAACGCCTACCGCGCCAAGCACCACGCGCCGCCCATGGTCATGGACCCGGAACTCAACGCCTATGCGTTAGAGCGGGCTTCCTCCCGCTCTGAGCAGGAAGGACTCAAGGCCGGTCACACCGGCCTGCGCACGCAGACGGGCGAGAACATCTTTTGGGGCGGCGACGCTGAAGCCCTGCCCGGATCGGTCGCGGTCAAGAAGTGGTACGACGAGATCGCCGCCTACGACTTCGCCGCCGCCCAGTTCTCATCCGGCGCCGGCCACTTCACGCAACTGGTCTGGAAGGCCAGCACCAAGGTCGGCATCGCGCGCGTCGCGGGGCAGCCAGGTGAGTACTTCGAGACGTACATCGTGTTCGTCTTCGAGGAGCGCGGAAACATGCAGGGCGCATTCGCGGACAACGTGCTGCCCGCCTGACCGGCTGATCAGTTCCATTCGGTACCCACCACGGAACCTCTCTCCGGCCGATGCCATAGGACTCTCGTCGGGTGGCAGCTCGCCCTAGCTACAGGAGGTCCAGGCCGCCGTGTCGGAAACCTCCGGGGGTAGGGGCCCCGGGGGGGAGCGGAGCGGTGATCAGGTGCCGCCGGCGAGGATGTCGGCCATGCGGTAGGCGGCGTGGGAGTCGAGTTTGCGGCGGCCGCAGTTGTAGCGCTGGGTGGTGACGGGGGAGGCGTGGCCGAGCATCTCCTGGACGTCGGCGATGGGCACGCCGGCGTCCAGGAGTGCGGTGGCGGCGGTGGCGCGGGCGGTGTGCGGGGTGAGCCGGTCGGGGTCGACGCCGGCGGCGGTGGCGGCGCGGCGCAGCGCGGTGGTCATCCGCCCCCGGTCGAAGGGACGGCCGTCGGCGCGGGTGAACAGCGCCTCGCCCGGGCCACGGTCGTGCAACAGGGGGTCGAGCCGGGCGCGGACCCGGGGCAGGACGGGCAACCGGTCGTTCTTGCCGCCCTTGCGGCAGAACAGGATCACGGTGTGCCCGGCGTCGAGGGCGACCGAGCCGACCGTGAGCGCGACCAGCTCGCGGACGCCCACCGCGCACACCGCCAGCAGCGCAACGGCGGCGGCGTCGACCGGGTGCCGGGCGGCGATGGCTTCGGCGCCGTCGACCAGGGCGGTCTGTTCGGTGACGGTGCGGGCCGGGGTGGTGCCGATCGTGGACACCTCCGGCCGGTCGACGACGCCGGCAGGGTTGATGGCCAGGACGCGGCGGCGCACCGCGTAGGCGTACAGGCTGGAGGCGTTGGACAGCCGGCGGGCCACGGTGGATGGCGCGAGCGCGCCGGGGCGGGACAGGCTGGCGTGGGCAGCGCCGATGGTGTCAACGTCGGCGCCGGGCACTTCGCCGCCGTCGCCCTTGGCGCGGCGCGGGCGCAGGCCGGGGATGTCGCCGACGCTGGCCACCATCGGTGCCAGGAGCGCGAGCGCGCCCGGGTCGCCGGCGGCCGTGGGGGAGGGGGTGGCGGGGCGGTGAACGGCGGTCGGGATGATCGCTATCACGCAGCCGGATGCCGGTATGCCGGAGGATCTCGATGATGGCCCGGGCCCAGAAGGCGTTCTCCTCGCTCACGCTGAGGTGGAGCCGCTCGCCGGTCTCCACGTCCATGGCCATGACGTCGGGGAGACCGGGCCGGCGTACTGAAGCCCCGATGGTTGTAAGGGGTGGGACAAGTTCGCCGACCGCGTCCTGATCTTCTTGGAGGCGCGGATCAGCAACCCCCAAGCTGTCGGCGGTGAGGGTCAGGTCCTCGATGCGGTCCGGACGCTGTGGTGACGAACAGCGGCCCCTGCAGGTCGCCGTGCTGCGGAGCGTCGCCGCCGACCCGGTCGGCCAGATAGCGGTCGAGGGCGTCGGCGACGGGCGGGGCGAGCGGCAAGGGCTGGCGTTTGCCGCCTTTGCGGGTGACGGTGAGGGTGCGCCAGCCGCGGTTGTGGCCCAGGTCGGCGATGTCGGCGTTGCAGATCCCCGAGACGCGGACCCCTTCGGTGAGCATGATGGCCAGCAGCGCGGCGGTGCGCAGCCGGACCGGACGAGGGTCGGCGGCGTGGCGGCAAACGCCTGGACCGCTGGGCCATCACCAAACTCATCCGCCGCATCGCCCGCTGCGCCGCCATCCCCTCAGCCGACAAGCTCACCCCGCACTCACTGCGGCACTCCTTCGCCACCCTGTCCCTAGACGCCGGCGCCGCCCTGCGTGACGTGCAAGACGCCATGGGCCACGCCGACCCGCGCACCACCCGCGGCTACGACCGCGCCCGCTACGCCCTCGACCGCCACCCCGCCACCCGCCTGATCTCCTTCGTCGCCATCCCGGACCCAGCAGACTGAAGCCCGCAGCGGCGAGCAACGACGCGGCGGGGATGGCTGCTGCCGCTGGGATCGATCCTGCTCGTGGCGCTGACCCGGAATCGGTCGCGCGGCTCGCTCGGCGAGCCCGGGCCTCCAGGCAGAAGAACCCTTCTCGCCCGCGCCCCAGGCGGGCAGTCATTCTTTCCAGTAACGCATGAGCTGCGCTCAACACATCTACACCGGCAAGCCCGCGCCAGTCGGCGAGCCCGGCACTGCACTGACATCTCGATGACCACCTCCGGTGACAGCGCATGACCAAGGCGCAGGTCAGTTCAGCATTGGTTGCCGAGATGTCAGCAGGGATAGCCCGCCATATGTCATGCCAGGGGATGGGAGAAGACCCAGCCGAGCTTCTCGTCCGGGAGAGGCGGCGGCGACGGCCGCTCGGCGAGTCCGGGCCTGGACGACTGTCCGCCACACTAAACGGACGATGAGGTATTAACGGGATGAACGGACGGATCAGGAGGTGTGATCTCCGATCGTCCACTGACAACTAGTGACTAATGCGCTGACGTCTGGTGACCAAGTCCCAGGTCGCCGAAATGACCAATCACAGTCACGCCGGCTCCCGATCCGAGTCCATGGCCCGTTCGTCGGTGAAGGGGCGGTCGAGTTACTTGCGGGAAGTCTCCTTCTCGTTAGTTGCTCCAGACGTGGAGGGCGCAATGGATCGTTGTTTCTGATTTTCAATTTCTGGAAATTCGAAAATGCTAGGATGCGGAGGTGAAGATCAAGGGGGACGAAGGGCAGGCGGGCGTGGGTGAGGCGGGGACGCTGGAGGACGCCGCGGCGGGGGGCGCCGGGGCGGTGACGGCGTGCAAGCACTGCGGGGCGGCGATCGAACGGCGCTCCGGGCGCGGCCGGCCCAAGGAGTACTGCCCGCTGGGCGACTGCCAGGCGGCGGCCAAGCGCGAGCGGGAGATGCGCCGCGCCACGCCCGGCCTCGAGGGGGCGCTGGCCCGGGCCGAAGACCTGTACGACCGCATGGAGAAGGGGCTCGCGGCGGCCATCGCCCCGCTGGCGCAGGTGCTGGCCGACGAGCTGAGCCCCGCCGGGGTGGAGGCCAAGCTGAGCGCGGTTCAGGCCGAGGCGCATACCCGTGTCGCGATCGCCCGCACCGAGCGGGAACAGGCCTTCGAGCAGGTACGGCTGGCGCGCGAGGCCACCGAGCACGCCCGGCGCGAACGCGAGGAGATGCGCGGACGGGTCCGCGAGGCACAGGCCGAGCGCGACACCGCCCTGTCGGACGCGGAGACCGCCCGCGAGCAGGCCCTGGCCGCCTTGCGCGAGGCGGCCGCCACCGAACGACGCGCCAAGCAGGTCGCCGATGAGGCCGACCGGCGCGCCGCCCGCGCACAGAGCGAGCGCGAGCAGGCGATCGAGCAGATGGGCGAGCGGGTCGAGACCGCGCTGGCCGAGGCGCGCGAGGCGCGCGAGGAGACCGATAGGGCGCGGCAGCTGGCAGAGGAGGCCGGGCGTGACGCCGAACGCGCCACCGCCGAGCGGGACGCGGCGCGCACCGAGGCCGAACTGGCCCGCCGCGCACGCGTGGAGGCCGAGCAGGCCGCCGCCGCGGCGATCGCCCGTGCCCAGGCCGCCGAGGCCGAGCGCGACCGCACGCAGAGCCGGGCCGGCGATGCCGAACAGGCCAGAGCCGAGGCTGTGGGACAGGCCGCCCGCTCGGCCGCCGACGCCGCCCAGGCGGGCGCCCGCGCCGAGGAGGCCGAGCGGCGGGCCGCGGACCGCGTGCGCGCCGCCGAGGAGCGGGCGTCCACCGCCGTGGCGGCGGCGGCCGACGGTGAACGCGCCGCCGTCGCCGAACGCGACCGGCTGGCCGCCCTGCTGGAGATCGAACGGGCCAGGGTCGCCGACCTGCGGGCCCAGGCCGACACCCTGCGGGCCGAGTCGGCCCAACTGCGCGAACGCGCCGTCACCGCCGAACTGGCACTGGAGGCCCGCAGGCAGTAGACGCCACCGGTGACGCCAACAGTGGGCGTCGGCGAGTCCCTGGGTGGCCCCGCCGGAGAAGGGCCCCGTTCCGTTGCGAGTGGGAGCGGGCCTTGTCATCGATCGGGCATCGACGAGCTCTGTTCGCTTCTCAGTGGAAAACGGGTTTTCACCGATCGGCATCGAGGAGCCCTGTTCCGTTCTGAGTGGGAACGGGTTCTTGTCACCGGTCGGTGTGAGAAGGAGCGGCAGGTCGACCGGGCCATCCCGGCGCTCGCTGCCGGCGGGGCGTCGGCGATAGTGGGGGCGTGGAGTACGTGTCCAGAGTGCCGCGTCCGCCGCTGGACGGGCTGATCGACGACCTTTACTACCTGGAGGGTGCGCCGCCGTACGCCCGGCTGACGCTGCCGCCGATGCCGGCGGCGTTGCTCATCGTCAACCTCGGGGCGCCGTTCCGCATCCGCGCCGGCATGGACATCGACACGGCCGAGTACGCTGACGGCTGCGTGGTCACCATGCCCACCCGCGCGTTCGAGTTCGGCTACCCACTCCGGACCCGGTCGGTCGGCGTGCACTTCAAGCCGTGGGGGCTGGCGCCGTTCCTGCCGATGCCCGCGGTCGAGCTGTGTGACCGGCCGGTGACGGTAGAGCAGGTTTGGGGCCGGCCCGCCATTGCCGAGCTGCGAGACCGGCTGGCCACGGCGGACGGACCGCACGAGATGCTGACGCTGCTCGAGGAGGAGCTGATGCGACGGCTGTGCGAGACCGCCGGCCTGGGGCTGGTCCGCCATACGAGCAGCGTCATCGCGGCGACCAGCGGGGCGGTGGCGATCGGCGACCTGGGCGTGGCGGCCGGTGTCAGCAGCACTCATCTGGCGCAGCGGTTCAAGGAGCTCATCGGCGTCACGCCGAAGCGGCTGGCCCGCACCTACCGCTTCACCGCCACCGTGTTCGCGATCGACCCCGCCGGACCGATCGACTGGGGCGACCTCGCCGGTGGCGCAGGCTACTTCGACCAGGCCCATTTCGGCCATGAGTTCCGGGCGTTCACCGGGCTCACGCCGACCCGGTACCTGGAGGTCCGGCGGCGGTTCCTGCGCGAACATCCCGGCCACGCGATGGACGGCTGGCCGCTGCCGGCCGATTGATTTCTTACAAGAGCGACAGCTCACGACACGCTAATTTGGGGCACCCCAAAGCAGAGGAGAGCCCCGTGGGCAAGGTGGTCATGTACAGCTCGGTGTCGGTGGACGGCTTCGTCGCGGACGAGAATGACCAGCCCGGACCGCTGTTCGACTGGTTGTCCAGCGGTGACGTCCCGTTGGACGAGAGCGGCGAGCTGAAGGTGTCGCGGACGTCCTACGACTACACCCGGGCGTACTGGGACCAGATCGCGGTCACGATCGTCGGCCGCCACGTCTTCGACCTGACCGACGGCTGGGGCGGCAAGCCCCCGAGCGGTATCGACCACGTGATCGTCGTGTCGCACCGGCCGATGCCCGAGGGCTGGGACCCCGAGGCGCCGTTTCACTTCGTCGACGGCGTCGAGGCAGCCGTGGCCAAGGCGCAGGAGCTTGCGGGTGACCGCATGGTCGAGGTCGCCGCCGGCGACGTCGGTGGCCAGGTGCTTGCCGCGGGCCTGATCGACGAGGTGCGCATGGACGTCGTACCCGTCGTGTTCGGCTCCGGCAAGCGCTACTTCGGGTCGGTCCACGCGCAGCACCTGCTGGAGGACCCTGACGTGGTGATTCAGGGCAACCGGGTGCTTCACCTGCGCTACCGGGTGCGCCGTTGACCGATCTGAGCGGGTACGCGAAGAAGTCCACTGCGAACGGTGACACAAGATCGGGCCTCCGGCTGCGTTTGTGCATCGCCGTTTCTGGTCGCGCAGCCGACGCCGATCCGCCCCCAGCACCTCACCTGCGGCAAGTTCGACTCAAGATCACTGGTTGCCGGTTGCCGTGAGTTGGTCGAGTACTGGACGATCGAGTGGTCGGGCTCGACGATCGAGTACCACTCACAGAACCGTACGCATTTCGGCTTTCGCATCTGTACAACGGCCGATGCGGACTAGGCCGGGGTGTGGCCGGCCGGGGACGTCGCGCATGCCGAGCCGCGCCGGATGGAGTACACGAGGAGTTGCTGAAGCACCTGCCCGAGGAGCACCTGGAGCCGAGCGTGCTCAGCGGTGACCGGCGGCGCGGTCCGGCCGGGCAGCGAGCGCGTACTGACCTTCTCTGGGACGCCGGCCGTCACCGTCCCGGCGACCCGGACCGCCCCAGCCGGATCAGGCAGGACTTCCACTGCGGCGACCACCTGCACGGCAACGACGCGGGCTACCAGGCCCTGGCCGACTCCATCGACCTGTCGCTGTTCGGCTGAGCCGGCCCGAATCAGTCGGTCCGCGGCGTGACGACCGGTGATGAAGCCTGGGGGCCGTCCCCACGGTGGTCCGGTGGCATCGGGTCAGGCGCGCAGTCGCGCGTTGAGCCGCGCTGCCTGCCGCGTGAGGTGATCGCGTTCGGGAAGGCTGGGCGCCGACCGGGCGGCTTGGGCGTAGAGCCGCGCCGCTGTGACCGGGTCACCGTCGCGCTCGTGCAGGTACGCCGCGGCGGCGGTGTGGCGGGGCAGGGCGGGGTCGAGCCCGGCCAGGGCGGCCAGGCCGGCCCGCGGGCCGTCGGCCTCGCCGACCGCGACGGCCCGGTTGAGGCGGGCCACCGGGCTGTCGGTGAGGCGCACCAGTTCGTCGTACCACTCGACGATCTGCACCCAGTCGGTCTCCTCGGCCGTGCGGGCGTCAGCGTGCAGCGCGGCGATGGCGGCCTGCGCCTGGTACTCGCCCAGGCGGTCGCGGGCCAGGGCGGCCTGCAGCACGTCGACGCCCTCGGCGATCAGGCGGGTGTCCCACCGGCCGCGGTCCTGTTCGGCGAGGGGGACGAGCCTGCCGTCGGGGCCGGTCCGCGCCGGGCGCCGGGCATGGTGCAGCAGCATGAGCGCGAGCAGGCCCGCGACCTCCTCGTGGTGGGTCGTGGCCGCCAGCTGGCGGGTGAGCCGGATGGCCTCGGCGGCGAGGTCCACCTCGCCGGAGTAGCCCTCGTTGAAGACGAGGTAAAGCACGCGCAGCACGGTGGCGACGTCCCCGGCCCGGTGGAACCGGACGCCCGAGACGGTCCGCTTGGCCCTGCTGATCCGCTGAGCCATGGTCGTCTCCGGCACGAGGTAGGCCCGCGCGATCTGACGCGTGGTCAGGCCGCCGACCGCGCGCAGCGTGAGCGCGACGGCCGAGGCCGGCGTCAGGGAGGGGTGCGCGCACAGGAAGTACAGCCGGAGCGTGTCGTCCACCGCCTCGGCCCGGCCGGGCGCGGGCTCGGTGTCGACGCGTACCTCGCGGTGCCGCCGGGAGGTGTCGGCGCGGGCGGCGTCGAGGAACTTGCGCCAGGCCACGGTGACCAGCCAGCCCTTGAGGTCTCGCGGCGGGTCGTCCCGCCACACGCGCAGGGCCTCGACCATGGCGTCCTGCACGGCGTCCTCGGCCGCCGCGAAGTCGGCTCCGCGGCGGACGAGGACGCCGATCACCGCGGGCACCAGCTCCCGCAGTAGAGGCTCGTTCACTCGGACACCGTTGGCGTCTCGCCGTAGAAGGGGCGCAGTTCGAGCCACTCGTGGATCGGCCTGCCGCCCGCGCCCGGAGCCGCGGACAGTTCGCCGGCCAGCTCCACCGCGCGCTCGTGGGTCTCGACGTCGATCACCATCCAGCCGGCGATCAGGTCCTTGGTCTCGGCGAACGGGCCGTCGGTGACCGGCGGCCGCCCTTCGCCGTCGTAGCGGACCCAGGTGCCCTCCGGGGAGAGCGCTTGGGCGTCGACGAACTCGCCGGTGCCCTCCAGCCGCGCGGCGAAGTCACGCATGTACTGCATGTGGGCCGAAATCTCCTCCGGCGTCCACTGCTCCATCGGCACGTCGTTGACCGCCGCCGGCCCGCCGCGGTAGTGCTTGAGCAGCAGGTACTTGGCCATCGTTGTTCTCCTTGGTGTGGTGTCGGCCCATTGTGGCCGTGTTCACGCCGGGGACGGAGCCGCGCGCCGGTTCTCGACATCCCTTCGCGAAGAGATTTCGGGCGTCATGCGGAGGGCCGGGAGAGTTTGGCGGCCACGGCGTCCAGGACCCAGTCCAGTCCGGTGGCGAAGGAGGTCTCGGCGTCCGCGTGCGTGCCGTCGTGCACGGCCTTGGCCAGCACGGGGAAGCGGCCCGTGGCCAGCATCCTGCTCACATGCGGGCCGTAGGCCCGCTGCCAGTCGCGCTTGGACAGGCCCGTGGCGCGCTCGGCCCGCAGGTCGGCGATCTCGCGCCTGATCGCGCCGGTGACGTAGGCGCTGACGGTCTCCGCGGCGCGCATGACGGTGTCGAGGTCGGCGAATCCGTCGAGGGCGGCCAGCGTGGCCTCGGTCACGGCGAGAGCGTTCGGCCCCAGGGCCGGACGGCCGCCGAGCAGGTCGGCGAACCATTGGTGGCGGAGGGTGGCCTGCCTGGTCCGGTGGGCATGGGTGCGCAGCGCCTCCCGCCAGTCGCGGGGTGCCTCCTCGGGGAGGATCTCGGCGTGGACCTCGTCCACCATGAGGTCGAACAGCTCCTGTTTGGTGGAGATGTATCCGTACAGCCGCATCGGGCCGGCGTCCAGCCGGGCGGCCACCTTGCGCAGCGACACCGCCTCCAGCCCGCCCTCGTCGGCCAGCGCGATGGCGGCGGCGACGATGCGCCCGCGGTCGAGCGGCGCGGGGCGTGACGGCGGCTCCGGCCGATCCCACACAGTCATGGCTACATCGTACTGTTGCGATACATCGTCTTACCCAAATACAGTGTATCGACATGAGACATCGTATCGCCGTGATCGGAGCCGGCCCCGCCGGCCTCACCTTCGCCCGTGTCCTGCACCGCCACGATCACCCCGTCACCGTCCTGGAACGCGATCCGGCGCCCGACGCCCGTCCCCCGGGCGGCACGCTGGACCTGCACGCGAGGATGGGCCAGCTCGCACTGGACAAGGCGGGGCTGTTGACGCGGTTCCAGGCGCTGTCGCGTCCCGAGGGGCAGGCCATGCGCATCCTGGACACCGACGGGACCGTCCTGCGCGACTGGCGGCCCCGTCCAGGCGACCGGGCCAATCCCGAGATCGACCGCGGGCAACTGCGTGACCTGCTGCTCGACTCCCTGGACGTGCAGTGGGGGAGGGGCGTGACGCGGGTGGTGCCGGGGGGCCGGGACGGCGTGCTGGTCCATTTCGCCGACGGGCGGCAGGAGAGGTTCGACCTCGTGGTCGGCGCGGACGGCGCCTGGTCCCGGGTCCGCCCGGCGGTCTCGCCCGCGACGCCGCACTACACCGGCGTCACCCTGGTCGAGACCTCCCTGGACGACGTCGACACCCGCCACCCCGACCTCGCCCGCCTGATCGGCGACGGTTCGGTGGCCGTGTACGGCGTGAACCGCGGCCTGGTCGCCCAGCGCAACAGCGGCGGCCACGTCAAGGTGTACGCCCAGTTCCGTGCGCCGCTGGACTGGCACGCCAACCCGGACCGGCATCTGGGCCTGAACCGGCGCACGGACCTGGACCGGGGCAGGGACGCGGACCTGGACGCGGGCCTGGACCCGGCCGACGCCGAGGCCATGCGATCAGGCCTGCTGGCTCTGTTCGAGGGCTGGGCCGCTCCCGTCCTGGACCTCCTGCGCCGCGGCACCGCCTTCGTCCACCGCCCGCTGCACGTCCTGCCCGTTGACCACACCTGGGCCCACGTCCCGGGGGTGACGCTGCTGGGCGACGCCGCCCACCTGATGCCCCCGCTGGGAGTGGGCGCCAACCTCGCGATGCTGGAAGGCGCCGAACTCGCCGAGTCCCTCGCCGCCGCCCCGGGTGATCCGGACGAGGCCGTCCGCGCCTTCGAGGAGCAGATGTGGGCGCGGGCCGGCAGGTTCGCGAAGATGACGGCGGCAGGTCTCGAACGCCTCGTGAGCCCGGACCCCGCCCAGGCCATCGCCCTGTTCGACGAAGTCCAGTCGTGACCGTCAGCGGCGGCGTCGGCACGGTGGCCGCCATGATGGCCGAGCCCGCCGACGGCCGCGCCGGTCGGCGGCCCGCGCGGGCGGCCGACGGCGGATCAGCGCAGCTCCTGGATGCGGACCAGGTTGCCCGCGGGGTCGCGGAAGGCGCAGTCGCGGATGCCGTAGGGCTGCTCGGTCGGCTCCTGGACGACCTCGGCGCCGCTGGCCTGCACCCGGTCGAAGGTGTCGTCGAGGTCGGGGGTGGCCAGCAGGATGCCGGCGTAGGTGCCCTTGGCCATCATCTCGGTGATGGTGCGGCGCTCGTCGTCGGTGACGCCGGGGTCGGCGCCCGGCGGCATCAGGACGATGGAGGTGCCGGGCCGGCCGGCGGGACCGACCGTGATCCAGCGCAGCCCCTTGAAGCCCACGTCGTTGCGGACCTCGAAGCCGAGGGTGTCGCGATAGAAGGCAAGGGCGGCCTCGGGGTCGTCGTGCGGCAGAAAGCTCGAATGAATGGTGAGGTCCATGCAGTTCAGGCTAGCTGCGGCTCGCCGACCGGCGCTTCTCGGATCCTGATCGGCCGGGTCACCTGTTTGGCCACGCAGGAGGGCATCCCCGCCGTCGCGCTCGCCGCCTGGCGCCGGTAGGTGCTGGGCGGCACCCCGACCAGTTCGGTGAAGCGGGTGCTGAAAGTGCCGAGGGAGGAGCAGCCGACCTCGAAGCAGACCTCGGTGACGCTGAGATCACCGCGGCGCAGCAGCGCCATCGCCCGTTCGATGCGCCGCGTCATCAGGTAGGAGTACGGCGACTCGCCGTAGGCGAGCCGGAACTGGCGGCTGAGGTGCCCGGCCGACATGTTCACGCCGCGGGCGAGCGCCTCGACGTCCAGCGGCCGGGCGTACTCCCGGTCGATGCGGTCGCGGACGCGGCGCAGCAGCGCGAGGTCGCGCCGGCGCTGCCTGAGCAGGAGTTCCTCGGGAGCCGAACTGTTGTGGTGCACGTCCTCATCCTCCCGAGCCGACCACCGGCTCGTCCACTCCAGGCTGCGCCGGTCGACCGAAGAACGCCGGAAACACATCGGGCGGACCTCTTCTTTCGCGGTGCCGTTGACGTTCCGGTCAGGTGCCGACGTAGGCCGCCAGGTGCTCGCCGGTGAGGGTGGACCCGGCGGCGACCAGGTCGGCGGGCGTGCCCTCGAAGACGACGCGGCCGCCGTCGTGGCCGGCGCCGGGGCCGAGGTCGATGATCCAGTCGGCGTGCGCCATGACCGCCTGATGGTGCTCGATGACGATGACCGACCTGCCGGAGTCGACGATGCGGTCGAGCAGGGCGAGCAGGTGTTCGACGTCGGCGAGGTGGAGGCCGGTGGTCGGCTCGTCCAGGACGTAGACCCCGCCCTTGTCGCCCATGTGGGTGGCCAGCTTGAGCCGCTGCCGCTCGCCGCCGGACAGCGTGGTGAGCGGCTGGCCGAGGCTGAGGTAGCCGAGCCCGACGTCGGCCAGCCGCCTGAGGATGGCGTGCGCGGCCGGCGTGCGCGCCTCGCCGGCGCCGAAAAACTGCTCGGCCTCGGTCACCGGCATCGCCAGCACCTCGCTGATGTCGCGACCGCCGAACCTGTATTCCAGCACCTCGGCCTGGAACCGCTTGCCCTCGCACTCCTCGCAGGTGGTGGCGACGCCGGCCATCATCGCCAGGTCGGTGTAGACCACCCCGGCGCCGTTGCACGTGGGGCAGGCGCCCTCGGAGTTGGCGCTGAACAGCGCGGGCTTCACGCCGTTGGCCTTGGCGAAGGCCTTGCGGATCGGATCGAGCAGCCCGGTGTAGGTGGCCGGGTTGCTCCGCCGCGAGCCTCTGATCGCCGCCTGGTCGACCGACACCACCCCGTCCCGGCCGGACACCGAGCCGTGGATCAGCGAACTCTTGCCCGAGCCCGCCACTCCGGTGACGACGGCCAGCACGCCGAGCGGGATGTCGACGTCGACGTCGCGCAGGTTGTGGGTGGCCGCGCCGCGCACTTGCAGCACCCCCGACGGCGTGCGCACCGACGGCTTGAGGCGGGCGCGGTCGTCCAGGTGCCGCCCGGTGAGCGTGCCGCTGCCCCGCAGCCCCTCGACGGTGCCTTCGAACACCACCTGGCCGCCCTCGGCGCCGGCGCGCGGGCCGAGGTCGACGACATGGTCGGCGATCGCGATCGCCTCGGGCTTGTGCTCCACGACCAGCACGGTGTTGCCCTTGTCGCGCAGCCGCAGCAGCAGGTCGTTCATCCGCCGGATGTCGTGGGGGTGCAGCCCGATCGTCGGCTCGTCGAAGACGTAGGTGACGTCGGTGAGCGAGGAGCCGAGATGGCGGATCATCTTGGTGCGCTGCGCCTCGCCGCCCGACAGCGTGCCCGACGGGCGGTCGAGGCTGAGGTAGCCCAGCCCGATCTCGACGAAGGAGTCGAGGCTGTGCCGCAGCGCCTCGAGCAGCGGCGCGACGGAGGGTTCGTCCAGGCCCTTCACCCACTCGGCCAGGTCGCTGATCTGCATCGCGCAGGCGTCGGCGATGTTGATCCCGTCGATCTTGGACGAGCGGGCCTCCGCGCTGAGCCGGGTGCCCTCGCACTCGGGACAGGTGGTGAAGGTGACCGCCCGCTCCACGAAGGCGCGGATGTGCGGCTGCAGGGAGTCGACGTCCTTGGACAGCATCGACTTCTGGATCTTGGGGATCAGGCCCTCGTAGGTGAGGTTGATGCCGTCGACCTTGATCTTGGTCGGCTCCTTGTGGAGCAGGTCGGCGAGCTCCTTCTTCGTGAACTTCCTGATCGGCTTGTCCGGGTCGAAGAAGCCGCATCCGCCGAAGATCCGCCCGTACCAGCCGTCCATGCTGTAACCGGGGATCGTGAGCGCGCCCTCGTTCAGCGACTTGGTGTCGTCGTAGAGCTGGGTCAGGTCGATGTCGTTGACCGAGCCCCGGCCCTCACAGCGCGGGCACATGCCGCCGAGACGGGTGAAGGTCCGCTTCACGGCCTTGGTGTCGGCGCCGCGCTCGACCGTGATCGCACCGCTGCCCCGGACGGAGGGGACATTGAAGGAGAAGGCGTTGGGCGAGCTGATGTGCGGCTTGCCGAGCCGGCTGAACAGGATGCGCAGCATCGCGTTGGCGTCGGTGGCGGTGCCGACCGTGCTGCGGGGGTCGGCGCCCATCCGCTCCTGGTCGACGATGATCGCGGTGGTCAGCCCGTCCAGGACGTCGACCTCCGGCCGGGCCAGCGTGGGCATGAACCCCTGCACGAAGGCGCTGTAGGTCTCGTTGATCATCCGCTGCGACTCCGCGGCGATCGTGCTGAACACCAGCGAGCTCTTGCCCGAGCCGGAGACCCCGGTGAACACCGTCAGCCGGCGCTTGGGGATCTCGATGCTGACGTCCTTGAGG
Source organism: Sphaerisporangium sp. NPDC004334 (assembly GCF_053602655.1). NCBI lineage: Bacteria > Bacillati > Actinomycetota > Actinomycetes > Streptosporangiales > Streptosporangiaceae > Sphaerisporangium > Sphaerisporangium sp. NPDC004334. The sequence goes on from NZ_JBSGDZ010000040.1 coordinate 57,768, forward strand.
TTGTTCTCGCGTGCGCCGTGCACGCGGATCATATCGTGGCTGTCGGCGACGTGCGGCGCAGGCGAGTGCGTGTCCGGCCCGGTGGCCATGCTCATCGTTTCTCCATCTTGTCGGGCGGGCCGCCTGCGCGGTCCCCGCCGGGCGTCGCCCGGCGCGGTCCGACCGGCTTCGAGCGGTACCTGTAGGTCGTGCGTGGCCGGCGCGGGGTCGCGGCGACGCCCCTCTGTCTACCTGATCCGAGGAGTGGGCGGTGATGTGCTCGTCCGACGACGTCGCGGACCGCGAAGCCGGGAGTGTCGCGCTATGAGGTCCGGGTGGTGCCGGGACGCCGCGGCAGCACCCGGACCAACGGTGAGTTCCATGGCCCTGAGGCTAGCTCCGGCCCGCTGACCGGCGCTTCTCGATTCCTGACCGGTGCTGACCGGTCGGGGTGGCCGCCCTGGCCGCACTTCTGGGGTGATCTTCGCAGGCCCCGCGGACCGTCGCCCCGGCGGAGACGACGAGGGCGGCACCCTCGTTGTGCCGAGGATGCCGCCGTCGTTCGGCGCGTGTGCCGTGGTGTCCTCAGTGGGTCACGAGGCGCTGCAGCTCAGTGCGGGTGTGGCCGCGCTGCCGCCGGCGGTGAATCCGAAGGTGGTCGCGGCGTTGCCGTTGAGCTTGCCGTTCCACGATTCGTTGCCGACGGTGACGTTGGCCCCCGAGCCGGACCGGACGCCGCTCCACAACTGGGTGATGGTCTGCGATCCGGGCCAGGTCCAGGTGACCGTCCAGCCATTGATCGCGCTGGTGCCCGCGGTGACGGTGACGGTCGACTGGAAGCCGCCGGACCAGGAGTTCACCGTCTGGATCGTGGCCGCGCATCCACCGGGCGCCGGAGTCGGGGTGGGGGTCGGGGTGACGGTCGGCGTCGGAGTCGGGGTGACGGTCGGGGTCGGAGTCGGCGTGGGGGTCACGGTCGGCGTGGGGGTCGGGGTGGGGGTGGCGCCGTCGTCGGTGAGGGTGGGAGTGGTCCAGTCGCGCCATTCGGCGAGATTGCCCTGGGCCTTGGAGGAGATGCGGATGGCGCCGGCGGCGTTGCCGGTTCTGGTGAGGAACTTCTGGATGTTCTGGGTGAGCGGGGTGCGCCATTCAGGGCGGTTGGCGCAATGGGTGCCGTCCTGGATGTCGGACCAGTAAGTGATGTTGGCGCCGGCGCCGAGGGCTTTGTAGACCTCGGCGCCGCCGAGCGCGGCGACGCCGGCGGACTTGGGGCCGAGGTTGGCGATGTGGGGGTTGTCCATGATGAACAGGCCGCGGGGGGCGATCATGGCGACCATCTCATGGGTGTCGACGGGCAGGCGGGTGGGGCTGCCGGTGAAGGTGCTGAAGGCGTCGCCGAGCCAAGGTTGCTCGCCGTAGGCGCTGGACAGGCTCTGGGCGCCTTCGCCGGGGATGCCGCGGATGATGGGGACGCCGGCGCTGCCCGACTCGATGGGCATGGTCAACGCGATGCGCTGGTCGAGCACGCCGACGACGAAGGCGCCTTTGCCGAAGCGGGAGCAGCCGGTGACGCCGACGGCGTCGGCTTTGAGGATGGTGCCGCCGGATCGTTCGATGACGTCGATGATGCGGCTGACGCCCCAGCCCCAGGCGGCGAGCAGGCCGGTGGAGCTGTTGGAGCCGTAGATGGTGTAGAACGCGCCTTGTTTGTTGTTGCGGGGAGTGCCTTCCTTGCCGACGGCGTAGGGGTCGTAGGTGATGACGGCGGCGCCGGCGGAGCGGATGGCGGCGGTGTCGGCGCCGAAGCCGCCAAGGACGACCACGGCGGGGAAGGGACCGGTGCCGGAGGGCAGTTGGACGCCCGCGGAGAAGCTGGAGGTCCGGCCGTTGTGCGAGACGTTGACGGTGATGTTGGTGCTGGAGACGGTGCCGGTGACGGTGGAGGGTCTGCCGGGCTTCTCGCCGTAGACGAACTTCTCGGCGAGTTTCTTGATCTCCTCGCGGCGGCAGCGCCAGTCGGCCTTGCCGGTGATGCGGGTGCCGTCGAGCTTCTTGAACGGGTCGGGGAGCCGAGGATTGGTCGGCAACGACCCCGCGTCCGGCAGGGCGGGCACCGGGCAGTCGGCGCCCTCGTCCTCGACACCGGCCGCCGCCCAAGGGACGGCCGTGGCGCGCGCGGGTGCGGCCTGGGCGTCTACCACCGTGAACGCCGCCCACATGGCCGCGAGCGTCACCGCCGCGAGCGTGACGACCACGGAGCGGATCCTAGAGCGGCCCGAGTTGATGACCACGAGGCCTCTCCTTCCGGTTAGGTGAGGGAAACGACGACCGCCGATCGATGATCTGCGGCACGGGGCTGTGCACCGTGCGCGTGTCCAGCTGCTGATCAGTCTGAAAATCTCGATGAAACGTGTCAATAATGCCTAGAAATATTTCAGACGCGAGGGTTCCGATGGCCCTCTGAGCAGGTGTGGCCTGCGGAAGCCCGATGAAAGTTGCGGAAACCGCGAAACACGGATGCCCGTTCTCCGGTGACCCTTGCCTCGCAGACCACCGGGGCTCGGCCCACGACGCCGGCCCCTGCGGGCGGTCCGGCTCAGGGCGGCGCCGGCGGCGATCCCCGTGCGGATGGGGAGCGTGCGGATGGGGGACGCGGGCGGCTCTTCGGCGGGACGAGGGGGCCGTCGTGCCTGGTGGGAGGCCGGAGGTCGGCGGAGGCCGGCGGAATAACACAGGGATATTTGTCCGATTTCTCAGGATGTGCTCTGCGAGCGACACGACGGCGGGGCCGTCCCGCACGGAGCGTGCCGATCAGCGAGTTGTACCGATACGAGTGGAAGGCGATTGCCATGCGCGCTGTGGTGCTGGAAGAGTTCGGCGGCCCGCTGACCCTGACGGAGGTCGCGACCCCCGACCCCGGACCCGGCCAGGTCCTGGTGCGCGTCGAGGCCAGCGGCGTCAACCCGCTGGACACCAAGATCCGCGCCGGCCGGGCCGCCCACGCCCGCACCCGGCCGCCCGCCGTTCTCGGCATGGATCTGGCCGGGGTGGTCGAGCGGGTCGGCCCGGAGGTCACCATTTTCGCCCCCGGCCAGGAGGTCTTCGGGCTCACCGGCGGGGTCGGCGACCTGCAGGGCTCGCTCGCCGAGTACGCGGCCGTCGACGCGCGGCTGCTGGCCCGCAAGCCCGCGGCCCTGAGCATGCGTCAGGCGGCGGCGCTGCCGCTGGCGACCGTCACCGCCTGGGAGGGCCTGGTGGACAGGGCGGGCGTCCGCGCCGGCCACAAGGTGCTGGTGCACGGCGGGGCCGGCGGCGTCGGGCACGTGGCCGTCCAACTGGCCCGTGCCCGCGGCGCCGAGGTGTTCGCCACCGGGTCGGCCGGGAGCCTCGCGGCGATCGGCCGCCTCGGCGCCGTCCCGATCGACTACGAGGCCACCGCCGTGGAGGACTACGTCGCCGAGCACACCGGCGGCGAGGGCTTCGACGTCGTCTTCGACACCGTGGGCGGGCAGGTGCTGGACGCGTCCTTCGCCGCGGTCCGCACCTACACCGGCCACGTGGTCAGCGCCCTGGGCTGGGGGTCGCACAGCCTCGCGCCGCTGTCGTTCCGCGGCGCCACCTACTCCGGCGTCTTCACCCTGCTACCGATGCTGACCGGCCGAGGGCGCGGCCACCACGGGGACATCCTGCGCGAGGCGGCCGCCCTGGCCGACGCCGGAGCCCTCACCCCGCTGGTCGACCCCCGCCGATTCACTCTCGGCACCGTCGCCGAGGCGCACAAGCTGGTGGAGGCCGGCGAGGCCACCGGCAAGATCGTCGTTGACCTCGCCGGCTGAACCGGCCAGCGCAGGTCGGCGTCCAGGTGGAACAGGGCGTGGTCGGCCAGCAGGGCGTCCACGAGGGCGCCGCCGCGTTTGACCTCCGACAGGCCGCGCATGTGCCGCATGTGCGTGGCACGCTGGTGTCCAGGAAGCCTTCCGCGTCCTGGCCCAGCATGAGCGCCGGCACGACCTTCGTGAACAGCACCGTCTGCAGGAACGGCTCGGCCGCCACGGGCTCGGCCAGCCACGCCGCCACCTCCTGCTTGCCGGCCGGGGTGATGGCGTAGCGCTTGCGGTCGGGGCCGTCGCCGGGTTCGCTCTGGCCGGCGGTGACCTTGCCGTCCCTGGCCAGGCGGCCGAGCGTCGAGTAGACCTGCCCGGACGGGAGCGGCTTGCCTCTACCGAAGTAGGCGTCGTAGTCGCGCTTCAGGTCATAGCCATAGCTGGGCTCGCGGTCCAGCAGGCCCAGCAGGGCCAGGGGGACTGTCATGGCGGATCAAATACACCGGAGGTATATACCCGATGTGTAGAGCCGTGCATGAGGCTACGGAAAGATCGGTGCCGGTGCCCGGCCGATGGGCGGGCGCCGGCACCGATCACGTCAGGCCGGAGGCGGGGCCGCCCGGCCGAGGTGCCGGGCGACGAACCGGACCGCGCGGCATCCGACCGGCCGAGGAGACCCGTGGTGGACTACAACCTGCCGAAAGGGTGATCACTAGCGGCTGGTGCAGGTGAGGGAGGGGGTCGACGGCGTGCCGCCGCCGAGGAAGCCGAAGGTGGTCGAGCCGGACGCCGGGACCGATCCGTTGTAGGAGGCGTTGGTCACCGTCACCGCGGAGCCGCTGGTGGCCAGCGTGCCGTTCCACACCTGGCTGACCGTCTGTCCGCTGCCCAGCGTCCATCTGACGGTCCACCCGCTGATCGCCGAGCCGCCCGCGGTCACCGTGACCTCGCCCTGGTAGCCGCCCGGCCAGGAGTTGGTGGTGCGGTAGCTCGCGGTGCATCCGCCCGCGGAGGGGGAGGGCGAGGGGGTGGGAGTCGGCGACGGCGAGGGGGAAGGCGTGGGTGTGGGTGACGGGGTGGCGGACGGGGACGGCGAGGGCGAGGGCGAGGGCGACGGCGAGGGGCCGCCCGGCGGCACGTACGGGCACTTGTTGCGGTACATCGAGATGTTGCTGGAGTCCATCAACGGGCACAGGAACTGGGTGTAGCGGGTGTCGTTGTCGACGAAGATCTTCAGCCACGGGATCAGCGTCCGCATCTCGGTCGTGTTCGCCCTGGTGGCGAACAGGTGGTCCACGCCGGTTATCTCCACCCAGGCGCTCGGAGTCGAGGCCGGCAGAGTGGTGTACAGCCCGTTGAGGTAGGACTGCGTGACCGTCGTGTCCCTCTGCCCGGAGATGAACATCATCGGCACCCGGTCATTGGCCAGACTCAGGTTCCCCGTGGGGGAGCCGGGCGCGAGCCCGACCGCGGCCTTCAGTGAGGGCCGCTGAACCGCCGCGAGGAGGACACCGGCGCCGCCGGCGGAGTGGCCGACCACCGACAACCGGCTGGAGTCGACCCGGTCGCGCACCGGACTGCGCTGAGTGAGATAGTCCAGCGCGGCGAGCAGCTGGGCGGCCCGGGCGTCGGCGCCGTCGGTGCGGCTGTTGGTCTCGATTCCGATGACGACGAAGCCGAAGGACGCGAGCCAGGGGCCCATCCAGGCTTCTTCGTTGGCGAACAGGGCGGAGTAGCCGGGCACGATCGCGACCCCGCCGAAGATCCCCTGGCTGGTGTCGGTCGGATAGTAGATCACCCCGCTGCCGAAGCCGTTGCCCGACGGCACGCTGACCTGCGCGGTGGCGAAGCTGCCCCTGCTGGCGGCCACACTGGCCAAGGTCGGGTCGGGACCCCGCTGATAGGGATTGTCGGCGGCCGATGCCGGCCGGGTCACGACGGTCACCGTGAGCAGCCCGAGGATGACGACCGCCGCGGCCATCGCCCGCCTCACCAGCCCGCCCTGTGAGCCGGGCCCTGAACGTGATCTCGTGGCGGCATCGGGCGCCGGAGTCTCGCTGGAACGTCGTCGCACTGTGGTGTTCCTTCTCCTCGAGTGAGCCCCTCATAGGGAGCAGCACGTGACCGCCGTCCGCGGAGTGGTCTCAGGTGCGGCGGTTCCCACCGCACCGGTCGCCTCTCCGTCCCGGCATCGGAACGCACACCACCACGCGGGCGTCGCGATCAGCGGCTCCCGCACCACCACCGGCAGGAAACCTCTTGGGGACTCAGTGTGGAAACACCACCGAAACGTGTCAATATCCACAGGAAAGTTTCAGGAACCCATCCGGACGCGGATGCGTCCTCCATGCCGTGCCCCTCGGTCCCTGGTCACCTGGATCCTGCGAGGCTCCGTAGTCGTGCGGTGCGCCGGCGCGGGACGCCGGCCATGAAGGTGACTGAAAGTTTCAGCACAATCGAGGAGCCGGTCCGGTGCGGGAACGCCGATAGCGCCAGATGGGCCACGCCGGACCCTTCGACGCTTCGGCCTCCTGCGCCTGGGCGCCGCTTGACGGTACGTCCCTGTCTCGGATTTGCTCCACCCCACACCACCACCTCCGACCACCCGCCGGAGAAGGAGACGCGACTCGGCCAATGATGTGAACGCTAACAATGCAACTCCGTCAAGACACGCCTGGTGATCGAGGGTGTCGCGAGCCACGGACCGACACGGATCGACACGGATCGACGCCGACCGACACCGACCGACACCGACCGACACCGCCTCGGCCTCAACGCCTCGTCCACCGGTGCGATCCACGAGGTGGGCGCGGGCGGTTTCGCCTGGACGTGCCGAACCGCGCCACCACCAGCGGCGTCCGGCTCCAGATCTGCGACGCCCCGCCGACCGGCGCTGGACCCGCGTCTTACCCGCCAACCCCTCGGTCCGCCGGGCCAGGGCCGGCCCTTGAGCGGTCCGCGACCGCGTGCTCCGCGCCGAGCCGTCGATCGAGGGCTGCCCGTCGCCGGCGCCTGTCCCGAGCACCCGGGCGTGAGCAGGGGTTTCGCAGGCCGACGCCGTTCCGGCTCCTGTTTCGATGACGAAAGGACATGCCGTGAAACGAAGGCTCACCGCCATCCTCGCGGCCGCCGCCCTGCCTTTGGTGGTCGCGAGCGTGCTTCTGGGGATCCGGCCCGCCGCGGCCGCCTCCCTCACCCAGGTCACCGGATTCGGGACCAACCCCACCAACCTCAACATGTACATGTACGTGCCCAACAATGTCGCCGCACGGCCGGCGCTGCTGGTGCTGGTGCACTACTGCGGCGGCTCGGCGAGTGCGATCTTCAACGGCAACGGGCACGACTTCGTCACCGCCGCCGACCGCTACGGCTACATCATCGTCCTGCCCGAGGCCACCCGTAGCGAGAAGTGCTTCGACGTCTCCACCGCCGCCGGGCTCAAGCGCAACGGCGGCAGCGACTCCACCGGCATCATGTCGATGGTCGCCTACGCCCGCCAGCGCTACAACATCGACCCCGGCCGCATCGCGG
>NZ_JBSGDZ010000041.1:0-26051 GCF_053602655.1 Sphaerisporangium sp. NPDC004334
TCGTCGAACGCCTCGTTGACCACGTCCCAGTAGGCGATCTTGCCCTTGTAGTGGCCCATCACGCCGTTGATGTGGTTGATCATCGCGTTGCGCAGCGCGCTGCCCGACATCGACTGCATCCACCCGGGCTGCTGGTTGTGCCAGGCCAGGGTGTGGCCGCGCACCCGCTTGCCGTTCTGCACGGCCCAGTTGTAGACCCGGTCACCGGCGCTGAAGTTGAACTGGTTCTGGTTGGGCTCGGTGGCGTCGATCTTCATCTCGTTCTCGGCGGTCACCATGTTGAACTCACGGCCGGCGATGGTGGTGTACTGCGAGTCGCCCAGCTTGCCCGAGGCGATCGCGGTGCCGAAGTAGCGGCCGCTCTGCGCCGCCGCCGCACCCAGCGTGCTCTCGGCCGCACCGGCGGTACCCGGCGCGATCAGCACGGTGGTCAGACCGAGGGCGCCCAGAGCGCCGGCGATCAGGGCGCGGCGTGCGCCGCGTGGCCGCCGGCGTCCATCTGGGGGGGTGGCGTTTGTGCTCATGCCTGAGCCTCCACAACTGAGTCACGGAACAGCGGAATCGCGGCGACGTCCTGCGGGATCGACGCCACCCCATAACCGGGAACGCACACCACGAGGACGTCGGAGACGGGCGTTCTCCACCGCCGGACCATCAGCAGGCAGGGAGCGACCGCCTCGGGGACTCAGTGTGGAAACGCCTCCGAAATGTGTCAAGGCCATTATGAAACTTTCGAGAATACCCCGACTGAAGCGCTTCCTTGCTCACACCCCGGCGCCCGATGCGGCCTGCGAAAACTCCCCCAGCCCTCGCCGATTTGAGCACGAAACATCGCCATGAAATTTTCACCTCATCACCCATGTGACCGTCGCGCTCGAAATCAGGACCGGCGGATCCTGGACGGGACACGCCGGCCGCCACTGCCACGGCGACAAGGAGATCCGCGACCATTCGGACCGGTCAGCGGCCATTCCCGGCGGCCGCTTTCCGGCATATAGTGACGCTTGGTTCGGGGGTGTTCACGTCGTGCGGTCGTGAATGCGAGGGGCGTTGAAGATCGGCCTTGTCCTGCCTGTGGCGGAGTACCCGTGGAAGCAGCCGTCCTACGTCGAGATCCGTGATCTCGCCCTGCGGGCGGAGGACTCCAGGTTCGACTCGGTCTGGGTCTACGATCACCTGCTGTTCCGCGAGCCCGGCCTGCCCACCGAGGGCATCTGGGAGGCCTGGACGGTGCTGGCGGCGCTGGCCGAGGCCACCGAACGGGTCGTGCTGGGCACCCTCGTGCTGTGCACCGCGTTCCGCAACCCGGCGGTGCTGGCGAAGATGGCCGTCACCCTGGACGAGGTCAGCGGGGGGCGGCTGATCCTGGGGCTCGGCTGCGGCTGGCACCAGCCGGAGTTCGACGCCTTCGGCATCCCCTTCGACCACCGGGTGGACCGGTTCGAGGAGGCGCTGGGGATCATCCTGCCGCTGCTCCGCACCGGCGAACTGGACCGGTACGAGGGGCGGCACCACTGGGTCCGCGGCGCGGAGTTGCGGCCACGCGGGCCGCGGCCGGGCGGTCCTCCCGTCCTGGTGGCCGCCCGGGGTCCTCGCATGCTGCGCCTGGCCGCCGAGCACGCCGACCTGTGGAACGGCTGCTGGTTCGGCCCGCCGGAGACCGCCGGTGAGGCGCTGTCCCGGCTCAAGGAGGCATCGGCGGAGGTGGGCCGCGCCCCCGGCACGCTGGGCGTCACCCTCGGCGTCAACGTCTCCGTGGGCGAGCCCGGGCCACAGGACCATCCCGTGCTGGCCGGGTCGCCCGAGCAGGTGGCCGAGGGCCTGCTGGCGTACCGCGACCTCGGCGTGGACCACCTGGTCTGCAATCTGAACCCGCACGACAGGGCTTCCCAGCGACGGCTGGCGACGGCGTTGCGCGGCTATCACGATCGACTCGGATCGAGGACGGGGAGAACGGGCTGATGTCATGGACGGTGGACGAGTCGCGAGTGATGCCGTTCCTGGCGGCGTCCGAACGCAGGGACGTCACCGCGGCGCTGTGGCGGGTGCCCACGGGCGGGCGCGCCTTCCCGGAACCCGCCGGTTCCGTGCCGCCTCTCGCCCGGCCGGGGGTCGCCAAGTTCAAGGACTTCAAGGACAGCAAAGACTCCAAGGACAGCAAGGACTCGAAAGACTCCAAGGACTATAAGGACAGCAAAGACTCGAAGGACGGAAAGGACAGCAAGGAGAACAAGGACTACAAGGATCTGAAGGATTACAAGGACAGCAAAGATCTGAAGGACTGGAAGGACACCAAGGACGGCAAGGACACCAAAGACTGGAAGGACGGCAAGGACGGCCGGGACTGGCCCACGTCCGCCGGCGGACCGAAGACGTACGCGCCGCCGCCCGGGCGATCCCCGGCGGGCCCGGAGGCGGGGATGACGACGTCCCCCGCGTCACCGTCCGGCGAGCAGGACGAGACCATCGCGGCACTCCGCGCGTCCCGGTTCAACCGGTTCCTGAGGAGGAACGGCCTTGTCATCTGAGCCCGCGCCATCCGGGACCGCCGACCCAGAACTGGTCATCGTCGCCGACCCCGAAGACGAGGTCGCGATCGAGGTGGCGGAATTCGTCACCGAGAGCGGGCACAAGGCACGCGTCCTGGACGTGTTCGACGCGGCCCAGATGTTCACCGTCTCGGTCCGCGACGGTGTGGCCGCCGTGACGCCCGAATGCCCCATGCTCCTGCGCCTCCCCCCTCCCCCGCCGCTCCGCGTCAGCTTCGACGCGGAGTTCCAGTACGGCGAGTGCCTGGCCCAGCTGTGGGCGGTGGCCGCGCTCACCCCCGCCCCGGTGATCAACCGCCCCACCCCGCAGGGGCTCGGCAGCCGCGTCTCGGTCTCGGCCGCCCTGACCGAGCTCCGCGCGGGGGTCTCCGGCGGCTCCGTGGAGGTCTTCGCGGGGGCACCGCCCGCGCCTCCACCTGCGGGCGAGGAGGCGGAGGCCATCTGGTGGGTGCGGGACGAGGGCACCGGGGCCACGGCGCCGTGGACCGACGCGATGACGGCCGAGGGCCCGTTCCGGGCACGGTGGTCGGACGCCGATCCGGTCTTCGAAGGCGTCGTGGTGCTGGGCGGGAACGCCTGGCGGTGCACCACCGCCGACCTGGACGATCTGGACCTGACCGAGCGCAGCATCGGCATCGTCGCCCGGCTCGGCCTGGACCTGGCCGCGGTGACCTGGCGGCTCGCCCCCGACCTGGCGTCCGCCCGGCTGGTGAACGTGGAGCCGTTCCCCGCCCTGGAGCAGCTCCGCATGGTCTGGCTGGGCCTCGGCCCTCATCTGGTGAAGGCGCTGTTCCCGTGATCTACGCCATCGGCGTCGGCGGCGACGCCACGTTCACCCACTTCGTGGCCGAGGCCGAGCGGGCCGGTGCGCCCGTCGTGGCGATCGACCTGCGGGAGGTGGTGGCCGAACGGGCCTGGCGGCTGGCCATCCCCGACGACGGCCACAGCGTCCTGCCGACCCCGAGCGGGAGGCACGAACTCGACCCGCGCGCGTCCTACTTCTGCCGGCTGATCGACCTGGCCGCTCTCCAGGACGACCCCCGTCACGCCGTGGCCTGGCAGAGCCTGGTGACCGGCCTGACGGCCTGGCTCGACCACGTTCCCGGCCTGGTGGTGAATCGGGCGGGGTCCGACAACGGCGCCAAGCCCCTGCACGAGTGGTCCATCGCACAAGCGGGCTTCGCCGTGCCCGAGAGCCTGACCAGCTCCGACGGGGCCCGTCTCGGCGCGTTCGCCGCGGCGGGGCCGACGATCGTCAAGGCCGTGTCCGGAGTGCGGGCGACGAGCAGGCTCGTCGGCCCCGGCGACTTCGCCGCGTTCGACTCCCGGCAGGGGCCCGTGCACGTGCAGCGCTACGTCCCCGGCGCCGACGTACGGGCGCACGTCGTGGGCGAGCAGGTGCACGCGGAGCGGATCATCTCTCCCGTCGTGGACTACCGCGCGGCTCCCGCCGGGGAGGTCGCCTTCAGCCTGTGCGAACTGCCCGGCCCGCTCGCCGCCCGGATGACCGCGTGCACCCGCGACTTCGGGCTGGCGTTCGCCGGGTGGGACCTCAAGGTGGCCGACGACGGCACCCACTGGTGTCTGGAGGTCAATCCGATGCCCGGATACGACTGGTACGACCGCAGGCTGGGCGGCGCCGTGACCAGGTCGCTGCTGACCCTGCTGGAAGAGGGGGCCGCGTGATGCAATCGGTCCCGGTCCTGACCGGCGAGCAGAGCGCCGCCGTCCGCGACACCGTGCACGACCTGCGAGATCACTGGCTGCCCCGGGGACCCGAGCCCACGGCGTTCTTCACCCTGGGGCCACCCAGCTACCTCGACCTGGCCCAGGACCCGCGGGCGGGAGAGTACCGGGCGCGGGCGCGGGCCGCGCGGCCGGTGCTGTGGGAGCGGTTCGGCTGGCTGTACGAGCGCCTGGCCGAAGTGCTGGGCGAGCACCTCGGGTCGCCGGTGTGCTACCCCGAGGACCTTGCACTGCCCGGCTTCCACGTCTGGCTGGCCGCGGCGGTGTTCACCAAACCCCGGGCGCCTATCCACTTCGACCTGCAGTACCGGGCCTTCGACTGGCCACCCGGCACCGACCTCGAACGGCTGCTGTCGTTCACGCTGCCGATCCGGCTGCCCCTCGCCGGCGGCGGGCTGAACGTGTGGGACGCGACCTACGAGCAGTTCCAGCTCGCCCGGCGGCGGGGCTGGGTCGAGGGCGCCACCGATCTGCTGCGGTTCCACACCCGCACCTACGTCCCGTACACGGTGGGCACGATGGCCGTGCACTCGGGCCACATCCTGCACCAGGTCGCCCCCGTCGGCCAGGTGGAACCCGACGACGAGCGGCTCACCCTGCAGGGACACGGGGTGTGGTGCGACGGCCGCTGGCTGCTGTACTGGTGACCATGCTGGGCCGGGCGCGCATCGAGAGCTTCGTGGAGCGTGGCCTGTGCGTGCTTCCGGGCGCGTTCACGGCGCGGCAGGCGGCCGCCGCCCGCGACCGGGTCTGGCGGCGGATGGCGGAGAAGGCCGGCATCCTGCGCGACGACCCCGCCACATGGCCGCCCGGGTACGACATCGAGGAGCGCCTGCACACGCCCGAAGTGCTCGCCTGCTTCACCGGCCAGGTGGCGGCGGCCGTCGAAGAACTGCTCGGCCCCGGACGGTGGCGCGGCGAGCGGAGCTGGGGTTTCTGGCCGGTCAACTTCGCGCACGGCGCCGACCGGCCGTACGGCGTACCCCCGAACGGCTGGCACGTGGACGGCAACTGGTTCCGCCACACGATCGACGCGCCCCGGCAGGGACTGCTGCTGATCGGCCTGTTCTCCGACATCGAGCCGCGCGGCGGCGGCACCATCGTGTCCGAGGGCTCCCACCGCCGCGCCGCGAGAGTGCTCGCCGCCCACCCCGAGGGCATGACCCACCTGGAGCTGTTCGACGCGGTGCTGGCCGAGCCGATCGGCAACTTCCGCGAGATCACCGGTTCGGCCGGCGACGTCGTCCTCGGTCATCCCTTGCTGTTCCACACCCGCGGCTACAAGCACACCGGCCCACCTCGCTTCATCAGCAACACCGAGACAGGTCTGCGCGAACCTCTCCGCCTCGACCGGGCGGACGGCTCGCCGTACTCGATCCTGGAACAGTCGATCCGCGCGGCTCTGACCGGCCCTCCTCCCGTGTTCACCGATCCCCTGCACTGCCGGTTCTGACAGAAGGAAGAGACGGTGCACCCGAACGACCTGCGCACGGACGCCGAGCGACGGCTCTGGAAGGCCTTCCCGGACGGCGATCGGGTCGACATCGGCACGGCCGACCCGGCGGCCGAAGAATTCGACCCGGACGAGTACGACCCTGACCAGCGAGTCCGCGCGGAGATCATCAGCGCCTTGTTGCTCAGGGGCCGCGGCGGCGACGGCGGAGGCGTCACCAGGCTTTCGCTCCGCGGCGCCCGGATCACCGGCCGGCTGGACCTGAACGGCGGAGAGATCGCGGCGGAGATCATCTTCCGGCGGTGCTGGTTCGACGAGCCGATCGACGTGGAGAACGCGCACGTACGGCGGCTGTCGGTCTCCGCCTGCCGGATTCCCGGCCTGGACGCCAACCGGATCCGGACCGACGGACCGCTGGGGCTGACCTCCTGCCGGATCGGCGAGGTGCGGCTCGCCGGCGCGCATGTCGGCGGCAACCTCGATCTGGGCGGCACCGTCATCCTCGCCCCTCAGGACCGGCCCGCGCTCTCCGCCGCCGGCATGGTCGTCGACCTCAACATGTTCTGCGAGAACGGGTTCACGACCTCCGGCGAGGTGAAGCTCGCCGGAGCCCGCGTCCACGGTCAGATCTCCTTCAACGGCGCCACCATCCGCAACCCCGGAGGGGGCGCGGTGAGCGGCCAGCGGATCGCCGTCGATCAGGACATGTTCTTCCGCGACGGGTTCACCGCCGAAGGGGGGATCCGCCTGCAGGGCGCGCAGATCGCCGGCACGGCCGACTTCACCGGGGCCGAACTCAGCAATCCCGGCAGGCGGGCGGTGACCTGCGAGGGCGCCCGGATCGACACACTGGTCCTGATCTCGAAGATCACCGGCAGCGTCAACCTCACCAATGCGCGGCTCAGCACCCTGAGCACCTCGCTGGACACCCCGACACACCTCAACGGCCTGGTCTACGACGACCTCGACCCGGATCCCGAACCGCCGGTCGCGGAGAGGATCGCCTGGCTGCGACGCAGTCCACAGCGGTACCACCCTCAGCCGTACGAGCAGCTCGCGCGGTACTACCGCGGCCTCGGACACGACCGGGACGCGCGCATCGTGCTGCTCGCCAAGAACCGGGACCGTCGTCGCCGGCTGGTCTGGCCCCGCAGGACCATCGGCTGGCTCTACGACGCCATAGCGGGGTACGGCTACGTGCCGCTGCGCGCTCTCTGCTGGCTCATCGCGGCATGGGCCACCGGGACCGCGGTCTTCATCGGCCAGGCGGTGCCGATTCCGAGCGCCGACCATGTGGTGAACGCCGCGCTCTTCAGCCTCGACGTGCTGTTGCCGAGCTCTCCGTTCGGCCTGGAGGACCATTTCTCCCCCCGCGGCTCCGGCCTGGCCATGTCCATCGCCCTCAAGGCACTCGGCTGGGCCCTGTCCATCGCCGTCCTGCCGACCATCACCCGCACCCTCAGCCGCCAGAACACCTGAGGTCCCCGACTCGCTCCCCCTCGAAGACGAATGCCGACCCGCCCCATGAACAGCGAAGGACCAGCGTCTCCACAGCCCACAGCGCATAGCGCCTCGGTCCACTTGGTGATCCCCGCTCTCGACGGGGTGCGGCGGGCGTTCTTCGCGCCTTCGGCGAAAGCCTGGTCTACGTCGACCGTTCCGCCGAGGCCGACGGCCTGATCCGAGGGACGAATGGCCGGATCGACGGCCATGGGTGGTGCTCTCCGGCGCCTTGAGGCATCGATGGCCTCGAAACCGACCGGAAGGACGATCACCATGTGGCTCACGCGCGGCCGGAGCCGTACATGACCGCGGTCACCTCTTCGCCCCAGGATCAGCGCGCGGGCGTCGCCCGGCAGGTGCTGATCGCGCTCGGCCTTGCCACCGGGCCGGTGGTCGCGCTCGGCTTCACCCGCTTCGCCTACGCCCTGCTGCTGCCTTCCATGCACCACACCCTCGAGTGGACCTACGCGCAGGCCGGCGGCATGAACACCGCCAACGCCGCCGGCTACATCCTGGGCGCCGCGTCCGCCGTCCATTGGGCGCGAAGGCTCGGCGACCGCGCCGCGTTCCTGTGGAGCCTGGCCCTCAGCGCGCTCGCACTGCTCGCCACCGCCGCGTGGGCGAATTTCTCCGCGCTGCTGGCGGTGCGGTTCATCGGAGGGCTGGCCACGGCCGTCACCTTCGTCATCGGCTCGGCGCTGGTCTCCCGCGTCGCCGCGGGCGCCCCGCGGCGCCGCTCCGCACTGCCGGTCGCGGTCTACATGGCGGGCGTCGGCGTCGGGGTGGTCATCTCCGGGCTCGTCGTGCCCGCCGCGCTGTCGGCCGGCGACGACGGCTGGCGGCTGGGCTGGCTGCTCATGGGCGCCGCCGCCGTTGCCGCGCTGCTGCCCGCCTGGCTCGGCGCGAGGCGCGTCCCCGACTCCGCCGGCACGCAAGCCGCCGTCCTGGCCCGTCACCAGTTGCGCCGCCTCGGCCCGACCTTCGCGTGGTACGTCCTGTTCGGCGCCGGATATGTCAGCTACATGACCTTCGTGATCGCGTTGCTGAGGACTCAGGGGCTCGGCTCCTCGATGACCGCGCTGTTCTTCGTCGTGCTCGGGCTCTCCTCGGCGGTCACCACGCTGGTCGTCTGGAGCCGCCTGGCCGGACGGCTGCGCGGCGGCCGGGCGCCGGCACTCGTCGCGGCGCTGGTGTTCGCGGGCGTACTGCCCGTGCTGCTCATGACGCCCGGCCCGTTCTCGGCCCTGCTGTCGGCGGTGGTCTTCGGCGCCGGGTTCATGGCGGGGCCGACCGCGGCCACCCTCATCGCCCGGCGCATGCTGCCGCCGACCGGCTGGACCGCGGGCATCGCCCTGCTGACGGTCGCCTTCTCCGTCGGGCAGGCCACGGGCCCGCTGGCATCAGGCCTGCTGTCCGACGGAGACGGCGGCATCGCGCGGGGGTTGTGGCTGTCGGCGGGCCTGCTGGTCATCGCGGCGCTCACCGCGCTCTTCCAGCGCGAGCACGCCGCGTCCTGATACGGAGGAACCATGTTCGGCGACACACCCGTCACGATCGGCGGCCCCGCCGGTGGGGCACGAAGCCGGCCCGCACACCGCGGTGCCGCCGGTCGTCCGAGGCGGGGAGCAGACTGAAGCCATGGCCACGCCGCACGAGCATGAGGGACGCACCGTGGTCGTCGTCGTGTACGACGGCGTCCGCCTGCTGGACGTGACCGGGCCGCTGGAGGTGTTCACCATGGCCGTGGAGCACGGCGCCGGCTACCGGCCGCTCATCGCCTCACTCGGCGGACGGGACATCAGGACCAGCGGAGGCATCCGGCTGGGCGTCGACGTGGCCCTTGAAGAGCTCGGCGACGGCGGGCACATCCTGCTCGTGCCGGGCAGCCCCGACGTGGACGCGGCGTCCGCCGACCGGCCGCTGCTGGACCAGGTGCGGCGGCTGTCCGGCCGCGCCCGGCACACCGCCTCGGTCTGCGCCGGCGCGTTCGTCCTGGCCGCCACCGGGCTGCTGGACGGCCGCCGCGCGGCCACGCACTGGGAGCTGGCCGAGCGGCTCGCCGGGGCGTACCCGGGCATCGAGGTGGACCGGGACGCGATCTTCGTCCGGGACGGCGACATCGTCACCTCGGCGGGGGTGAGCTCCGGCATCGACCTGGCGCTCGGGCTGGTCGAGCAGGACTACGGCGCCGACCTCGCCCGCACCGTCGCCAAGCACCTGGTCGTGTTCATGCAGCGGCCCGGCGGCCAGTCGCAGTTCAGCGTCCGCCTGCTCGCCGGCGGCGAACGGTGCGCGCCGCTGCGCCCGGTGCTGGACGCCGTGGCCGTCGACCCGGCCGGCGACCACGGCCTGGCCGCCATGGCCGCGCGCGCCGGGCTCAGCGTGCGGCAGCTCACCCGCCTGTTCCGGCAGGAGACCGGGCTCAGCCCGGCCCGGTACGTCGAGCTGACCCGCCTGGAGAGCGCCCGCAACATGCTGGAGACCAGTGACAGGCCGCTCGACGTCGTGGCCCGCCGCATCGGGTTCGGCTCTCCGGAGACGATGCGGCGGGCGTTCATCCGCGAACTGGGCGTGCCGCCCACGGCCTACCGCGCCCGCTTCCGCACCACCCGCGCGCCGGCCCCGCCCACCGGCTCATGATCCACCCCGCCTGCTCGCCCCGCATCAAGGGCGACCCTGGGTCCATCAGCCACCACACGTGGGCCACCCCAAAGCCCGAGCTCCACACCGCCGCACCCCAGGGCCACCCGCGCGACCCGCCCAATGCCTCGGCTCTCATCCGGACTCCTCAGCCCCGCGACTCCATGACTCGACGAAGCCTGCTCTGTCGGAGCTGTGATCTCGCTGGGGGCACTGAGAATCACCTCAGCTGCCGACCGCCCGCTGAGGTGAGTCGGCGATAGCAGACGATGGCCGCGGCAATGGCAAGGAAGGATGCGAAGCGGTCGGCCCGGCGCTCGTAGCACCGGTGTAGAGGGCGGCAGCCGGCGTCCCGGCTACCCAGGTGGCCCAATGGGCGGGCCACGGCGTCGAAGGTCCTGTTGGAGATCTACGCCAGGCGCATCGACGGACAAGACCGCGTGTGGCAGGGGGTGGTCGGCCGCGCTCTCGGCGACCAGGAGGCCCCGAACACCCCCGGTGGCGGTGCGGCGCACACGGGGCCAGGCCAGAACACCGGCCCCTCCCCCTCGTCCACGGCGTGAGCAGGGCCTTCAAGGCTGGTGCCCGTGTGATGCGCGATCAACGCATCCAGTGGCTATCGGTGGCACACGCCGGCACACCCCCATGAACACGAAAGGCCTGCGTTGCCGCAGGCCATAGCGCGTATTGCATGGTAGATCGCGAGTGCCCCCTGCAAGATTCGAACTTGCGCTCCCGGCTCCGGAGGCCGGTGCTCTATCCCCTGAGCTAAGGGGGCTCAACGAGTGGTAAGGCTACCAGCATCTGGCGGTCTTCCGTTACTCAGAAACCCGCGCCGGTCGAACGCATGCCCCGACCAGCCCCGCGAAGCCGCCGAGAAGCCCCCACCCCGACGGCGCTGGGACCGGGGTGGATCGCCTGGTGCGACATCGCGGGAGCGGACGAAAGGACTTACTTGCCGGGGCGGATGGCACCTCGGTAGCGCGCCCGGTAGTAGGCCGAGTGGGCGAAGTCGACGGTGCGCACGACGTCACCGGACTTCGGGGCGTGGACCATCATCCCCTTCTTGAGGTAGATGCCGACATGAGTGGGGTCTCCGGCGCCTCCTCCGAAGAACACCAGGTCACCCTCCTTGAGCCGGGAGAAGGGGATCTTGCTGCCTCTGGTGAACTGGCTGCCCGTGTAGTGAGGCAGGGAGACCCCGGCTCGGGACCAGGCGTACAGCGCCAGACCCGAGCAGTCGAACCCGCCCTTCGTGGCCCCGTTCCGTGACCCTCCGCCCCAGACGTACGGGGTGCCGATCTTCTTGACGGCCGCTCGCGCGGCGATGGCCCCGGCAGTGACCTGCCGCGAGCGGGACGCCGGCCGATCGCCGGCAGGACGGCGGGAGGTGGAGACCGGCCGGGCGGCCGTCGGCGCGGCGCCGTCTCGGCGCTGGGAGCGCGCCGCCCCGCCTCGGCGCTGGGAGCGCGCGGCGCCGTCTCGGCGCTGGGAGCGCGCCGCTCCGGCCGCGTCGTCTGGCGTCGATTTGGGGAATGCCGGGTCGGGAGCCTCCCGATGCCGGCGTCCGCCGCCGTCAGGCGCCGACCGAGACCGGTCTCGGTCGGGCACACGCGGAGGGCGTCGGTACACGGAAAGACTTCGCGCTGGACGATCGGCGCCGGGCGGCTGACCGGACTCGGCGGCCTCGGGTGAACCGGCGTGCGGGCCACGGCGGTCGACGAGCGCCGGCTGGTGGATGCGCAGCAGAAGGCCTCTGTCGGTGCGGGCGCCGACCTGCTGCCGCGCGAGGTGCCCCTCGCCCGGCGTGCTGGTGTCGATCTCTCCCGGCAGGAGGTCACGCGCCGGCCAGATCCACAGACGAGCGGCTGGTGTGCCGTAGGGGCCGATCTGGCGGTGAGGCGGCCACGGGCGGTCGTGGAGCGACGACCGGGCTCCGGGAAGGCCGCCCGGGCTCTCGCCGATGCATGCCGTGAGAACCCCGGACGATCGACGGGCAGGTGGGGCCGTGAGGTGGTGGAGAGTGGGCAGCCGGCGGATCTGCGTGCATCGGGTCAGCGGGGGGCGGGGAGCGGCCGCAGCGAGGGGAAGTGCCGTCCCCGTGATGAGGACGGTGGTGACGAGCATCGTGATCACGGTGCCCTCCTTGGGCTCGATGGCGAATCAAGCCCAAGGGTGATTTTCGAGAGCTGCCGGCCGTTGGGCCGAACGGCGTTCTGTGGACGAAGGTCGGGTGCCGCTCAGCGGCGAATGCGACTGACGTAACCCATGAGCTGCGGCGATTCAGCACGGCGGGGGCTTTGAAGCGTCAGGCTGTGGACAAGCGGCATGGGGAATCGGTTCATGAGATGTGGGCCGGCGATGCCGGCGGGTTCCCTTTCGGCGTGGCATCGCTGCGGAAAAGGCGGGGAACAGGCGGGGCGTCGATGTGCGGTCACGGGCCCGTGAACGAGGGGCGCCGTGGGGGTTGAGTTGGGGGGAAAAGGTCGCAGGGAGGGCTTTCAGGGGTTAGCCTCGCGGCCGTGGAAGAGGTTCTGGGACGCGTGTTGGTCGTGGACGACGACGAGGTCATCCGGCAGCTCATCGCCGTGAATCTCAGCCTGGAGGGGTTCCAGGTGGAGACGGCGACGGACGGGCAGGACTGCCTTGATCGCGTGGCGTCCGTCCAACCCGATGTGATCACGCTGGACGTGATGATGCCGCGCCTGGACGGCTGGATGACCGCCACCAAGCTGCGCGCCGACGAGAGCCTGCGCCACATCAAGATCATGATGATCACGGCCAGGGCCCAGGAAGAGGACAAGAAGCGCGGCCTCGGCATCGGGGTGGACGCCTACCTCACCAAGCCGTTCGACCCGGCGGAGCTGATCCAGATCGTCCGCGACCTGGTCCTCACTCCTTCGGAGAGCGGTCCTTCATGAAGGCCCCCGAGACAGCACCGTTCCCAGGGTGACCGTCGCCAGAGCATCGTCCCAAGGGGAACGTCTCCATGGGGCGGCCTCAGGGGAGCAGGCCGTGCTGGTGGGCGTAGGCGGCGGCCTGGGTGCGGGAGGAGACGCCCAGTTTGGCGAGGATGTTGGAGACGTGCACGCTCACGGTCTTGTGCGTGATGAAGAGCCGCTCGGCGATCTCACGGTTGGACAGGCCGGCGGCGACCAGGGCGAGAACCTCCTGCTCACGGGCGGTCAAGGAGACCGCGGGACCGCCGTGGTCGGCCGGCGGTGCGGCCAAGGCGGCGGAAGCGGCGGAAGACGAGGGCGATGACGTCGCTTCCGGGGACGCGGTGTCCGTGGTGTCCTGCTTGGACGGGGAGGGGAAGCGGGCCCTGCGGCCGAGGTCGGTGAGCGCACGATGGAGCGGCGCGGCGCCGAGCGCGGCGGCCGTGTCGACGGCCTGCCGCCATTGCGCGTACGCCTCGTCGCGGTCCGCCGTGGCGAGCAGGGCCTCGGCGAGGCGCCAGCGCGCCCGTGCGACCTCGTAGACCGACCCGAAGTCGAAGGCGTCCACGACCGCCCGCCAGGCGGCGGGATCGGCGTCGCCGCCGGCTCGCCGCCGTTCGGCCTCGGCCTTGGCCAGCCATGCCCGGCCTTCGACCCCCATGGCGCCCCGGGTGCCCGAGCCGGGCCCGAGGGTCGCCGCCTGGTGGGCGCGCCGCAGCAGGTCGTCGGCCTTCGCCTGGTCGTCGGCGCGTGGCGGGTGCTGCCCGAGTTCGGCCAGCGCCCACAGGCCGGTGGCGCAGACGCGGATCATGCCGGGGTCGAAGGGCTCGAGCACCGCGATCACCGCGTCGATGTGCTCCATGGCGGAGCGCGGGTCGCCGTTCCACAGCGCGTGCTCGGCGGCCAGCGTCCGGGAGATGTAGCTGACCAGCGGGTCGCGCCAGAACGGCCTGAGCCAGACCATGCGTTCCTCGACGATCGGGTCGCCGCGCGCGACCTCCACGAACAGCGCGTACCCCGACAACCATGCCTCGGGAAGCCTGCCCACCCGCGCCGCGAACCCCGCGGCCAGCTCACCCGCCTGCTCCCACTCTCCGGCCGTGTAGTGGATGAGCAGCCGCAGGAAGCGCAGGTCGGTGCCGTAATTGCTCCAGGTCAGGCCGGTCTCGCGGGCCAGGCCGACGCCGCGGTCGGCGGTGGCGGCGGCATCGGCGAGGTGACCGCGGTCGTACTGCACCCGGGCGAGGCTGAAGATGGCACGCAGGTCGATGGAGAGATTGCCGGAGGGCACGCCTGCGGCCGCGGTGGTCAGCACGTCCTCGGCCCGCTGCCGGTCGCCGCCGATGTCGGCGACGACGGCCAGGGTGATCAACGCGCTGGCCTCGGCGTCGCGCACGCCCGACGCGCGCGCGGCTGCGAGCGCGCGGCCGGCGAGCTGCTCGACCTCGCCGTGCTGGGGACTCCAGACCAGGGCACGCGCGTACGTCGCCAGGGATCTGGCCAGCAGAGCGGCCCGGCAGTTCTTGACCTGACGTCGTTCGGCCTG
The DNA here is from genome assembly GCF_053602655.1 of Sphaerisporangium sp. NPDC004334. Taxonomy (NCBI): domain Bacteria; kingdom Bacillati; phylum Actinomycetota; class Actinomycetes; order Streptosporangiales; family Streptosporangiaceae; genus Sphaerisporangium; species Sphaerisporangium sp. NPDC004334. The sequence goes on from NZ_JBSGDZ010000041.1 coordinate 14,377, forward strand.
GTCGTCCGCCGGGCCGTGGTCATCCTCCTCGTCCGCGGCCTCGGTGGCCAGGTGGACGGCGGTCTTCGCGGCTTCGACGGCCCCGGCGTCGTCCCCGGCGTCGATCAGGTAGTACGCGAGCCGCTCCCAGATCTCGGCCGTCGGCCGCTCGACGGCCAGGACCTCCCGTATCTGGGCGACGGCCCGGTGGGTGGCTCCGCTCTCTTCGGCCGCGGCGGCGGACAGCAGCGCCAGCCGCACGCGGTCGATGCCCGCCACCCGCTCGGCGTCGGGGACGCGCTGCCACAGCGCGAGAGCCCGATCGTAGTGGTCGTGGGCCTCGACGGGCGCGCCCAGCCGGTCGGCTCGCCGTCCGGCCGCCACGGACGCGGCGAGAGCTCCGGGCAGATCGTGACCGGCCAGGTAGTGGTAGGCGAGCTCGGCCGGCGAGTCGAGCAGACGGGTGAAGCGGCTGTGCAGCCGCGCGCGCTCTCCGGGGAGCAGATCGGTGTAGACGGCCTCCTGGAGCAGGGCGTGGCGGAACGCGTAGCCGTAGTCGCCGTCGGGCAGCATCAGCCCTCGGGAGGCGATCTCGCGGATGGCCTCCTCCAGCTCGATGTCCTGCAGGCCGGAGACCTTCTGCAGCAGGTCGTGGTCGATGCGCCGGCCGGCGACCGCGGCGGCCCGCAGCACGCTCTGCGCGGGCTCCGACAGCCGTTCGACGCGCGCGAGCAGCAGGTTGGCCACGTTGTACGGTAGGCCCTCGGCGGCGAGCAGTTCTTCGGCGTAGAAGGGGTTGCCTTCGGCGCGCGTGATGATGTCGCCGATCGCCCTGGCGTCGGCGCCGCCGAGGGCCACCAGGTGGTCGGACAGCGCGTCGGCGTCCAGCGGGCCGAGGCGCACCGCGGTGACCGACGGAAGGCGTTGCAGCTCGGCCAGCAGGGGGCGGAGCGGGTGGCGCCGGTGCAGGTCATCGGTGCGGTAGGTGCCGAGCAGGCACACCCGCTCGTGCTGCAACATGCGGCTGAGGAAGACCAGCAGGTCACGGGTGGACCGGTCGGCCCAGTGGAGGTCTTCGAGCACGAAGAGGACGGGCCTTGCGGCCGAGGCCTCCGCGAGGAAGTCGAGCGTCGAGCCGAAGAGCTGCTGCTGGGTGAGCCCCGAGCCGGCCGCGGGCTGGGAGTCGAGCCAGGCGCCGGGCGTCAGCCTGCGCAGCATCGGGCGCGCCTCGATGGCCTGCGCCAGACCGGAGTCGCCGGCGGCGCCGCGAAGGGCGTCGGCGAGGGGGAGGTAGGGCAGGGCGTCACCCAGCTCGGCGCACTGGCCGGTCAGCACGGCGAAACCCTGGGCCCGGGCCAGGGCGACGAGCTCGGCGACCAGGCGGCTCTTGCCGATGCCGGCGTCGCCGCTGACGACGGCCACCCCCGCCTGCCCCGAGGTGGCGGCGTCGAGCACCCCGACGAGGCGACCGAGCTCACTCGACCGCCCCACAAGAGCGCTGCCCGCCTCCCGCCACACCACGTTGGGGAGTATCGCACGCCCGCCCGACAGAACCCGGAATCGCCGCAGAGCCGCCACAACCCGCCCATGCCCTGCCTTCCCGTCCGCGACCCCGGCCGGCCATGGCAGCAGGCGACCGAGGTCGCGGACCTCTCGTCGAAGCACCCCAGACCTGGACGGAGGTGAGTGCCGGTGATCGGACCCGCCGTTCGGCGACGGTGCCGCTTGTCGCCAAGCAGGCTTTGGACTGAGAGGATGGGATGGTTGTGGACCACTTCTGCTGGTCCGGTGGAGGTTAGGGTCGCGGGCATGGTCTCTGCCTCGACGTTGGTGGTCTTCTCGGTGGCCGCGCTGGTGCTGGTCGTCGTCCCCGGCCCGAACAACCTGTACATCACCGCGCGCGGGATCGCGCAGGGACGGGCGGCCGCGGTGGCCTCGGCCGTCGGGGTGGAGACGGGAACGCTGCTGCACATCGCCGCGGCGGCGGCCGGGCTCTCGTACCTGATCGCGCGCTCGGCGGCGGCGTTCACGGCCGTCAAGTGGGCGGGCGCCCTGTATCTGGTCTACCTCGGCATCCGCACACTGGCCTCGGGGGACGGCGCCGCGGCGCGCGCGGCGAGCGCCCAGCCGCTGCGCAAGGTCTTCCTCGAGGGCGTGATCGTCAACGTGCTCAACCCGAAGGTCATCCTGTTCTTCCTGGCCTTCCTCCCCCAGTTCGTCGACCCCGCGGCCGGGTCGCCCGCCCTGCAGATCGTGGTTCTCGGGCTGACCCTGCTGATGTTCGGCATCGCCGCCGACATGGTGTACGCCCTCGGCGCGGGCACGCTGAGCGGGCTGCTGCGCCGCAGGCACAGGGCGCTGCGGTATGTCAGCGGCTGCGTGTACCTCGGACTGGGCGTCGCCACCGCGCTCGCCGGAGGCGGCGCCCGCTCCCGCTGACCGCCCGGGCCGGCCCTCGGGCGGCTCGACGGCGCGTCCAGCCGCACGGACGCCGTCCACCGTTCTCACCGCGCGCCCCGAGCGGGCGGATGTTCGGTCAGGGGCGCCGGGTCCAGGTGCCGACCGTCTCGCCGGAGGCGATGGCGGCCTTCTTGAGCCGGGCGTACACGGCCCGCGGGCCGCCGACCGGCTGGAACCGGTCGCGCAGCGCGTACACGATGAAGTGGTAGTGATGCGTGCCGCCCGGCGGGCACGGGCCGGCGTACGAAGGAGCGCCGCCGCTGCCGGGCAGCGTCCTTCCCTCCGTCGCTGCCTGGCCGAGGCCGGTCAGCGAGGCGGGCAGGCCGGTCACGATCCAGTGGATGTACGAGCCGCCGGGCGCGTCCGGGTCGTCCACGACGACAGCCAGCTCGCGGGCCTCGGACGGGACGCCGGACCAGGCGAGCGCGGGCGAGACGTCCTGGCCTCCTTGGGCGGCGCAGGCATGCTTGCGCGGTATGGCCGCGCCGTCCCCGAACGCCGGGCTGCTCACCCGCAGGCCCGCAGCGTCCGAGGCCGCCTCGGACGCCGCCGGCGAGGCCGCCTCGGACGCTGCGCGCGAAGCCCCCTCGGAGATCGCGGGCGAGGTCGCGGCGGGCGCCCCTGGTGACGCCCCCTCCGACGTGGCGCACCCGGCGGCCAGGGTCAACGCCAGTGCCGCCGGCAGGACGCCGCTGACCGCGCCGACCGTCCGGATCTTCATTGGCCCAGCATAACGACGCCACCAGCGGCGGCCGGGGAACGACGCCACCGCCCGGGGCAGGCCGGGCCACCCGCCGCACGACGGCGCCGCAATCGCCGTACCACGCCCCACCGACCCGGCGCCGATCACAATCTGCACGAACCCAGTGGAGAGCCCGGCCCGATGAGGGGCTGTGGTCATCGCGTCAGCGGCGATGCGAGGACAGTCGTCGCCGACAGGCGGCCCATCCCATAGTCGCCCGAGCTCACCGGTGCGCGCGGCCAGGTCGAGCCGATCCAGCCTCGGCCGGACGCAGGGCCGGTCGAGGCTGGATGGGAGTGGGGGTCAGCTGGTGAAGGTGAACCAGTTGAGGTTGGCGAAGTCCGCGGGTTGGCCGCTTCCGAAGGTGAGGTAGACGGTGTGGGTTCCGGTGACGCCGGAGATGTTGGCCGGGACGGTGCGCCAGCTCTGCCAGCCGCCGGTGTTGCCGACGGCGAAGTCGCCGACGGGCGCGGCGGTGAGGCTGTCGAGCCGCACCTGGATCAGGCCGCTGACGCCGCCGGGGGCTCCGGAGGCGACGCGGGCCACGAACTGCCGGGCGGGGGTGGAACCGAAGTTCACCCCGTCGAAGCGGAGCCAGTCGCCGTTGGCGATGTAGGAGACGTTCTGGCCGCCGCCGCTGTCGGTGGTGGTCTCCAGCTGGGTGCCGGACTGCGCCTGGTACCGCTCGGCCTGGATGGTGGAGCGGGCGTCGACGCCGCCCGGCGGCGGCGAGCTGGGCGGCGGCGAGCTCGGGGGCGGTGTTGTGCCGCCGCCGCTCTGCCAGACCGCCACGTAGTCGACCACCATGGGCCGTCCGGACACGGTGGACGACGTCGGGGTGGAGCGGCCGGAGACCCCGTTGGGGAACGCGCCGCCCATCGCCACGTTGAGCAGCAGGAAGTACCCGCCGTGGCCGGTCATGTTGTTCCACGTGGTGGCGTCCAGCTGGCTCTGGCTGACGCTGTGGAACTGCTGTCCGTCGACGTACCAGCGCAGCTGGTTGGGGGTGACCGAACGGTCCCATTCGAAGCGGTATGTGTGCATGGCCGACTGGCAGGTGGAGCCCGGGCAGGCACGGCTGGCGCCGATGCCGTTGGTCTCGCCGCAGGCGCCGCCGGGGTTGGTGCCGCAGTGGAGGACGCCCCACACGGAGTTGATCCCGTTGACGTTCTCCATGATGTCGAACTCGCCGATGGCCGGCCAGTTCTGGTAGTTGCCCCGGTAGGGCGAGCCCAGCGCCCAGAACGCCGGCCAGTAGCCGAGCGCCGCGTCGCCGGTGACGTCGGGCATCTGGATGCGGCCCTCGATGCGCAGGACGGCGCCGGCCGCCGGCTTGAAGTCGGTGCGCCGGGTCTCGATGCGCGCGGAGGTCCACTCCCCCGAGCCGCTTCTGATGGGCGTGATGCGCAGGTTGCCGCCGCCGTCCAGGCTGACGTTGGAGGCGTTCGCTGTGTAGTTCTGGATCTCGCCGGTGCCCCAGTTGCCGGGACCGCCTGGGTAGGCGTGCCCGGTGTCGATGATCCAGTTGTCCGACGAGGGCGGCGTCCCGGCGGAGCCGTTGAAGTCGTCGCTCCACACCAGGTTCCAGCCGCTCGGCGTGGCGGGGACCGAGGCCCCGGCGGGCCCGCCGCCGAGGGTCAGCGCGATGATCGGGAGGACGGCGGCTCCGGCGGCGGCCAGCACGGCGCGCAGCCGCGAGCGGCGGCGCGCCGGTGGATCGGTGGTCATGCCCATGATGCTCCTCATCTCTCGGGGACGAGTGGGACGAGTAGGACAGGTCAGACGGGTCGGACACGGCGGACGGGTCGGCGGCTCAGGCCGGTTGGAGGGGCCGGTGACAGCCGCGTGGTCAGCGGAACGGAAGGGTCAGGACCGAGCGGCTGCCGACCCCCAGAGAGGTCGGGTTGACGCCGATGGCGCTCCACACCTCGACCCTCACCCGGCCGTCGACCAGGTTGCCCAGGGCACCGGTCGAGGAGGCGAGCCCGGCGGCCTGGGTGTAGTGCTCCCAGCCCGCGACCGGGTCGGTGGCGAAGTAGCGGTAGGTCTCGACGCGGTCGTAGGAGCCGTCTCCGGTGAGGTCGTAGGAGACCCGCGCCTGGACGCCGTTGCCCACCGCGGTCCCCGCGTCCAGGTACAGGTCGAACGCGGTGGCGGCGCCGGTGAAGGTCATGGTGAGGCCGTCGGCGGTGTAGACGAGCGGGTTGGCCGGGGTGCCGTCGTGGTTGACGCCGCCGGCGGAGGCGACGGTGTCGGCCCCGGCCGTCCCGGCGGCCGCGCCGAGCCCTCCCCCGCCGAGCAGGTACCGCGCGGGGCTCCCAGGCGTGGGAGTCGGCGTCGGAGTGGGAGTCGGGGTGGGCGTGGGCGTGTGCGTGGGCGTGGGCGTGGGCGTGGGCGTCGGCGTCGGCGTGGGGCCGCCGCCGCCCGCGCTGGTCGCGGTGGACGCGGCCGGCACTTCCAGCCGCTTTCCGTCGGAGAAGGTCACCGTCCGCGCCGAGACGCCGAAGTTGTGCGCGACGTAGGTGCGCGTGCCGTTCAGGCTGAAGACGGCGGCCGTGGGAATGTCGGCGGTGACCGCCGCGTCGACCGTGCCGAGCCTGGCCAGGTTGTAGATCCAGTGGTAGGCGTGCGCCTTGGAGTCGCCGGACTCCGGGCCGTAGGAGGTCCAGCCCGCGTCCCAGTTCGCCTTGGCGGCGGCGGGGTCGCCGAGCGCGCGGTACTGCCAGATGACGTCGCGCCACTCGACGGCGGGCCCGCCGTTCTCGGCCTCCATCTCGGCCAGCCCGGCCCTGACCTTGGCCGGGTAGAGCCCCTGGTAGAGCGAGCCGCCGGTGATGGGCAGGTAGTTGATCCCGTGGATCTCCTCGGGGTTGCCCGTCCACCAGGTGGCGTGGGCGGCGCCGTCGCCCCAGATCATGCCGGCGGTGTCGGGCGCGAAACCCGCGGGGAACACCGCGCCGTCCACGTCGTACCAGTACTGCGCGATGGTGGCCGCCTGCGTGGTGTAGAGGTAGATGCCGAGGTCGCGCAGGGCGGTGTCGCCGGTCGCGGCGCCCAGCAGCAGCGCTCCGGCGGCGAAGTTCATCCCCTCCGAGGACGACTCCTCGTTGTTGCCCGCGGCGAAGCCCTGGTGGCCGGAGGCCCAGCCGTTGCCCGCGTACGGGTCGAAGTTGCGCAGGAAGGGGAATCGGGTGTCCGAACGGTCCCAGTTGTTGGCGTCCTTGGCCAGCAGCTTGGCCATGCCTCCCCACTGCCCGTCGGCGGCCCACGCCCGGTCGTAGCGGGCGACGGTGGCGGCGGCCATCAGGTAGTAGCCGTAGTGGAAGTGGTGGTCGTTGACCTCGGTGTCGCTGCCGTAGGAGGCCGGATATCCGGTGAGGATGCCCCAGGTGGCGTCGTAGCGGAACTGCTCGCCGCCGGCGGTGAACCAGCTCTGCAGCTTGGTCTTGAGCAGGCCGAGGAGCTTGTCGCGCGAGGCGGTGTCACCGAGCTGGTCGGCGATGGGCACGAGCTGGGCGAGCCGCCCGAGTGCCTTGCCCGCCCAGTAGGTGTCGCCGGCGCCCTTGTACGGGTCGGCGGCGTCGGCCTCCTGCCGGACGAAGTCGCCGAGCCGGGCCCGGTCGTAGGCGCCGAGATCGGGCAGGGACGGCAGGACGCCGTGGAAGGTCTGCCGGGTGCTGAACGAGGCGCCTTCGCGCAGCTTCATCGTGCCGCGCGGCGAGAGGTAGGTGTAGCTCGTGAGCGGGTCGGAGGTGGCCTGCCACTGGTGCCGGTAGAGCGCCAGGAGCGTGCCGGTCTGGGTGCCCTCCTTGGCGCTGGTGGCGGCGGTGTAGGTGGTCGTGAGCCGGGCGGCGGCCTCGTCGTAGGACCAGCTCACCGTGGTGCCGGTGACGAACGAGTAGGCGTACTTGGCGAACAGGTCCAGCGCGCCGCGCGCGGGCAGGGCGGCGACGCTGAGGTAGTTCCTGCCGCCGAGGGCGACGGTGGCCGCGGTGCCGGAGATGGCCCAGTCGGTCCCCGTGGGGGCGAACAGCGCGTAGTCGTGGCCGTTCACCGTGGCGCCCAGGACGTTGCCGCGGTCGGCCCAGATGGCCGGGGTGGCCGCGAAGTCCACCCGTCCGTCCCCGCCGCTCGGGGTGGCGTAGACGAACGGCAGCCCGTGGCCGATCGTGGCGCGCAGCGTGCGGGCGCCGTCGGACCAGTAGGGGGTCACCGTCCAGTCGGACCAGCCGTCGACCTGGGTGCGGGGCGCGTTCAGCCCGGTGACGCCGAGGGTCAGATCGCGGGCGTGCGCGTAGTCGTACTGCGTCGCGCCGATGCCCGGCGTGGTGGGGTAGCCGACCTCGAGCCCGCCGGCGACGGCGTGGAAGGTCAGCGGATGGGCGTACATGTTCTCCGAGTACGGGTTGCCCGCGTAGCGCTGGAAGGCCAGGGACGACCACCAGTCGTTGGTCGGGACCTTGGCGGTGACGGCCGAGGTGACCTTCGGGGTCACCGGCGCGCCGGTGGTGTCGGCCGGGCCGGAGGCGCCGGCGGGCAGGTCGGTCGTGTACCCGCCGGCCCCTACGGACACGGTGGCGGCGTCGGCGGGGGCGGCGGGCACGGTGACGAGCATGGTGACGAGCAGTCCGGCGAGCAGGACGGCGGCGGCCGTCCCGGCGGGCCGTCGCCTCGCTCGGCGGTTCGCGGGGTCGCCGGAGTCGCGGTGGTTCGAGGTCAGGTCACAGGTCATGCGGAGAGGCTTTCGTCGTGGGGGGTGAACCGGCCGCCGCCCGCGATAGGGCGGCGGCCGGCGGCGGCTCGGTGGCGCGGACCCGACGGCCGTTCGAGGTCCGCGACGGCGGGGAACCAGGTGTTCTCGTCGACGTAACGTGGATGTAACGCTCTCAGCGCCGCTGACGCTAGATGCCTCCACAACCGGTGTCAACAGCGAGAAAATGTTTCTCGAAGATCGTGAGAGCGCTCTCTATCGTTCGTCGCGCCGACCACCGTGGACGCACCTCGCCCTACCTCGCTGACCAGGAAAGACGGGACAGGACACCGCGGAAGCCCCATTTCACGAGATGAGCCCTGGTGCACCGCCGTGAACGGACCGTTCTGAAAGCACCGCAACCACCGCGCACCCGGCCGCCTCACCGCCGGAGAGCGCTCTCCCGCCGCGATCGCGGTGCGACGGGCGGGATCAGGCTTCGCGGCCGAGGGCTCCGGGGATGCGGTCCAGGACGCTGTAGGGCACGAGCCCGTAGGCGTGGAAGTCCACCGCGTCGCCGCCCGCGGCCCGCACCGCGCGGACCTTCGCGGCCAGCCGCTCCTCGGAGTCGGTGTCCGGCCTGCCCGGGCGCAGCACGACGCGCAGCTCCCTGTCGTTGCCGACCGAGCGGCGGTAGGCGCCCACGTCGTCGGCCACCCGGGCGGCGTCCCTGGCGTAGGCGAGGACCCCGAACGACGGGACCAGGTCGCCCAGCGCCACCAGGTCGACCCCGAGCTGCCAGGCGTCGTGCGCCGCAAGCCCGGCGGGCGGCAGCCCGTCGGCGTACCCCTTGCGGTGGCCGGTGCCGTCCAGGAAGGTCAGCGTGGCGCCCTCGGCGGCGACCGCGGAGGACACCTCGCTGACCAGGGAGGTCACCGTCTCGGACCGGGCCCGCGCGTAGGCCACCACGTCCGGCCCCGCGTACGCCGTCAGCGCGGCCCGCGTGACCTCGCCCTGCGCGGGCGGATCGCCGTCGAGCACCCCGCCGACGATGCGCGCGCACTCCTCGCGGGCGACCTCCGCCTTGACGCCGAGGTCGGTCGCCCGCCGCATGCACCACGTGCAGAAGCACAGGGAGAACAGGAACTCGTCCATCGGACCGAGCGGGACGAAGCACCTCTCTTGCTGGTATCCCTGGGCGAACCCCCCGAAGTGCAGGGCCTCGGCGACCACGCTGTCGACGCCCTGCCGGGCCGTCGCCCTGGCCAGGGCGACGGCGTACAGGCGGACGTCCGGATGGGCCGGGCACAGCGCCGCGGGGAAGCCGCGCCCGCCGAAGCAGTCGTGCACGGTGACGTCGGGGTTGGCCAGGCCGAGGGTGAGGTCGTGCAGGAACACCGCCCAGCCGTGCAGGGCCATGCCCCGTTCCGCCGCGGCCGAGCGCAGCGCCGCGAGCGGCTCGCGCTCGGCCCCCGGCTGCACGGGCGGCGCGAGCCGCAGGCCGGTGAACAGGTCGGCGGGCGGCGGGAAGTGCACGCCGTCGAAGCGGACGGTCACCCGCGAGGCGCCGTGCGGGGTGACGTCACGGGCGCCGTGGTAGGCGGCGGCGACCGTCACCTCGCGCACGCCGTAGCCGGCGATGCGGTCGAGGACCCGCCCGGCGCCCTCGTCGCGCACGTCCTCGACGTAGACGTATACCGAACCGTGCACCGCAGCCGTGCCTTTCGACGAGCCCGCCCGTGTCTGACCTATGTCCCAGGCGACCTTATATCCTCCCCGCACGCCGAGGACGGCCCCATCGGAGGCCGGTCGCCGAGCAGATCACGGGCGTGCTCGCGCGCCAGGTTCCACCCGTTCCAGCCGTCCCGCGCGCTCAGCCGCCGCACCGACGACATCTGTGACAGCAGGCAGTCGCGCACCTGAGGGGGCAGCCCGTCGATGGCCGGCACGGCGTCGGCGCTGAGGTCGGTGATGTAGTTGAAATCGAGCTCCGAGACCTTGCGGATGCCGAGCTGCGACTCGGCGACCCGCAGGTCGGGGTTCCAGATCGCGAACGTCAGCAGCGACAGGGCCGTCACCAGCACCACCGTGCGCGGCAGCCAGCCCGCGTCCCGCCGGGCCAGCCGCATGGCGCCCGCGACCAGCACCAGCGCGAACACCGCCGCCAGCCACCAGATCGCCGCGCCGACCGAGGCGCGCAGGCTGGACAGCCCGTAGGCGTCGATGTAGAGCCCGAGGCGGTGCAGCGCCGAGGCGAGGATCACCAGGGTGAGCCCGCACAGGACGCCGAGCAGGCCGGCCAGCAGCAGCCGTTCGCGACCCTGCGCGGCCACCACCGCCGTCGCGACCGCCACCAGGCCGAGCACGAAGACGCTGACCGTGACCAGCTCGAAGAATCCCGATCTGGCGTACTCGGCGTAGGTCAGCCCGGCGGTCTCCATCACCCGCCGGTTCCCGCCGAACAACGTGCTGATCTGCACGGCCACGAAGGCCGCGAACAGCAGGTCCAGCGCGCCGAGCGGGATGGTCCACAGGACGAGGCTCACTCGCCTGCGGGCCCGGCGGCCGGCCGGCTCGACCGCCGGGCGCAGAGCGACCAGCGTGGCGGCACCGACCAGCGCCGCGAACACCCCGAAGAGCACCAGCCGCACCGGCACGGACGAGGCCCAGGCGGGGGCGGTGAACACCTCGGAGACGAACGAGGCGAAGACGGCGTCGGCCGAGGCGAACAACACGCCGAACACCAGCAGGAGCACCGCCGTGATGACCAGCCCGGCGAGCATCGGCGCCAGGGTGCGCCTGCGGTCGACGGCCTTGATCGGTTCCAGGAGGAACCACGGCAGCGGGAAGACGGCCAGGACCACCGAGAGCCCTCCGCGGACCACGCCGAGCCAGCCCCGCCCCGCGCCCGACACCGCCAGCGCCGCCAGGCCGAAGCCAGCGAGCAGCGAGGGGCCGACCAGCCATTCCGCGTCGCGGACCAGGGCCACCGCCACCAGGGCGTACGCCAGCAGGGCGAAGGCGGCCGTCCATGGGGTGATGCGGCGGCGCGCCGCCGGGAGCACGGCCGCGCCGGCGGCGACGGCCACCAGCACCACGCCCAGCCCGGTCCGCGCGTCCGGCAGGGCGATCGCCGCGAGCAGACCCACCGCCGCCGCCACGGGCAGCAGCCACCGGGGCGTCGGAGGGAGCGCCGGGCGCGGCAGCAACGGCGGCGGCACGTAGTCCGGCGGCGCCCCCGCGGTGGCGCCGGACTGTGTGGGCGGCCGGGAATCCTGGACGGGCGGCTTCACGGCGGAGAACGATCCGCCCGCGGTCCGGCCCTCGGCGGCGGCAGGGGACGATCGGGCCGGGGTCGGTCCTTCGGCCGCGGCGGGGGACGGTCCGGCCGGCATCCGGCCGGTCTGTCCCTCGGCCGCGGAAGGGGACGGCCCGGCCGGCATCCGGCCCTCGGCCGCGGCGGCGACCTCCGGGACGGCGCCGTGTTCCGGGACGGTGTGGGCCGCCGCAGCGGTGAGCGGTCGCGCGGCGACGGGGTCTGAGATCGCGGCCGGTGACTCCGCCGCGCCCGGCACCGGCTGCGCCGTCGGCTCCCCGGACGGCCTGGATCTGCGAGGCACGACGAGGACGGCCGGAGCGTCCGGAGCGTCCGGAGCGTCGGGAACGCCCGACATGGCGGACACGGCGGACTGCTCCGCGATGCCTACGGCCTTCTCCGTATCTTCGCTGGACGGTTGGGGCGCCCCGACCGGGGCAGGTGTCGTGCGCGGCGGCCCCGGCTCGGCGCCACCGGACCTGGACGCG
>NZ_JBSGDZ010000041.1:26148-64119 GCF_053602655.1 Sphaerisporangium sp. NPDC004334
GCGGGATCACCCGACCTGGACGCGGGATCACCCGACCTGGACGCGGGATCACCCGACCTGGACGCGGGATCACCCGACCTGGACGCGGGATCACCCGACCTGGACGCGGGATCACCGGACCTGGACGCGGAGTCGCCGGGCGGGTCGTCGGGGAGGTCGCTCATGACCGTGGTCCTTCCGGGGAGGTCGACCACCATGCGGCAGCCGGAGGTGGTGTCGGCGACCCGCACCGAGCCGCCGTGCAGTTCGACGATCTCCTTGACGATGGCCAGGCCGAGTCCCGCGCCGCCCGCGTCGGCCGCCCGGGCGGCGTCCAGGCGGGAGAACCGCTCGAACACCCGGGGCCGCTCCGGCGCGGGGATGCCGGGCCCCTCGTCGGTGACGCTGAGCCGCACTCCGGAGCCCGCCGGGCGGGCCTCGAGCCGGACCGCGCCGCCGGACGGGCTGTGCCGGACGCCGTTGTCGAGCAGGTTGGCCAGCACCTGGCCGAGCAGCGCGGGGTCGGCGTGGACGCCCAGTGCGGCGGGCACCGAGCTGGACAGCGACACCTCCTCGCGCGCGAGCCGGGCCTCCCGGACGGCCTGGGCGCACAGCGGGCCCAACTCGACGGGTTCGGGCTCGATGGGCCGCGCGCCGGAGTCCAGCCGCGACAGGTCGAGCAGTTGCGCCACCAGCCGGCCGAGGCGCTCGGTCTGGGTGAGCGCCGTGCTGAGGGTGGCGTTGTCGGGCGAGGAGACGCCGTCGACGAGGTTCTCCAGCACGGCCTGCAGTCCGGTGATGGGGGTGCGCAGCTCGTGGCTGACGTTGGCCACCAGTTCACGGCGCTGCCGGTCCACCTCGCCGAGGTCGGCCGCCATGGCGTTGAACGCCCGCGCGAGCTCGCCCACCTCGTCGCGGGAGGTGGCCCTGACGCGCATGCCGTACCGCCCCTTGGCGATCGTCTGGGCGGCGGCGGCCATCTCGCGTAGCGGCCCGGTCATCCCCCGGCCGACGAGCTGCACCATTCCGAGGCTGAGGACGGCGGCGAGCCCCATGCGGACCCAGGGGACGACCCCCAGCGAGCGGCCGTACTCGTTGAGCGCGAAGGCCGTGGCCACCGCTAGCAGGATGACCAGCCCGATCTTGATCTTCACCCGGCCCAGGAAGTCGAGCGGCCTCACGACGCGCCCCCCTTTCCCCCGGGGTGCGGGCCGTTCGGCGTGGGACGGGGGCTCATGGCTTGACCAGGGCGTAGCCGACGCCGTGGACCGTCCGGACGATGCCGGAGCCGAGTTTGCGGCGCAGCGAGCGCACGTGGCTGTCCACGGTGCGGGTGGCGGCGGCCTCGGAGAAGCCCCAGATGTCCGACAGCAGCCGTTCGCGTTCGAAGACGTGCCCGGGGCGCTCGGCGAGCCGCCTGAGCAGGTCGAACTCGGTACGCGTCAGCTGCGCCTCCACTCCGCGCACGAAGACCCTGCGCTCGGCCGTGTTGATCTCCACGTCGCCCGCGCGGATCACCGTGTCCTCGTGCGCGAGCTGGGCGGCCCGCTCTACCCGGCGCAGCAGGGCGTGGATCCTGGCCATCAGCTCGCGCATGCTGAACGGCTTGGTGAGGTAGTCGTCGGCGCCGACGCCGAGGCCGACGAGCACGTCGGTCTCCTCGCCCAGCGCGGTCAGCATCAGCACCGGAACCGGCCGCGCGGCCTGCATCCGCCGGCACACCTCCAGGCCGTCGAGGCCGGGCAGCAGGCGGTCGAGCACCACGAGGTCCGGTTCGGCCTTCGCGTACGCGGCCAGCGCCTCCTCGCCGTCGTCGGCGATGCGGACGTCGAAGCCTTCGGCCATGAGCCGGCTCCGCACGGCGAGGGCGATGGTGTTGTCGTCTTCGACCACGAGGATGCGTCGCTGGTCTGTCACGGTGGGAAGCCTAGAACCCGGTCGTGCAGACTATCCGAACGCATATGTGCAGATCTGATGCAGCTTGATTAGCTTGCCCCGTGACGCGATCTTTGGATGTCTCCACCTATCTCCGCCGTATCGGCCTGGGCGGGCTCGACGGTCCGCCGAGCGTCGAATCCCTGGTGCGGCTGCACCGGGCGCACGTCGAGCGCGTGCCGTACGAGTACTTCCACATCTGGATGGACGAGCCGACCTCGGTGGAGCCGCTGGAGTCCGCCGGGCGCATCCTGCGCGGCAGGGGCGGCTACTGCTTCCATCTGAACGGCGCCCTGTCGCTGCTGCTCGCCGCGCTGGGGTACCGGGTGGCCCGGCACGTGGGCGGGGTGCAGGGCGGGGCGGACTCCCCCGTGGGCGTGACCGGCAACCACCTGGCGCTCACCGTGTCGGGGCTGCCCGCGGAGCGGTGCCCGGACGGGGTGTGGTTCGTGGACGTCGGCCTCGGTGACGCCCTTCACGAACCGCTCCCGCTCGTCGAGGGCGTCCACCGGCAGGGACCCTTCGAGTACCGCCTGCGGCCCTCGGAGGCCGAGCCGGGCGGCCTGCGGTTCGACCACGACCCGCGCGGCAGCTTCGTCGGCATGGACTTCCGCGCCGAGCCGACCGAGATGTCGGCCTTCGCCATGAAGCACCAGGAACTGTCGGCCTCGCCGCAGTCGAGCTTCCGCTCGGTGATGTCGGTGCAGCGGCGCGACGCCGCGGGCGTCGACTGCCTCCGCGGCCTGAGCCTGAGCCGCATCGGCTCGGAGGAGGGGACCTCGGTGCTGTCGGGCCGGCGCGACTACTTCGAGGCGCTGGCCGACGTCTTCGGCCTGACCTTGGACGATGTCGCCCCGGAGCGCAAGGAGCGGCTGTGGCGGCGGCTGAGCGAAGCCCACGAGAGGTGGCTCGCGAGCGCCGAGGCGCCCCGGGAGCCGGAACCGGCCGGCGGCTGAGAACCCGCCTCACCGGTCCCGGCCCACGTTTCTGCGTCCCGATAGCGCCGGACCTCGTCGAGCGGACGGGCGGAACCGACGAGGGGCCCGGGACGGACGGCGGTCCGTCTCGGGTCCCTCGCGGCCGGCGGCGGGTCCTGCGGCGCGTCACCGGCCCACCTCACCGGTCGGCCGCACTCAGCGTCGCGGCCAGTACAACAGGTCCAGCCGGTCCAGCGAATTCAGCGGGTTCAGCAGGAGAGCGGAGAGGAGCCGAAGGCGACGTCGTCGTACCAGATGGTGTCGGAGTCGCTGCCGTAGCTCTCCCAGCCCAGGCGCAGGGTCGCCGGGCGCGGAGCGGTCGTGCGGCTGAGCCACTGGGAGTCGATGTCGCGGGTGGGCGTCTGGTCCAGGTGCAGGCCGGGGACCTCCTGGTCGTCCAGGTAGGTGCTCATCGCCTGCTTGGTCGTGTCGATCTGGTAGCGCAGGCAGACCCAGCGGCCGGTGGGCAGCGGCCTGCTCTGCGAGACCCCGGTGGGGCTCTGCTCGGGCAGGGTGGCGTCGTCGGACTCGCGGTTCCACTGCAGCGCGCTGTTCTGCCCGCCGATGCGCAGGTCCTTGTTGCCGTTGGCCGAGTCCGCCATGGTGATCATGCTGACGTGCGTGGCGGGCAGGGCGGTGGTGTGCCTCACCCACATCCGCGCGTACACCACCGGGCCGATCGAGGAGACGTTCTTGGTGGTGCCCACGAAGATGTGGTTGCAGTAGTTGCCCCCGCCGCTGATCTTCAGCGACTTGCCGCCGCTGTGGGTGGTGGAGGAGTCGATCGTCGCCGTGCCGGTGCCCGAGCAGTTCGGCGTGACGACCTGCCAGTCCCCGCTCGGCGAGGAGGACGTCTGGTCCTCGAAGCCGGAGCACACCACGGCGCCGTTACAGCCGGGCGGGGGGCCCACCGTCGGCGTGGGCGTGGGGGTCGGCGTGGGCGTGGGAGTCGGCGTCGGCGTCGGCGTCGGCGTCGGCGTGACGGTGGGGGTCACGGTGGGCGTGGGGGTCGGCGTCGGGGTGGGAGTGGGCGTCGGACCGGTGCCGTTGCAGTTGACCCCGTTGAAGGTGAAGTCGGACGGGACGGGGTTGGCGGAGGCCCAGGTGCCCTGGAAGCCGAAGTCCGCCGACGCCCCGGTGGCCAGGTTGCCGTTGTAGGAGGCGTTGGCGGCGGTCACGGCGGTCCCCGACTGGGTGACCGTCGCGCTCCAGGCGTTGGACACCTTCTGGTCGCCGCCGAACACCCAGCGGAGCTGCCAGCTCGTGACCGCGGACCCGAGGTTGGTGACCTTGACCGAGGCGGTGAACCCTCCGGCCCACTGGTTCACGGTGTAGGCGACCCTGCACACGGGGTCCGCCGCCGAGGCGGCGCGGACCGGCAGCAGCATGGCGGCGACCGCGGTCACCGCGGCCAGGACCGCGAGAAGTTCCCGCCTCCCGAAGCGGCGGAAGGCGGGCCATACGGACGACGGTGGCGGCGAGGCCGGAGGGCCGGACAGGGGACCACTCATGGAACAGCTCACTTTCTGCAGGCCGCTGACAAAGTGGGAGCGCTCCCACGCGCCGGACCGGGATCGCTCCGCCGCGCTCGATCGCCGATGGTCGTCCGCTTGACCACCGCCTGTCAACGACACCGCCCTCGCCCGTTCACCGACCTCGGACGAGCCTGTGAGCCGGCTGAATCTTTCAGCTCACGTGCCCCGCGACGGGGTACGGCTCCGGGGACGCGGGCGGCGGCCGGTCACGGCGGGGATGCTCGCGTCGCGCGGGCGGCACGTACCCCGTCAGGTCGAAGTGGATGCGCCTGCGCTCCAGAACGCCGTCGCACGCGAGGCAGACCAGCACCGGCGTCAGGACCTCCCCGCAGTACCTGTGGGTGATGACCAGCCGGGCGTCCTCGGGGACCGGCAGCTCGCGCTGCGCCCACTCGGCGAGGAAGGCGAAGACCTCGAAGAAGGCCAGCCCCTTCTCGGTGAGCCGGTAGAGGCGGCAGGAGTCGGCCGTGAGCACTCCGACCTCGACGAACCGCTTGAGCCGCTCGGTGAGCACCGAGGGTGCGATGCCGAGCCGGCTCTGGAAGTCGACGAACCGTTTGACGCCGAGCAGCGCGGCGGCCAGGACCGCCGTGCTCCACCGGTCGCCGAGGATCTCCATCGAGTGCGGGCAGTAACCGACGTGGTCGCCGCCCCGCAGGGTGCGGCGATGGTGACGCGGCAGGCCGATGCGGACGAACGAGGCGCGCGGCCCGAGTTCGGTCGCGGTGTCGCGGGCGCTGACCGGACGCCGGCAGGCCCCGCACGCCAGGTAGGGGCGGGCGTCCTGGCCGCAGATGTCGTGGGTCGGGCCGAGCAGGTTGGGGCCGTCGGCCCAGTCGCGTTCCCAGCCGTGGATGGCGAGCAGGAAGGACCACAGGCGCAGGCCCGCGCCGGTCAGCCGGTACTCGTAGCGGGTTCGGCCGTCGCGGTAGGCGACGGGGGCGAGGATGCCGTGGCCGACCAGTTCCTTCAGGCGCGTGGCGAGCACGGACTCGGAGATGCCGAGCTCGTCGCGCCACCCGGCGAAGGTGCGCACGTGCAGCAGGAAGGCGCGCTGGATGATGAGCAGCACCCAGCGGTCGCCGAGCATGCCCAGGGCACGGCCGAAGGCACTGAGATCGGTGTCCGCGCCATCGGCCTCGGCGTGCAGGGCCGCGGGCCAGGGCAGCGGATTTTCGGGATGGTATCCCTTTTGGGTGATATTCACCCTAGATGCGGGATGTTGTGCGACTTTCTGGTCGATCTCGGCCGAATGAACTCCGGCCGCGACCGATAACTCCTTGGTGTTCACCGCGTCAACTCTAAGTCACATTCACCGGCTCTCCCATCGGGCCACCGATCGAGTGAGATTGCGAGCTGACTTTTTTCATCGTAGTTTCCAAGAATGGCGGTGGAGCCGATCGCGATGGCGACGGCCGCGATGGCGACGGTCGCGGACGAGGCGGGGCGGACAGGGCCCGGCGAACACCCGTCCACCTCGTCCCACGAGCCGTTCCCTCCCACGTCCGCACCACCGCCACGGAGCCGGACAGCTCCGATGATTCGACCCCATAACCGACTGATGACGCCTCCAGCACGACAGTGGTGGGGCCGGTCTTTCATGGGGTTGACTGAACGCCTCGCAAGGACGGTGGCGGGGGCGTGCCGTGCGAGGCGTCGCGGCTCCCCCGGGCGATGGCAGGAGCGTTACACATGAGGCTCAGCGTCTCCGTCGGGCTATGGCAGGATCGCCCGGCCGGCGAGGCGGTGCTCACCGCACAGATCGCGGACGAGCACGGCTATCCGGAGATATGGGTGGGGGAAATGGCGACCTACGACGCCTTCGCCCTGGCCACGGCGATCGGCGCGCGCACGCGGCGGGCCGCGCTCACCGTCGGCCCGCTGGCGGTGAACGTGCGCGACCCCATGATGATCGCGATGGGAGCCGCCTCCGTCGCCGACCTCACCGGCAGGCCGGTGGGCGTCGCGCTCGGCACCTCCACACCCGTGGTCGTGGAAGAGTGGCACGGCAGGTCCCGGTCCGGCTCCGCGGCGGCGCTCCGCGAGGCCGTCCAGGCGCTCCGGCCGCTGCTCGACGGCGAGAGGTCCGACTTCTCCGGCGCGCACGTCGCCAGCCGGGGGTACCGTCTGCGACTCGCGGCCCCGCGCTCGACGATCAGCGTCGCGGCCTTCGGCCCGGCCGCCGTGGGGGCCGCCGCGCTGGCCGACCGCATGGTGCTCAACCTGCTCACGCCGGCCTCGGCCGCCCGCCTGATCACCGACCTGCGGCTGCTCTCCCCCACGACCAGGGTCGCCGCCTGGGTCGCCGCCGCCGTGGACCCCGACCAGGCCGCCATCGAGCAGATCCGGCGCGCCCTGGTGCCCTATCTGTACGCGCCGGGCTACCGCGAGATGTTCGCCCAGGCGGGTTTCGAGGACGTCGTCGCCTACGCCCGCACCGAACCGCACCCGCGCGCGCTGCTGGCCGCCATCCCCGACGGCATGCTGGAGGCGGTCGCCCTGATCGGCGACTCTGTGGAGATCATGGACCGCCTCGACGCCTACGAGGAGGCGGGTGTGGACGAGGTGGCGCTCGTCCCAGTCAGCACCGAGAGCGACCCGTGCGGCGAGGCCACGCTGAAAGCCCTCGCCGACTGACACCACGACGCCGAAGGCTCTGCCGGCCGCGCCACCCCGACGGCTCTCACGACCGCGCCCCGGCTCCTCCGGAAACTCCCGGCCCGGACCGCGACACGCCACGGCCCCTCGCCGGCGGTGCCCGGCGGAACTCCGCCCCGGCGGCCGCTCGTTGAGGTGACGACGCAGAATGGGCGGTGGGGGCCTCCCCCGTCCGGCGAACAGAAAGGCCCGGCAATGTCGCCACTGTCGAAGTACTACGTGGGCGCGGCGATCGCCTCGATCCTCGCCCTTCTCCTGCTGCCGTCGCTGGTGGCCTGGATCCTGGTGATCGTCCTGCTGGGCGGCCCGGTGGCGGCCTACTTCATGCTGGACGAGTCCCAGCGTGCCCGGCTGCGCCGCATCCGCAGGCGCCAGATCGGCGGCTGACCACCCGGGGACCACCCCGGCCAGGGCCGCGGCCCGGCGGCATCCGCCCGGTCCGGCGGCATCCGCCCGGTCCGGCCGCGCCGCGTGACCGGACGGGCGCTCCGTCCTGTCACGCGATGGCGCTCACGCCGCCGCGACCGCCAGCTGCCGCCGCACCCGCTCGGTCACCTTGCGCTCGATCACGAAGGACAGGAACGGGATGGTGCCCGCGAGCAGCACACCCAGGGTGTACGGCCACGACCAGCGGGCCTTGAGCCCGAGGTTGAGCGCGGTCAGCAGGTACACCGCGTAGACGAAGCCGTGCACGGGGCCGACGACGGCGACGGGGGTGGCGTTGTCGAAGCCGTACTTCACGACCATGGACGCCACCAGGACGAGCAGCATGCAGCCGACGATGTAGGCCAACACCCGGAACGGTTTGAGCGCGGATTCCACGACGATCATTACCTCGCTAGCTGAGCGGTCACCACACGATATCCCGGAGGGAGGGCGGTCACTCCCGCGGGGACGCGCCCGCGGCCCGCGCGCCCGCGGCCGGAGCACCCGCGGCCGGAGCGCCCGCGGTTTCCGCCGCCGCGCCGTGCTCCCGTCCGGCCGCCGCGACACCCTCCGGTCCGGCGGCCGCGACGTCCTCCGGTCCGGCGGCGCCCGGGCCGTCCTCGCCGGAGCCGCCTTCGCCGTCCTCCTCCTCGCCGCCGGCGGCGCGTCCGGGGCGGGCCGCGCGCACCGTGTCGCGGACGAAGTGGAACCACATGAGCACCGCGAACCCCGCGAAGATCCACCACTGGGCGGCGTAGGCGAGGTTGCGCCAGGTGAAGCCGCCGCTCTCGGTGGGCGGCGGCACGGCCACCGCCCGCACGGCCGACCCGGCCCGCGGCACGGCCCCCGTCTGGTCGGTGGCCACCACGAATCCATCCCGCAGCCGGACGCCCCGCCAGAGGTTGACCAGCTCTGCCGTGGAGACCGTGGCCACCTGCCCGCCCGGCAGCGGGGCCGTCCGCCGCCGGGCGAAGTCGGTCGGCTCGGGCGGCAGGACGCGCCCGGTCACGGTCACCGCGCCGTCCGGGACGGCCGTCGCGGGGTCGGTGGGAGAGGGCACCCAGCCGCGGACGACCGGGATCACCGTCCCGTCGGCCAGCGTCAGCGGCGTGAGCAGCCAGTAGCCGTCGTCCCCGCCGGTCGCCGCGCCGCCGCCGGTCTCGACGGTGGGCGCGCGTTCGGCCACCAGCAGTTGGCGCGAGGAGTCGTAGGCGCCCTGGGCGGCGACCCGGCGGCCGCCGGCCGCGGCGGGCATGCGCCCGCCGGGGGGCACCAGCGTGGTCAGCTCGACCGGCGCCGGGTCGGCGACGGCGTGCGGCCGCCCGGACTCCTCGAACACCCCGAGCTGCCAGCGGCCGAGGAAGGCGAACGCGACGACCAGCACGATCGTGACCAGGTGCAGGCCCACGAGGCGGGGCGACAGCAGCGTCCGCAGCATGCCACCACGCTATCCGTCCGGGCCCGCGGTCCCGCCCGCCGGTCGGGCCTCCCGCCCTTGGACTGACTCCTAACTGGCATAAAGGGCGTCAAGCCATGCTGGGGATGGCTAAAGTTCCTTCCATGTCGGAACCTCAGATTGATCCTGCTGGTAACACCCAGCAGTTCAAGGCCTTCGCCCAGCGCCAGGAGCCGGAGGCCGCCGCGCCGCAGCGGTCCCGCCTGGTCCCCATCGTGGCGGCCGTGGCCGCCGTCATCGTGATCGCCGTGGTGGTCTTCCTGCTCGTGAAGTGACCACCTGACAGGTGCCTCGCGCCGTCGGCGACCGCCGTCGGCGCTTTCACCATGCCCGCGAGAGCCCGCGAGAGCCCGCGAGAGCCCCGAGCGGGGGTCTGCGTGCGGTCCCCCGAGAGCCGCGAGAGCCCGCGAGAGCACGGCCTGGCAGCCCGTATCGTGGATCGGACCACCGTGAAACGATGGACCGCGCGTCCCGGGCGGCGCTTCAATTGGATGGGTCATCCAATACCGGGTAGGGAGACGGCATGGCAGCCACAGGCCCCGCCGACGCCGACGGCACGGCGGCCAACGGCCCCGGCATCACCATCATCGGCGCCGGCTTCGCCGGGCTCTGCATGGCGATCAAGCTGAAGCAGGCCGGCTACCACGACTTCGTCGTCCTGGAGAAGGACTCCGAGCTCGGCGGCACCTGGCGGGACAACACCTACCCCGGCTGCTCCTGCGACGTCCCCTCCCCCATGTACTCCTTCTCCTTCGACCTCAACCCCGAGTGGACCCGCCTGTTCGCCCCGCAGGGGGAGATCTGGGACTACCTGCGGGCATGCGCGGAGAAGTACGGGCTCGCGCCGCACCTCCGCCTCGGCACCAAGGTCGCCGCGCTGGAGTACCAGGACCGCGAGCGCCGCTGGCTGGTGAGCACCGAGGACGGCGGGACCTTCACGACGAACGCGGTCGTCGCCGGCATGGGCGGGCTGCACGTCCCCTCCGTGCCCGAGATCCCCGGGCGCGCGTCGTTCGCCGGACCGGCCTTCCACTCGGCCCGCTGGGACCACTCGGTGGACCTGACCGGCAAGCGCGTCGCGGTCGTCGGCACCGGAGCCTCCTCGGTCCAGTTCATCCCCCAGATCGCCCCCGTGGTGGAGAATCTGAGCGTCTTCCAGCGGACGGCGCCGTGGATTCAGCCCAAACCGGACATCCCGCTGACCGAGCGGACCAGGCGCACGCTTCGCAGGTTCCCGCCGGCGGACCGCGCGCTGCGCGACGGCATCTACTGGCTGCTGGAGACCCGTGCCCTCGGGTTCGCCGTCGACCCCCGCCTGATGAAGGTCCACGAGGCCGTCGCCCGGAGGCACCTCGCCTCCCAGGTGGCCGACCCCGAGCTACGGGCCAGGCTGACGCCCGGCTACACCATCGGTTGCAAGCGCATCCTGCTGGCCAGTGACTACTACCCGGCGCTCTGCCGCGACAACGTCGAGCTGGTCACCGACCGCATCACCGAGATCCGCGACCACTCGGTCGTCGACGCCACCGGGCGCGAGCACCCCGTCGACGTGATCATCTACGGCACCGGGTTCAAGGTCGCCGAGTCGCTGGCCCAGCAGCCGATCATCGGCAGGGACGGGCTGAAGCTTCAGGACGCCTGGCGGGACGGCATCCGGGCCTATCTGGGCACCCTGACCGCCGGATTCCCCAACCTGTTCATGCTGCTCGGCCCGAACACCGGCCTCGGCCACACCTCGGTCGTCTTCATGATCGAGGCTCAGGTGCGCCTCGTCATGTCGTGCCTGCGCCTGCTCTCGGCGACCCGCGCGAGGGCTCTGGACGTGCGGCCCTCGGCCGAGCGCGCCTACAACGAGCGGCTTCAGCGGCGGCTGCGGCGCCTGGTCTGGTCCGAGGGCGGCTGCACGAGCTGGTACCTGGACGGCAAGGGCACCAACCGCGCGATCTGGCCGGGCTTCACCTTCGAGTTCTGGGCGCGCACCCGCGCCGTGAAGCCCGGCGACTTCGAGCTGATCGGCTGACCCGCGCGACCCGGCCGGCGGGTCGTGCGGGTCAGGGCCGTCAGGGCCGGGCGGGGGTGACCACCAGCGCGCTGCCTCCGCCCCTGCGGGTCGGCTCGGCGACCGCCTGGACCTTGCCCTTGCCGAGGAACTCAAGGCCGGTGGCCGCGCCGATCTCCCCCACCGGCGGCCCGGGAACGAGCGTGAAGGTGTGGCCGCGAGCGGTCAGCTCGGCCCCATAGCGGTCGATGAACGCCTGCTCCGCCTGCGTCGCGGCGGCGTTGCGCTGGCTCGCCCTCGGCGCGGCGACCGCGTCCGGCAGCGACATGCCGAACTCGTACCGGTTGACGAGGATCTGCAGCACCGTCGTGATGATCGTCGCGCCGCCCGGCGAGCCGATCGCGAGCAGAGGCCTGCCGTGCTTCAGTACGATCGTCGGCGCCATCGACGAGCGGGGCCGCTTGCCGGGGGCCGGCAGGTTCGGGTCGCCGGGGGCCGGGCCGAAGGTGAAGTCGGTCAGCTCGTTGTTGAGCAGGAACCCGCGGCCGGGGACGACGATGCCGTTGCCGCCGGTCTGCTCGATCGTGATGTTGTAGGCCGCCACGTTCCCCCAGCGGTCGGTGACCGCCAGGTGGGTGGTCTCGGGCCCCTCGGGCTTCTCGGCCTGCCCTTCGGCGCCCTTCGCGGGCGCCGGGTCGCCGCTGGGGACGGCCGTGCCCTCGAACTGGCAGCCCGCGTAGGAGCCGTCGGGCGAGCCTGGCGCGGCCGGGTTCGGCATCGCGACGTCCCCGATCAGGCAGGCCCGCTCCTTGGCGAACCCGTCGGACAGCAGCTCCTTGAGCGGCACGTCGACGTAGGCGGGGTCGCCCACGAACTTGTTGCGGTCGGCGAAGGCCAGCCGGGACGCCTCGAGGTACTCGTGCAGGCCGACCTTGGGCAGCGCCTGGAGGATCTTCAGCGCCTCGCCGACCGTCGAGCCGCCGGAGGACGGCGGCGCCATGCCGTAGACCTCCATCGGGCCGTAGCCGACCTTGGTCGGCGGGCGCTCCAGGGCGCGGTAGGCGCGAAGGTCGGACAGCTCCATCAGGCCCGGCCGCACCACCCGGGTGGACCCGGGCTTGACCGGCGGCCTCTTGACCGTGGCGACGACCTCCTCGCCGAGCCGGCCGCCGTACAGCCACTCGCCGCCCCGCCGGCCCAGCTCGCGGTACGTCGCGGCCAGGTCGGGGTTGCGGAACACCGACCCCACGGGCGGCGGGGCGCCGTTCGGCAGGTACAGGGCGGCGGTCGAGGTGAACGCGGCGAAGCGGTCGGCGTTCTGCGCCGTCTGGTCGTAGAACGTCTGGTCGACGGTGAAGCCGTTCGACGCCACGTCGACGGCCGGCTGGAGCGCCTGCTTGAGCGAGAAGGTGCCGTAGCGGCGCAGGGCCAGCTCCCACTGCGCCACGCTGCCCGGCACGCCCGCGGAAAGGCCGCTGGTCACGGCGTCGGCGAAGGGGATGGCGGCGCCGTTCTCCTGGAAGGAGGTCTCGGTCATCGCCTGGGGCGCCTTCTCGCGCCCGTCGATCGAGACGATTTTCCCGCGCCGGGCGTCGTAGTAGACCAGGAACCCGCCGCCGGCCAGACCGGCGGAGTACGGCTCGGTGACGCCGAGCGTGGCCGCCGCGGCGACCGCCGCGTCCATCGCGTTGCCGCCGCGCTTCAGCACGCTCAGCGCGGCCTTGCTGGCGTCCAGGTCGACGGTCGAGACGGCCCCGCCGTACCCTTCGGCCACCGGGACCTTGGCGGCCGGCTGCCCGTGCGGGGGCCCGCCGAGCGCGGGCGAGGCCGCGGCGACGCCGGGCGGGGCGACGAGCGCGAGGGAGGCGGCGACCCCGACGAGGGGAACGGTCATGCGGCGAAGGCTCATGGCGGACCTCATTCCTAGATCGCACCAGCATTGACTCACAGCATCACAACCGGGGTCAACAACGATCCCCTGGCCCCCGCTCGTACACCGGGCACGGTAGACACCCCTGCCACTCTGGGCGGATGCGCTGGTCAGCGGGTTGACGTACCTTTCACGGGTGCGCGCTAAAGCTCCCCATTGGGTCGATCCCATGCTGCCCCTGCTGGCCGGCATGGCGCAGATCTGGGGCACCATGGCCGCGCAGAGAGGCCAGATCCACCCCGGCGACCCGGTCACCCGCATCCCGCTCGACCCGCTCGGCTTCCT
The DNA here is from genome assembly GCF_053602655.1 of Sphaerisporangium sp. NPDC004334. Taxonomy (NCBI): domain Bacteria; kingdom Bacillati; phylum Actinomycetota; class Actinomycetes; order Streptosporangiales; family Streptosporangiaceae; genus Sphaerisporangium; species Sphaerisporangium sp. NPDC004334. The sequence continues at coordinate 39,329 of NZ_JBSGDZ010000041.1, forward strand.
GCTGCTCTCGCTGGGGCCGCTGGCCCTGTCCGCGCGCCGCGCCCACCCGGTGCTCACACTGTGGTCGATCGTCGCGCTGACCGCCTTCTACGTGTACAGGGGCTATCCCTACGGGCCGGTGTTCCTCAGCCCGATCATCGCGATCTTCAACACCGTGCAGATGAGGCACCGGCGCTCCGCCTACCTCGCCGGCGGCGCCGTCTGGTTGTTCTTCGTCGCCTACGCCACCTGGCTGCTGCCGCACAGGGAAGGGTGGTTCCACCACGCGAGCGTGGGCGCCATCATCCTGGTGGTGCTCACCGTCGCCGAAGTGGTCCGCGGCCGCCGCGACCAGCGCGCCGAGCGCGAACGGGTGAGCGAGGAGGAGTCCAGGCGGCAGGCCAGCGAGGAGCGTCTGTCCATGGCGCAGGAACTGCACGACGTGCTCGGGCACAGCATCTCCCTCATCCACGTCCAGGCGTCCACCGCGCTGCACCTGATCGACGATCACCCTGAGCAGGCCCGCACGGCGCTCGCGACCATCAAGCAGGCCAGCAAGGACGTGCTGACCGAGATGCGCTCGCTGCTCGGCGTGCTGCGCGACGACGCTCCGCGCTCGCCCACCGCCGACCTGAGCCAGCTCGACGAGCTGATCGAGCGCAGCGGCCCCGACGTCACCAAGCGCGTCACCGGCACACCCCGGCCGCTGCCGCCCGGCGTCGAGCGCGCCGCCTACCGCATCGTCCAGGAGTCGCTCACCAACGCGACCAAGTACGCGCCCGGCGCCCCGGCGACGGTCACGCTCGCCTACGGCCACGACCGGCTCACCGTCCTGGTCGAGGACGGGGGCGCCACCGCGCCCGGCGCGCTCGCCGGGGAGGGCGGCGGCAACGGCATTCCGGGCATGCGCGAGCGCGCCACCACCCTTGGCGGCACCCTGACGGCAGGCCCGCACGGGCAGGGCTTCCGCGTCGAGGCCGTGCTCCCCATCCCGCCGGCGGCGGAAACCGACCCCTCCGAGGACACCGAGTGATCAAGATACTGCTGGCGGACGACCAGGCCCTCGTGCGCGCAGGCTTCCGCGCCCTGCTCGACGCCCAGGAAGGCATGACCGTGGTCGCCGAGGCCTCGGACGGGGCCGAGGCCGTCCGCCTGGCCGAGCGGCACGAACCCGACGTCGTGCTGATGGACATCCGCATGCCCGGCATGGACGGGCTCACCGCGACGCGGAAGATGCCCGGGGCCGTGAAGGTCATCATCCTGACGACCTTCGAGCTGGACGAGTACGTGTTCGAGGCCCTGCGCGGTGGCGCCAGCGGCTTCCTGGTCAAGGACACCGAGCCGGCCGAGCTGATCCAGGCCGTCCGCGTCGTCGCGGCGGGCGAGGCGCTGCTGTCGCCGAGCGTCACCCGGCGGCTGATCGCCGAGTACGCCTCGCGGGCCAAGGAACCCAGGACGACGGCCGGCCTGGACCAGCTCACCGAGCGCGAGCGCGAGGTGCTGACGCTGGTCGGCACCGGGATGACCAACGACGAGATCGCCGCCAAGCTCTACATGGCGCCGGCAACGGCCAAGACCCACGTCAGCCGCGCCATGATGAAGCTCGCCGCCCGCGACCGCGCCCAGCTCGTCGTCATCGCCTACGAGTCCGGCCTGGTCAAACCCGGCTGGATCTGACCTCCTGCCCCCTCCGGCGGCGCCCTGCGACGCCGGCGGTAGGCGGGTGAGCGGGTGCCGTACGACGCCGGTGGTAGGGCGGGGAAGCGTGCGCCATCGGGCGCGGTAGCGCGGGGCGCGCCCGCGGGGCGATGCCGCGCGAGGCCGCGCGGAGGAGTGTTGAGGCATCCGAACGAAACGAGGAGCGACAGATGCCGTACGCACACTGGGGACCCGGCCCGTTGTGGCCGATCATCCCGATCTTCTGGGGACTGTTCTGGGTGACGCTCGTCGTGCTGGTCTTCCGGTCGCGCAAGGGGGGCTGGACGCCGTTCGCGGGCGGCACTCCTCCGTGGGCGGCCCGCGCCGCGGCGTCCCCGACGACCTCGGCCGAGAAGATCCTGGCCGAGCGGTACGCCCGGGGCGAGCTGAGCGACGAGGAGTACTTCGAGCGCATGTCGGTACTCAAGGGCGCCGCCAGCTGACACCCGCGGGACGTCCCGCCCACCCGGCGCACCGCAGGGGGGCGGGACGTCCCGTCCACCGAGCGCACCGCACGGGGTGGGGCCTCCCGCGTCCACCCCCTGCGCGTACAGAGGAGGGAATGGGGGCAGCCCTTCCACGAGCCCGAGGAAGCCGGGGGCAGCCCTCCACCACCCCGAGGGAGCCGGCGGGCAGCCCTTCCACCAGCCACAGCACGACGGCGAGCGCGCCGATGCGCCGAAGGACCTGGACTCGGCAGGACACGGCCGGACGGTTACCGCACTGTCACTGTTCGTCACCGCCATCATCGGTTACCTTCCGCTAGTGACCCCTTACGGAGGAGGACCGCGTGCGGCCGAACGCACCGCGACCGGCTAGGCCGTCCCGGGCCGGACGGGCGTGACGCCCGCGGCCCTGTTCGCCGGCGGGCTCGCCGCGGGCCTGGTGGCCGGCACCGCGTCGTGTACGGCGGTCCAGGGCGGCGTCCTCATCGGCCTCGCCCGAGGACGGGGCGGACGCGGCGTCGTTCCGGCGTTCATCGCGGGGCGGCTGCTCTCGCACGCGGCGGCCGGCGCGCTGCTCGGCCTGCTGGGGGACGCCGTACGGCTCCCGCCGCCCGTCCGCGCGGCGCTGCTGGTGGGGGCCGGCATCGCGGTCGTCGTCTACGCCGTCCGCCTCGCGCTCAGCCGGAGCCCCGGCCCCCCTTGCTCCACGAGCCCGTCTCCTGCCGGCCTCGCCGGATCACCGGGCGCGCACTCGGCGGGTCCTCGCGACCCGCACTGCGCGGAGGGCCCGGTTCCGCTCCGCGCCGGTTCTCCGGCTTCCTCCTTCGACGGCCCCGAGGGCCGCCGCCCGGCCTGCCCGGACGGCGACGGCGTGCCGGAGGCGCAGGCCGGCCCGTCCGGGCGGCGGGAGCGGGCGAAGCGGTGGCGGGCGCTGGCGCGGCCCGCGTCACTGGGGGGTGCGACCGTGCTCATCCCCTGCGGAGTGACGCTCACCACCGAGACGGTCGCCGTCTCCAGCGGGTCGTGGCTCGGCGGAGCGGCCGTCATGGCGGGGTTCGTCGCCGGAACCGCACCCGGCTTCGCCGTCCTCGGGCTTCTGGTCCGCCGGGTGGCCGCGAGGAGGCTCGCGGCCGTCGCGGCGGCGGGCGCGCTGGTGGCGGGCGCGGCGACGGTCGTCGCGGGTCTGCGCCTGGGCGGCTGGCCGCCGGCCGGCGGCCCCGAGACGGCCTCCGGCACCCCCCGGAACGCCGTCTCCGCCGTCTCGGGGGCCGGGCGGGAGACGGCGCGGGCGGTGGTACGGGCGGACGGCACGCAGGTGCTCACCATCTGGTCGACCGACCACGGGTACCGTCCGGGCATCGCCGCCGTCGATGCCGGGCGGCCGACGGAGATCGTCTTCCGCACCCGCGGCAACCGGGGATGCACGCGGTCGGTCACCCTCCAGGGCCGGGACCTCACGCTTCCCGAGAGCGGCGCGTTCACCGTACGGCTGGCGCCGCAGAATCCGGGAACGCTCCGCTATGTATGCGGGATGGGGATGTATGTCGGAATTATCAACATAAACAAACCTGGCGTGGCGAACCCGCCCGAGAACCCCGCACACCCTGGCCAGGGAGGCTAGCGGGTCAAACGCGTTCCGCCGGACGGCAAGAAGCAGTCGATTATGTTCCATCTCTTTGGATCACGTGCGACTCTTTCCCCCATGACGTGGTGGCATGGTGAACCGGAGGCGGTCACGTGGCCCGCCGTGCCGGTTCCCCGCGCGTCCGAGCCGCCGCTCCCCGAGCGCACCGAGGGTGAACTGCTCAGCGCCGCCCAGGCGGGCGACTCCATGGCCGCCCACCGGCTCGGCCGCCTGTACGCCCAGCGCGGCGACCGGTCGGCGGCGCGCCACTGGTGGGAACGGGCCGCCGGAGCGGGCAACATCGACAGCGCCTACAACCTCGGCATCTGGCACGAGAAGCACGGCAGCCTCGACGAGGCGATCACCTGGTACGAGATCGCCGCCGGCGCCGGCGACGCCGAGGCGGCCGTCAACCTGGCCTCGCTGCTGCTCGAGCAGCGCGGCGACGTGCGCGGCGCCCGCATGTGGTTCGAGACCGCCGCCGAAGCGGGCTCCCGTCCGGCCGCGCGCCGGCTCGCCCTGCTGTGCGAGGACGTCGGCGACACCATCGCGGCCCGCGACTGGCACCACCGCGCCGCGTCGGCCGGGGACCTCGCCTCCGCCCACGACCTGGCCTTCCTCAACTACGCCTCCGGCGAGGAGGCCCAGGCCCGCGCGTGGTGGGAGTACGCGGCCCGCGGCGGGCACTCCGACGCCGCGTACTACCTCGGACGCCTGCTGCACGCGGACCGCGACCCGGAGGGCGCCGAGGCCCTGTACCGCCTGGCCGCCAAGGTGGACCACCCGGGAGCCGCTTCGCAGCTCGGCAGGCTCGCGCTGGCCCGGCGCGACCTGCGCACGGCGCGGGCCTGGTTCGAGCGCGCGGCGCACCTGGGCCGGGTCGAGGACCAGCGCATGGCCGGCTTCGTGTGCGTCGAACTGGAGGACCCGCGCGCCGCGAGCCACTGGTTCGGCCGCGCGGCCGCGAGCGGAGACGCCGAGGCCGCCTACAACTTCGGCCTGCTGCTCATCGCCGAGCACAACGACCTGCGAGGAGGAGAGCACTGGCTGCGCCAGGCCGCCGCCAACGGTCACCCGGGCGCGGCGGCGGAACTCGACACCGTCCGCTCCGTCGTCGGCGACCACCCCAGCGAGCCATGGCCCCGCCCCGCCCCCGCCGACCAGCCCCCGTCCACTCCAGGAGCCCACCCCGGTGCGCCGCCCGCCCCCGAAGCAGGCCGACCGTCCACCCCCGGGGCCACTGGCTCAGGACAACCCTCCACCCCCGGGACCGCCGGGTCAGGACAACCCTCCACCCCTGGAACCCATGGGTCAGGGCCGTTCGCTCCGGGGACACAACCGTCCGGCCTTGGAACACAACCGTCCGGCTTTGGGACACGCCCGTCCGGCCTGCGGGCTCGCTCGTCCGCCTCGGGAGGGCGACCGGCCGCCTCCGGGGCACGGACGTCTGGCTCCGGATCGCGGGCGACGGACCCGGACGCGCGTCCCGCAGGTTCCCGGTTCCGGGCGGCGGCGCCCGTTCCGCAGGCGGCTCAGACCTGGGACCGGCCCGTGGAGCCCGAACTCGTGGCCCGCGCCGAGCTCGCCGTCGCGGCGGCGGGCAGGCGCGGCGGCACCGTCCTGCACATGTCCGAGCTCACCGAGATCCTCGGCACCTGGGACCTGCTCACCCGCCGCCTCCGCGAGCCCGTGGACGTGGTCGCCTGGCTGACCGAGCGCAGCGGCCTGCACGCCGGCGCGGTGGAGCACCTCAGTTCGGTACGCATGACACTGCTGAGGCCGGGCCTCGCCCCCTGGCCCACCCCCACCGAGATCGAGCACGTCCTCGCCACCTCCCGCCAACTGCGCAAACGCCTCGGCCTCACCTGACCCACGCTCATTTGATGTGCGTACGTCATGGTCCAAGCTTTCGGCGCGCTCCGCGCAGGGCCCTCGTGTCGTTTGAGGTGCATAAGGCGTGGTCGGAGCTTTCGGCGCGCTCCGCGCAAAAGCGCTCGGGCCGTGTTGATCTCGGGGCACGGCCCCGAACCCCCGGCGAGGGACCTGCGGCCCCACGCGCTCCCCGGCCCCTCGCACTCCCCGATCCCTTGCGCTACCGGACTCGTCGTGCTCGCCGGTTCTCGAGCCGACCCCAGCGCTCATCGCCCACCGCACAGCCCGATCAAGGCGCCGCGGCGGCGGGGCGTGGTACGGCGAAATCGGCGCCCGCTACGGCGCCATCCAATGCCACCCAGTACGTGCCGAATGGCGGTACCGAGTTCCTCCGCGATTGAGACGAAGTGTGAAGCGGGCGATCGCGCCCTGGCAAGATGGCGACATGGAACGTGTGCTTGGAATCGGCGGATACTTCTTGCGGGCCGCCGACCCCGCGGCCCTGGGTGCGTGGTATCGCGATTGCCTGGGACTGGACGCCGATGAGAACGGCCTGTGGCGTCAGGAAGCCGGGGTGACGGTGTTCGCGACCTTCGAGTCCGAGACCGAGTACTTCGGTTCCCGTGCCCAGCGGACGATGCTCAACTTCCGGGTCCGCGACCTGGACGCGATGCTCGCGCAATTGCGTGCCGCGGGGGCGGACGTGGCCAAGGAAACCGAGGACATGGAGGGTGTCGGCCGCTTCGGCTGGGTCACCGATCCCGAGGGCAACCGGGTCGAACTGTGGCAGCCCAGTTGACGATTCCTCCACGCAGGCCGTGACGTGCTGATGGCCGCCCGGTCGCGTCGTTGAGATGGTGCTACGCGAACGGCCCGCCATTCAGAGTGCGACTGGGCGGCGCGGACACGGGGAAGGTGGTCGGTGCTGCTGGCGCCTTGTACGGTGAGGCACCGAGCCGCTTTCTCGGCAACCCGGAAACGCTGTGTGCGCTTGGCGCCGTAGTGCGGCGCCGAATTCGCCGTACCACGACCCACCGCCGCGGCGCCTTCAACCGGGCCTACGTGGTGGGCGATAAGTGGTGGAGTCTGGGAGGGCGCTGCTAGACGGCTCGGCGGCCGCGTACCTGACGCACCGACGAGCCGTCAGGCTGCGGGAAGACGAGGACTCCCTCATCGCCGCCTGGTGGTCGTGGTGATGGCGCGGCGCGGGTCGTCGGCCCGCGCGCGGCGCCACGCGGCGGCGTTGGGGCCGAGGTTCACGACTCCTTTCGCGGTGAGCCCAGGACCTCCAGGTAGTGGGGGTTGTACATCAGGCCCAGGACGTTGCCCCAGGGGTCGATCACCGAGGCGGTGATGAAGCCGGTGCCGCGGTCGCGCGGCGCGTCGTGCTCCTTGGCTCCCATCGCCACCAGCCTCTCCAGGGCGGCGGGGACGTCGTCGACGTGCCAGAACACCACGGCGCCCGCCGCTCGTCCGATCGTGTCGGGGGCGGCGGTCCGGGCCAGCTCGCTGCCGGCGTAGGAACTGTGGATGACGCCGAACTCGTGCTCGTAGTCGCCGATGCGCCACTCCATGTACGCGGGGCTGTCCATGTAGGGCGCGAGGCCGAACAGCTCGGTGTACCAGCGCTTGGTGGCCTCGAAGTCGGGCGAGTAGAACGTGACGGTGGTGAGTCCTCGCAGCATTTCGGCTTCCTCTCTCGCGGTCATGTGACCATCGTCCCCGCCAAAGTGCTCACCGATTGAGCACTTTTAAAGCCATGATGGGAACATGCGCGCTGACCGGCTGGTGGCTGCTCTTCTGCTTCTGCAGGCGCGGGGCAGGGTGACGGCCGCAGAGCTGGCCGAGCGGCTGGAGATCTCCGTGGCCACCGCCCGCCGTGACCTGGAGGCCCTGTCCGCGGCCGGGATCCCGGTCTACCCGCAGCCGGGACGCGGCGGAGGATGGTCGCTGGTCGGTGGCGCCCGCACGGACCTGAGCGGGCTGAACGCGGCCGAGTCCCAGGCCCTCTTCCTGCTCCTGGGCCCGGCGAGTTCGGCCGAGCCCGAGGTGACCTCCGCCCTGCGCAAGCTCATCCGCGCCCTGCCCGCCACGTTCCGCTCGGACGCCGAGGCCGCGTCCCGGGCGGTCGTGTCCGACTCGGCGAACTGGGGCGAGGCGGACCGTGAACCGCCCGCCCTCCTGCGACCGCTGCGGAACGCCGTCGTGCGCCGGCTCAAGGTGCGGCTGGCCTACACCGGCAAGGGTGGTCGCTCGACGGAGCGCCTGGTCGATCCGCTGGGTCTGGTCGACAAGGACGGAATCTGGTACCTCATCGCGGGCACCGAAGCCGGTCAGCGGACCTTCCGCCTGGACCGCATCGCGTCCGCGGACGTCACGGATCTGCCCGCGGAGCGGCCCGAGCACTTCGACCTCTCGGCGGAGTGGACGCGCGTGGTGGCGGAGATGGAGCTGCGGCGATCCCTGGTGTCGGCCGTGGTGCTGGTGGACGCCCGGTTGCTTCCGGTGCTCCGCTCACATTTCGGACGACACTGCGAGGTCGTCGCCCAGGAGGATGAGCGGGCCGACGGGCGGGTCCGGGCACGCGTGGCGGCGCACATGGCCCGTTCGATCGCCGAACAACTGGCAGGCTGGGGCGCGATGGCCGAAGTGGTAGAGCCCCAATCGGTCCGCACCGAACTAGCCAGAATCGGCCAGGAACTCACCGACCAGTACGCGAACCCGTCGGACCCGCCCCGCACTCCGTGACACCACGAGAACGGCGCCACCCCCGCGGCCCCGCATGGATGGCAGTGCAGCTTGGACGATCGCCGGCGGCGGTGAAGCTCCGACGATCGCCGGCCCGGCCGCGAGGGCGTGGCGCCGGTTCGGGCGCTGGTCCGGCTAGTTGAGGACGGCGGTCACCGGGTCGTGCGGGAGGTTGTGGGCCTCGGCGACGTGGGCGTAGGTGAGGCGGCCGGCGTGGGTGTTGAGGCCGAGGGCGAGGGCCGGGTCGGCGCGCAGGGCCTCGCGCCAGCCGAGGTCGGCCAGCTTGACCGCGTACGGCAGCGTCGCGTTGGTGAGCGCGTAGGTCGAGGTGTTGGCCACCGAGCCGGGCATGTTGGCCACGCAGTAGAAGACCGAGTTGTGCACCTTGTACGTGGGCTCGGCGTGGGTGGTGGGCCGGGAGTCCTCAAAGCAGCCGCCCTGGTCGATGGCGATGTCCACCAGCACCGACCCCGCCTTCATGCGCGAGACGAGCTCGTTGGAGACCAGGGTCGGGGCCTTGGCGCCGGGGATCAGCACGGCGCCGATGACCAGGTCGGCCTCGACCACGGCCTGCTCGATGGCGTACCGGGTGGAGACGATGGTCTTCAGGCGGCCCTGGTAGATGGCGTCGATCTGCCGGAGCCGGTCGACGTTGACGTCGAGGATGGTGACCTCGGCGCCCATGCCGACCGCGATCTGCGCGGCGTTGAGGCCGGAGACGCCGCCGCCGATGACGACGACCTTGGCGGGGGCGACGCCGGGGACTCCCCCGGGCAGCACGCCGCGGCCGCCGTTGAAGCGCATCAGGTTGTACGCGCCCACCTGCGGGGCGAGCCGCCCGGCGACCTCCGACATCGGGGCGAGCAGCGGCAGGGCGGCGCCCGCCTGCACGGTCTCGTAGGCGATGGCGGTGACCTTGCGTTCCAGCAGCGCGTCGGTGCACGCACGGGACGCGGCGAGGTGCAGGTAGGTGAACAGGACCTGCCCCTCGCGCATCCGGTGGTACTCCTCGGCGATGGGCTCCTTCACCTTGAGCACCATGTCGGCCTCGCCCCAGACCGCGTCCGCGCTGTCGAGGATCTTGGCACCCGCGAACAGGTACTCCTCGTCCGGGATCTGCGAGCCGAGGCCCGCGTCGCGCTGCACGTAGACGTCGTGGCCGTGGCGGACGAGCTCGTGCACGCCCGCCGGGGTGGCGGCGACCCGGTACTCGTGGTTCTTGACCTCGGCTGGCACGCCGATCTTCATTACGGAATCCTTTCGGGAATGGCGAGACTGTGGGAGTGCCGGAACGAGGTACGGGCCTTGGCTTCCAGGCACGGGCAGGACGCCGGAACGGCCGCTAAAGGCGGTTCCAGGCTTCGGTCAGCACGGAGCGGAGGATCGACTCGATTTCGTCGAACTCCTTCGGGCCGCAGATGAGCGGGGGCGCGAGCTGGACGACCGGGTCGCCGCGGTCGTCGGCGCGGCAGTAGAGGCCGGCGTCGTACAGGGCGTTGGACAGGAAGCCGCGCAGCAGCCGCTCGGACTCGGCCTCGTCGAAGGTCTGCTTGGTGTCCTTGTCCTTGACCAGTTCGATGCCGTAGAAGTAGCCCGAGCCGCGCACGTCGCCGACGATCGGCAGGTCGCGGAGCCGCTCCAGGGTGGCGCGGAAGACCGGCTCGTTGCGCTGCACGTGGCCGAGGATGTCCTCGCGCTCGAACAGGTCGAGGTTGGCCAGCGCGACCGCCGAGGAGACGGGGTGGCCGCCGAAGGTGTAGCCGTGGGCGAACATCGTGGCGCCCGACTTGAACGGCTCGAACAGCCGCTCGGAGGCGATCATCGCGCCGATCGGCGAGTATCCGCTGGTCAGGCCCTTGGCGCAGGTGATGATGTCGGGGACGTAGTCGAACTTCTGCCCGCCGAACATCGTGCCGAGCCGGCCGAAGGCGCAGATCACCTCGTCCGAGACCAGCAGCACGTCATACTGGTCGCAAATCTCGCGCAGGCGCTGGAAGTATCCGGGCGGCGGCGGGAAGCAGCCGCCGGCGTTCTGCACGGGCTCGACGAAGACGGCCGCGACGGTGTCGGGGCCCTCCATCTCGATGGCCTTGCCGACCTGGTCGGCGGCCCAGCGGCCGAACTGCTCCGGGCTCATGCCCGGCATGCCGGTGATCTCGTCGGCGCGGTAGTAATTGGTGTTGGGAACGCGCACCGAGCCCGGCACCAGCGGCTCGAAGAACTGCTTGAACGCCGGGATGCCGGTGATCGACAGCGCGCCCTGCGGGGTGCCGTGGTAGGCGATGGCCCGGCTGATGACCTTGTGCTTCAGCGGCTTGCCGACGAGCTTGAAGTACTGCTTGGCGAGCTTCCAGGCCGACTCGACGGCCTCGCCGCCGCCGGTGGTGAAGAACACCCGGTTGAGGTCGCCGGGGGTCAGGCCGGCCAGGCGCTGGGCCAGTTCGGCGGCCTTGGGGTGGGCGAACGACCACAGGGGGAAGAAGGCGAGATCCTGCGCCTGCTTGGCCGCCGCCTCGGCCAGTTCGGCCCGCCCGTGCCCCATCTGCACGACGAACAGGCCGGACAGCCCGTCGAGGTAGCGCTTGCCGTTGAGGTCGTAGATGTAGGCACCGTCGCCCCGGACGATCGTCGGCACCTGCCCGGCGTCGTGGGCGCTGTGCCGGGTGAAGTGCAGCCACAGGTTGTCCTGCGCTGCCTTCAGGACGGCGGCCGTGTCGGTCTCAGGTCGCGTCATGGCTATCTTTCCTCGTGATCTCGACTGCCCTCAGTGTGCATGTTCCACACGGGTGATTACAACTGGTTGCGTGGCGACACTATGCAAGAACTTCGGAATCCGCGATATCGGTATGTAACAACGACGAAATCCGTGTGGGTGTGTCGAACGCGAATCCCCGGTGGGCACGCGGAACCGATGTAACGCGCCCGGCGGGCGAGGCCGCCCGGCACACAGGACATACCGCGGACCGGTCGCTTTCCCGATCTCCCCGAAGGACCCCCGGGACCTCGGACGACGGCACGACGCGCGTTCTGACTGTGATGCAATGTGTCGAATCAGAACTCAGCCGATACGGGGAACAGACAGCCGTGACTCCTGATCAAATCGAGAACGCCGTAGCAGCCGAGATGCCGAGGGCGGTGGAGGAGCTCACCCGGCTCGCCGCCATCCCCTCGGTCGCCTTCCCCGGTCATCCCGAGGAGCCGGTGTACGCGGCGGCCGCGATGACCGAGGAACTGCTCCGCGGCACCGGGCTCGCGCAGGTCCGGCAGATCCCGGTCGACGGAAGCTTCCCCGCCGTCTACGGCGAGGCGCCCGCCCCGCCCGGCGCCCCGACCGTGCTGCTGTACGCGCACTACGACGTCCAGCCCGCCGGAGACCCCGCGCTGTGGCGCACGCCCCCGTTCGAGCCGACGTTCGTCGACGGCGCTCTGTACGGCCGCGGCGTCGCCGACGACAAGTCGGGCGTGCTGGCGCACGTCCTGGCCCTGCGGTCCTTCCAGGGCCGGTTCCCCGTGGGCATCAAGGTCATCATCGAGGGCCAGGAGGAGTACGCCGGCGAGCGCCTGGAGGAGTTCGTCGAGCGCAACCCCGAGCTGCTGCGCGCCGACGCCATCATCGTGGCCGACACCGGCAACCCCAGCGTGGGCGACGCGACCGTGACGACGTCGCTGCGCGGGATGGCGGCCTTCACCGTCGAGGTGCGCACCCTGGCCGAGTCGGTGCACAGCGGCTCGTTCGGCGGCGCCGCCCCCGACGCGCTGGCGGCGCTGATCCGCATGCTGGCCTCGTTGCACGACGAGAACGGCGACGTCCGGGTGCCCGGGCTGCCGCGCGGGGTCTTCCTCGGCGCCGGCCCCGCCGAGGAGGAGTTCCGGGCGACCGCCGGCGTGCTGGACGGGGTGTCCCTGGTCGGCTCCGGCTCGCTGGCCGACCGCCTCTGGGCCTCGTACGCGATCACGGTCACCGGGCTGGACGTGCCTACGGTGCAGGGCGCGATCAACGCGGTCCAGCCGGTGGCGCGGGCCCGCGTCACCGTCCGCGTCCCCCCGTCCGGCGACCCCAAGACCGCCGCGAACGACGTGGCCGAGCACCTGCGTCACGCCGCGCCCTGGGGGGTGGAGGCGTCGGTGACCGACCTGGTCCTCGGCTCGGGGTTCCAGGCCGACGGCGGCGGCCGGGCCAGGGCCGCGCTCAACCGGGCGATGAAGCGCGCCTTCGGCCGGACGCCGCGCGACATCGGCTCGGGCGGCTCGATCCCGCTGGTGGCCACGCTGCTCAAGCAGTACCCGGCGGCCGAGATCCTGCTGTTCGGCGCCGAGGACGACGGCGCCGCCATCCACGCGCCGAACGAGCGCCTGGTCATCGAGGAGCTGCGCCGCGCCGCCACCGCCGAGGCCCTGTTCCTGGCCGACTACGGCGCGATCTGAGCCGTTCGAGCCGTCCAGCCGTCCAGCCTTCGAGCCCTTGGGGCACGCAGGGCCTGGCATTCAGAGTGAACGGCGGAGCCCCCGTGCCGGCGCGGCACGGGGGCTCCTGCCGTTCGCGGGCATCACTTGTAGGTGATGTCCGAGGACGAGTAGATGCAGTTGACACCGTCGGCACCGCTGCCGATCTTCGTCGGCTCGCTGCCCTTGGGCACGCCCTTGTACTTGTCGCAGATGCTGGTGCTGCTCGCGCTGCCGTAGACGGTGATGTTGCTGAACCGCGCGGTGTCGCCCCAGTTGGTGTTGATTCCGGCCAGCACCTTGGTGCTCTGGGCGACGATGCCGTTCATCACCACGTGGCGCTGGTAGGAGCTGGAGCAGTTGCCGCACGCCCGGTACAGCTTGCCGGAGCTGCCGACGAAGAAGTTGCTGATGTGGACGGTGCCCGGGCCGTTGTGCTGGAACACCTTGTCCGAGGCCGACTTGGCGCCGCCGCCGGTGACGTAGTAGTCGTTGCCGCCGAGGAAGGTCGCGGCGTCCTCGCCCACGTCCTCCCACCAGACGTTCTGGATCGTGCAGTTGCCGTTGCAGTGGATGCCGTCACCGGCCGGCGCGCCGATGATGACGTTCTTGATCGTCGAGCCCGCTGCCAGCTCGAACACCGGGTCCTGGCTCTCGCTCTGGCCGCCGTCACCGATGCCGTAGTAGCGCTTCATCCCGCCGTCGAAGGTGCCCGACACCTGGATGGTGGCGTCGACCTTCACCGAGCCGCTCGGCGAGGGGAAGGCCGGGATGGTGCCGCCGCCACCCGTCGGAGTAGGCGTCGGGGTGGGGGTCCGGGTGGGCGTGGGCGTGGCCGTCGGAGTCGGGGTCGACCCGGCCGGCGCCAGCCTCCACTGCTTGCTGGTCACCGAGTCGCAGGAGTTCTGCTGGATGAGCGCGCCCGGGCTGGTCGAGCTGTCCTTGACGTTCAGGCACTTGCCGCCGTTGGCGTTGACCACGCGGTAGTTGGACCCGGACTCGGTGAGCTGCCAGGACTGCGAGGAGGCTCCCGTGCAGCTCTCCAGTTGCACGGCCTTGCCCGCGGAGGTGCTGGCGTCCTTGACGCCCGCGCACTTGCCGGAGCCGCCGGCCTTGAGCGTGACGCCGCCGCTCGCCGAGGCGAGCGTCCAGACCTGGTTGCCGCCCCCGCTACAGGACGACTGGACCAGCTGCGTGCCGTCGGAGCCGCCCGGCGCGTCCAGGCACAGCCCGCTCCCGGCGTTGACCAGGGTGTAGGAGCCGGACGTCGGCGCCGCGGCGGCCGCCATGCCCGCGCCGGTGACGCCCGCCACCAGCGCGACGCCGGCCGCGACGGTCAGGACGAGCATTCTGCCCGTCATTCTCGTCCTCATGATGAGGCTCACGTTTGTTCTCTCCTTGTTTCTGTGACCGCTGGGTCCGGTTCGCACGAACGGCGTCAGACGCTGATCTTGCCGGCGCCGGCGCTCGCGGTGACGATCGACTTGACGTTCGACGCGGTGTCGAGCGAGTAGGAGTAGGGGATGGAGGCCACGCTGCCGCCGGCGTCCCCCGCGCCCGAGTTCACGAAGAAGTTGTTGCGGGCCACGAGCGTGCCCGGCCCGGACGACGCCTCGCCGCGGTGGAACGGGTCGGCGGTGTTCTCGAAGTAGTTGCCCTCGACCAGGACGCCCGCGCCTTCGGTGGAGGCCACGCCGTAGCCTCCGCCGGATCCGACGTTGGCGTAGTAGTTGTTGTAGACGTGCACGGGGTTGCCGAAGCGCACGCGCGGGTGACGCTGGTTGGTGCCGTCGAAGAAGTTGTGGTGGTAGGTCACGCGCAGGTGGCCGACGTCCTCGGAGGCGTTGTCGTCGCTGTGGCCGAGGAGCATGGTCTTGTCGTGGTTGAAGAAGCGGTTCCAGGAGACGGTGACGTAGTCGCTGGAGCGCTTGATGTCGATGGCGCCGTCGTGGCCGTGGCTGAGGGTGTTGTGGTCCAGCCAGACCCGGGTCGAGTACTGCACGTTGATGCCGTCGTCGTTCCAGTCGCGGAAGGTCAGATTCCGGATGATCACGTTGGACGCCTTGGTCACGTTGAGGCCGCAGCCGACCAGCGTGGCTCCCGCGTTGCCCAGGACGGTCTTGTTGGAGGCGACCTTGAGCATGCCCGAGCAGGAGATCGTCCCGGAGACGCGGATCACCGCGGCGCTGGACGACGACAGCGCTGAGGTCAGCGCCGAGGCGCTGGAGACGTTGGTGGGCGAGAGGTTCCCGCCGCCGGTGGTGCCGCCGCCCTGGGTGGCCCAGCCGACCAGGTCGGTCGGGGCGGCCATCGCGGCCTGGAGCGCGGCGCCCGACGCCGGCGCCGCGGAGGCGGGCACCCCGGCGACGATGCCGCCGGCCAGCGCCACACCTGAGGCCGCCGCCAGGGCGAGCACGGCGCCCGCCCGCCTTCTGTTCACGATCACGCCCACGATCACTCCTCGGGGTTCGTAGGGCTCGCCATACTGTTCACATATGTGTATGGCATACATGTAAGCGAACGAGTCGAAGGTAAAAATCGCCCTCATGGCTGTCAACCCGCCTGGTGAGGACGCAGAAAGTCTTTCCCGTGGCGAAACGCCGGCCACGGCCTCCTAGCTGGGCGGTCGCCGATTCCCCATCTTGGGATCTGTTTCACATCTGTGAACGGCTTGAAACGTTCAGCGAACGGCTCGCCGAGGATCACGGGCGTGGGTCAGAGACGTGGATCACGGGCCCGGGCCGAAGGCGCGAGTACGGCCGCGGGTCGAGGCACGCGTCGAGGCACGCGTCGAGGCACAGGCCGGGGCGCGGGTCAGGGGACGACGGTGACCGGCCAGCGGCCGGCGCGGACCAGGCGGACGGCCACCGAGCCCATCAGCCGGTGGCCGGCCTGGGCGGAGGAGCCGACGACCACGGCGTCCGCCCTGACCTCGTTCGCGACGCGGATCAGGACCGAGGCGGCGTCGCCGCGCTCGATGCGGAAAGTGTGGCGCACCCGCGGCTGGATCGACTCGGCCACCTTGGCGAGCCGGTCGCGCAGTTCGGCGCCCGCCTCCTCCTGCGCCTGGATGGCACTGACGGAGGCATCGGGGATGAGCGAGGTGATCGGGCTGGTGACCACGACGTAGACGAAGATCAGCTCAGAGCCCTGGCGGCGGGCGAGCCCCCAGGCGTAGGCGGTGCCGCGCATGGAGGTCTCGGAGCCGTCGACCCCGACGACGATCACCTGCGGACCGTCGGTGCCGATCTCGAAACCGCTCATGCCGCGAGCTTACGACCCGTCCCGGACACGGCCGCAGGCGGAAGGGGTCTTGTCACCGGCATAGCCGTCGCCGTATGCTCGTGAACGAGTAATCGTAGACGAATAGAGGAGGAGTCACGCGGTGGCGAAGCGGCGCAAGGTCGGCAATCTCTTGGCCCTCGCCATCCTGGGCACCGTCGTGCAGCGGCCGATGCACCCCTACGAGATGGCCTCGATGCTCCGGGCGCGGGGCAAGGACCACGACATGCGGGTCAAATGGGGCTCGCTCTACACGGTGGTGCGCAATCTCGAACGCCACGGCTTCCTGGAGGCGGCCGAGAGCACCCGGCAGGGCGGCCGCCCCGAGCGCACCGTCTACCGCATCACCGACGCCGGGCAGGAGGAGATGCGCGACTGGACCCGCGAGCTGCTGTCCGATCCCGAGCCGGAGTGGTCGAGCTTCCAGGCCGGGCTCTCGGTGATGGGGAGCCTGCCGCCCGACGAGGTGGCCGGGCTGCTGCGGCGGCGCCTGCGCCTGCTCGCGGAGGAGACCGCCACCCGGCGCGAGGCCCTGGACCACGACCGCCAGGACGTCCCCCGGCTGTTCCTCATCGAGGACGAGTACGAGCTGGCCGTCCGCGAGGCCGAGGCGGCCTGGGTGAGCGCGCTGCTGGAGGAACTGACCGCCGGCTCCTTCCCCGGCCAGGCCGGGTGGCGGGACTATCACCGGACGGGCCGCATACCGCCCGACCTGGCCGAGATCGCCGAAAGGGGCAGCACGGCGGACCCGGACCGATGACGCATGACCAGAAGACGCACGACCAAATGACGCAGGACTGAACGACGCACGACCGACGACCATGACGCCCGGCGGGGTGCGGGAACACCCCGCCGGGCTCGACCTCGAACCGAGACCCGTGGCGACGGAACCCGGCCGCAAGGTGGCAACCGCAAGGATAGCTGGGCTCCCCCGCATGGGCCGGTTCGCACGCATGCCGACCGACACGCGCCGGACCGGATTTTCCGGTCCCGCGCCGACCATGGGAGAGACCATGTCCGACGCGACGACCGACCCGACGACCACCAGCCCGACGACGACCACCGTGACCACCGGCTCGGTGACCTCAGCGGACGGCACCACCATCGGCTACCGGCGGCTCGGCCGCGGTCCCGGCCTGGTGCTGCTCCACGGCGCCATGGAGTCCTCCGTCAGCCACATCGAGCTGGCTCAGGCGCTCGCCCCCGACTTCACCTGCTACCTGCCCGATCGTCGCGGGCGGGGGCTGAGCGGCCCGCACCGCGAGGGGCACGGCCTGCGCACCGAGGTGGCGGACGTCGCCGCCCTGCTGGAGGAGACCGGCGCCCGGCTGCTGTTCGGCGTCAGCTCCGGCAGCGTCGTCGCCCTGCGCACGGCGCGGTCGGTTCCGGCGGTGACCAGGGCCGTCGTCTTCGACCCGCCGCTGCCGATCGACGGCTCGCCGTCCCTGGCCTGGCTGGCGCGGCACGAACGGGAGCTGGCCGAGGGCAGGACGGCGGCGGCGCTGGTCACCGGTATGAAGGGCACGCAGATGGGGCCCAAGGTGTTCGACTACGTCCCCCGCCGGCTGCTGGAGGCGCTCACCACCAAGCTGATGGCGCGCGAGGACGGCGACGCCGGGCCGGACGACGTGCCCTTCCGCGCCCTCGCGCCGACCCTGCGCCATGACGTCCGGCTGGTCGCCGAGCAGAGCCGCGAGCTGGAGGACCTCAGGGCCACGCGCGCCGAGATCCTGCTGCTCGTCGGCGGCAGGAGCCCGGCGTACATGCGGGTGGCCGCCGATGCCCTGGCGAAGATCCTGCCGCGCGCCGAGCGGGCCGAGCTGCCCGGGCTCGGCCACAGCGCGTCGGGCAACGCGGCCCAGCGCGGCGCCCCGGAGCGGGTCGCGCCGGTGCTGCGCCGCTTCTTCACCCGCGCCTGACCATCGGCCGGGCGCTCCCGGGCCGGACCACGGAGGGGCCTTCGGCCCGGTCGTGGCAGGTCGTCCCCGAGTCCCGGTCTTGGTCGTGCCGTGTCCTGGTCGTGCCGGGTCTCGGCCGGTCGTCACGGGTCCCGGCCGGTCGTGCCGGGGTCCGGCCGGTCAGGGGCGGTCGAAGTAGTCCAGGATGCGGGCGTACTGCTCCTCGATGGCCTCGACGTCGGACGCGCCGGCCGGGAGCACCTCTCCGAGCGCCTCGTTGAGCAGTTCCCGGCCCTTGCGCTCGGCGTCGTCCTGCGCACGGTGGACGGCGGCCAGCAGTTCCTCCGCCAGCGACCCGCTGTCCAGGCGCATGGCCCGCCGGGTGATCGCGATGTCCCGTACCAGCCCGTCGGAGCCTGTGACCACCTTGATCTGGCCGTCCGCGGCCTCGCCCTCCCCGGTGATCGCCTCCAGTTCGTGCTGCCCCTCCTCGACCCACGCGAGGATGCGGGCGGCACGCTCGGCGTCCTTCTCCAGCTCGCCGTCCCGCCAGTTGGCGGGGTCGGCGTCCAGCCTGTCCATCGATCACTCCTTGCCGGCGCCCCCGCCGTCACTCGATCTCGCGGGCGACCTGTTCGACCCGGCGCCGCACGAACCGCTCGTCGAGCGGCTCGGGGAACCCCTCAGCGGATTCGCGGGCGCGCTCGATGATCTCCTCCGAGGCGCGCACGGCCGACCGCTGCGCGTCCTGGACGGCCCTGAGCGCCTGTCTGCCCAGCTCGTCGGGGTCAAGGCGCATGACGCGCGGGTCGAACCGGACGTCGGTGAGCCGTCCCCTGCCGTCGGACACCACGCGCACCAGGCCGCCCGCGCCCTCCCCCTCGCCGGTGACCCGCCCGATCGCGGCCTGCGCCTGACGCAAGCCGCGCATCACCTCCTCGGTCTGGCGGACGATCCGCTCCAGATGCTCGAGGTCATCGGACACCACACGCTCCCTCACCCGGCGCCGGAACGCGGGGACGGCGCCATTGGTGAGGATGGTACCGGCGGGAAGGGCGGTGATCGGCACGAATGACCGCTGTAAACGCCAGATGTCGGGATTCACAATGGAATGTGGCGCAATCGTGGCCGATCATGGCTAGCCTGCGACCATGGAACGGGGATTCGACATGGCCCACGGGGCTCTTTCGGCGTCCGGCTCCCACCTCCGGGCGCACGGGGAAGAGTACGCGTCGGCGGTGCGGGGACTGCTGGAGAACGACCCCCGGTCATGGGGGGACGACGGGCTGCTGAGCCCGCTCATCTCGGCCTACGCCGAGTGCAAGAACACCGCGCTCGCCACCTACACCCACATGGGCCAGGTGATCACGGCCACCGGGGACGGGCTCACCACCGCGAGCGGGCGGGTCTCGTACGCGGAGGACGACCTGGTCGGCGGCATGGCCGTACTGGACGGGGACCTGGGCGTCACATGGACGTGATGCTTCCGCCCTGGGCCTCCGGCATGCTCAACATGGCCGGAGTCCCCTGGCCCAACATCAGCGAGAGCAAGATCCGCCACGAGGCGGACTCCTGGCGCCGGCTCACCGCCCAGTCGGCGGCCTCCTCCGAGGGCGCCGACCAGGTGGTCCGCACGACCGGGGCCGACTACAAGGGCGCGTCAGCGACCGCCCTGGCCGGCCACTGGGAGAAGACCGGCGGCACCGGCCACCTCGGGCTGGCGACGCGGGCGAGCTCCTACGCGCCCGTCCTGCTCGACGGCACGGCCACCGTCGTCACCGGCACGAAGATCGCGGTGATCTCGCAGGCCGCCGCCGCCACGGTCAAGCTCGCGACCAGCTTGCTCGCCGGCGGCCCGCTCGCTCTCGGCACCGCCACGGCCACCGTGCTCGCCACGCGGGCCGCGATGGGCAGGATCCTGCGCGAGGCCGGCGAGGGCGGCGCCCGGGTGCTCGCCCCCGGTCTCGCCCGCAAGGTCACCGAGCCCCTGGAACGCATCCTGCGCAACGCCCGCGGCCCGATGGGCGGCACCCCCGCCCTGGCCGGCGCCGGCGGCCGCCTGGGCGTGCGAGGCGCGGCCCGAGTGCCGGGGCGCGGGGCCGACAACCCGCTCGACGACCTCATGATGAAGATGGGGAAGAAGAAGGGCGGAAGCGGGGGCGGCACCTCCCGGCACGCCTCGCAGCGTCAGGGGCAGCGAGGCATCAGCGACGACATGGTGCAGCAGGCGATCGCGACGGGGAGGAAGAAGCCGGGCCGGACGTCCGACACGGTCGTCCACGAAGGCAACAAGATCGGCGTCGTCGTCAACAAGCACACCGGGAAGATCGTCACGACCTTCTGGAAGAGGAAGTAGGAGCCAGTTGCGCATCGAATACGAGCAGGAGAACGACGTCGCGTACGTCTACCTGGTCGACCACATCGACGAGGGGGAGGCCTCGGTCCAGGTCCCCGTGGAGGACGAGGACCTGCGCGGAGACGTCATCCTCGACTTCGACGCCCAGGGCTTCCTGCTCGGCATCGAGATCATCGGGGCCTCCCGGGTGCTGCGGCCGGAGCTCCTGTCCGCCGCGGCCGGTGAGGACGCCGCCCCCTCCTGAGCCACCGGTTCAGGAGGGGAGCCGGTCGATCTCGACCGACGCGCACGCGCCCCCTCTGGAACCACCGGTTCAGGACAGGAGCCGCTCGATCTCGGCCGGGCCGGCGTTGGCGCCCGTGCAGACGACGGCGACCTTGCGCCCGGTGAACCGTTCCCTGACGGCGAGCAGCCCGGCCAGGGCGGCGGCGCCGGCCAGTTCGGCCAGGGTGTGGGCCTTGGTGAGCAGCAGGCGCTGGGCGGCGCGCAGGTCATCGTCGTGGACGAGCAGGAAGTCGTCCAGCCCGCGCATGAGCTGTTGCGGCAGGGCGAAGGACGAGCCGGTCGCCAGTCCTTCCGCGACCGTCCCGACCGGCCGCCCGGCGGGCTCTCCGGAGCGCCAGGCGTCGTGGGCGGCGGGCGCCTGCGACGACTGCACGGCGATCACGCGGCAGCGCGGGGCGACCGCGCGGGCGACCAGGCAGGCCGCGGCGGCGCCGGTGCCCGAGCCCACCGGGACGAAGACGGCGTCGAGGTCCGGCTGCCGGGTGAACATCTCCAGGTAGAGCGTCCCGACGCCCGCGATCAGGTCCGGGTCGCCGGCCGGGCTGATCAGCCGGTCGCCGCGCTCCTCGGCGAGCGCTCGCGCGTAGGCGCCGGTCTCGACCATCGTGGCGCCGCGGATCTCGACCGCCGCGCCGAGGGCCTCCACCGCCGCCACCTTGGCCGGATTCGGGTTCTCGGGCATGACGACGGTGCAGGGGACCCCGGAGATCCGGGCCGCGTACCCGATCGACTGGGCGTGGTTGCCGGTGGAGTAGGTGAGCACCCCGGCCTTCTCCGTGCCGGCCGGCAGGTGGGCGAGCAGGTTGAGCCCGCCGCGGACCTTGAACGCGCCCGTCGGCTGGGCGTTCTCGTGCTTGAGGTGGATCTCGGCGCCCACGTGCGCGTCGAGCACGGGGTAGGACCACATCGGCGTCGGCGGCAGGTGCGGGGCGATGACGCGGGCGGCGCGCAGGACGTCGGTGAACGACGGCGGCGCCGGAGGACAGGACACGATCGGCATGGGCACCACCCTGTCCCGCACGCTTTCATAGGTCCAATGCCAATGCGCGGCACGATCCATAGATATAGTTGATGGATGCTCGACATGCTGCGGCTCCGCGTCCTGGACGCCGTCGCCCGGCACGGCTCGGTGACGGCCGCCGCCCGCGAGCTGCACTACTCCCAGCCGTCGGTCAGCCACCACCTGGCCCGGCTGGAGGCCGAGACCGGGGCCCGGCTGGTCCAGCGGGTGGGCCGGGGCATCAGACTGACCGAGGCGGGGCTGATCCTCGCCGACCGTGCCGCCGAGATCATCGGACGACTCGACTCCGCCTCGGCGGAGCTGGCGGCGCACGTCGGCCTGCGCGCGGGCCGCGTGCGCCTGGCCGCGTTCCCCTCGGCGCTCGGCACGTTCGTGCCCGCCGCGGCCGTACGGCTCTCCCGGGAGCATCCCGGGCTGGACCTGCGCCTGGTCGAGGCCGAGCCGCCGCAGGCCCTGGCCATGCTGCGCGCCGGCCAGGTCGACGTGGCGGTCACCTTCCGGTACGCCACCGCTCCAGCGCCCACCCCGGCCGAAGAGGACGGCGTCCGGCTGACCGCGCTGTTCGACGACCCCGGCTTCCTGGTCACCCCGCCCAGGACGGCCGCGGACGGCTCGCCGGCCACGTACGCGGGCGCCAAGTGGATCAGCGGCTGCGAGCGGTGCCGCGGCCATCTGCTCGAGCTGTGCGCCGCGGCCGGGTTCGCGCCCTCGATCGCCTTCACGACCGACGACTACGTGGCCGTTCAGGCGATGGTCGCGGCCGGGCTCGGGGTGACCGTGCTGCCCGGCCTGGCGCTGGCCGCCCACCGCCACCCGGACGTGCGGACGAGCGCCATCCCCGGCTCGACCAGGCACGTCTTCGCCGCCACCTACGGTGAGCCGCCGGAGCCCCCGGCCACCGCGGCCCTCCTGGCCGCCCTCGCCGACGCCGTTCCCTGAGGCGGCCGGTGGGGCGGAAATCGATGGACCTGGGAGCGGGATGATTCCTACCATCGGCGACATGCCATCCATGACCGCGCTCGCCGTCTTCACCGCGGCGACGCTCGCCCTGCTGCTCGTCCCGGGACCCGCCGTCGTCTACATCGTCACCCGCAGCGTGGCGCAGGGAAGGGCCGCCGGGCTGGTGTCGGTCGCGGGCATCCACGCGGGCTCGGTCGTCCACGTGGTGGCCGCCGCGCTCGGCGTCAGCGCGCTGCTCGCCGCCTCGGCCACCGCGTTCACCGCGGTGAAGTACGCCGGCGCCGCGTACCTGCTGTACCTCGGTCTGCGCAAACTGTTCGCCCGGACCGGCGCGCTCGCCAAGGAGGCCGAGCCGGTCTCGCGCTCACGCATGTTCGGCGAGGGCTTCGTGGTCAACGTGCTCAACCCCAAGACGGCGCTGTTCTTCCTGGCCTTCCTGCCGCAGTTCGTGGACCCGGGACGCGGTCCGGTCGCGCCGCAGATCGTCCTGCTCGGGCTGATCTGGATCGCCCTGGGCATGGCCAGCGACGGCACCTACGCGCTGCTGTCGGCCGCCCTCGCCGGCCGGCTGCGCCGCTCGTCCATCGCCGCCCGCCGCCTGGACGTGGCCAGCGGTCTGGTCTACATCGGCCTCGGCGCACTGGCGGCCTTCTCCGGCGACACCGGCCGCAAGGTCTGACCTCCGGGGTCAGCCGGTGTGCAGGGCGCAGCCGCCTTCGCCGTACGCCGCCTCATGGCCCCGCGCAACCGGCGGAGGTGCGCAGGCATGGTCCGAGCATTCGACGCGCTTCGCGCAAGCGGCGCTCGGGCTGTGTTGTCTCGGGGGCGAGCCCCCGAACCCCCGGCGAGGGGCCTGATTATGATCCGGGCATGCGGGCGGAACCGATATCGGGCGGCGTGCTCTATGTCGTGGTCTGCGCGGCCCCGGCGGCGGCGTCCGTCCAGCACCTCGCGGGTCTCGCCCAAAGCGCCGGGTGGACCGTCCGCGTCATCACCACGCCGATGGCCGCGAACTTCGTCGATCAGGCGGAGCTGGAACGACTGACCGGCGATCGGGTGCGCTGCGGTTACCGGATGCCGGACGAACCGGACGAACCGGACGCGCTTCCGGCCGCCGATGCGGTAGTGGTCGCTCCCGCCACTTTCAACACCGTGAACAAATGGGCGGGTGGGATCGCCGACACCTTCGCGGTCGGACTGCTGTGTGAATTGGCGGGCTTCGGCGTCCCCATCCTGGCCGTCCCATTGCTCAAGGACGCTCTGGCGCGCCATCCGGCGTTCAGCCGTAGTTTGGACACGCTGCGTCAGATGGGGTCGACGTGCTCTTCGATCCTGACGCGCCCGCGCACGCCCGCATGCCACCTGGTGAAGCCACCCAAGAGAATCTGGCGTGGCTGCGTCAAAGACTGCAGAGCGTCAACGACCTCTACCAGGCCACGAGGTACGGCGAAGCAGGGCGCAGCCTGCCAGGGCTCATCGTCGCGACCGAGATCGCGAGCCGGGGCAGGCAATCTGATCAGGGCCGCGATTGGGCGAGGTTGCGGGCTCTGGTCTATCAGGCGGCGGCGACCACATTGAGCAGGGTCGGGGAAGCCCAGCTTGCCTGGATGGCCGGCGACCGGTCCATGTCGGCCGCCGAGGAGGCGGAGGATTCTCTTCTCGCGGCGGTGAGCGCCTATCGGCTGGGCTACATCTTTGTCCGGCTTGACGAGCCGGAGAAGGGGCTGCAGATCGCCGTGCGCGCGGCCGAAGCACTCGAGCGCGCACTCAAGCGGTCCGAGCCCGAGCGTGTTTCGGTACTGGGAGGCCTGTATCTCGTCGCGGTGACCGCTGCTGCCACCCGGTTCGACCGCGCCGGTGTGGAGATGTTCCTTCGGCAGGCTCGGCGTGTGGCGGACGTCCTGGGGGAGGACCGCAACGATTTCTGGACGGCGTTCGGACCGACCAACGTGTCGATCCATGAACTGTCCGCCGCCGTCGGCTACGGCGACACGAAGCACGCGGTCAGCGTCGGAGAACACCTCGACGTGTCGCACTTGGCGGCCTCGCTGCTCGGTCGGCGCACGCAGGTCCATCTCGATTGCGCGAGGGGCCGGCAGGCCCCTCGCCGGGGGTTCGGGGGCTCGCCCCCCAGACAACACAGCCCCCGCCCACAAGCGCGAACCGCGACGAAAGCACG